>CAMZKT010000042.1 GCA_947311435.1 uncultured Desulfocapsa sp.
CGCAGAGTGATTTATGATCCGGATGTATTACCACAATCCGCAGATATAATGTCAAGAACACTGGTGTACCCTGTTTCCATCAAGATGAGTGAAGAGCAAGTGAAGACAATCTGTGATGCTTTGCAGAAGGCGGCAAGGGTTGTGGAATAGCGTTTTTACGGTAACTTCCCCAAGATCAGTGGTCTGTGTCAAAATACAAAAAGGCTGAGAGGATCTCCTCATCAGCCTTTTTGTGCAGGTTTACTGTAGTTGTTTCGCTCAATTAGGACGTGGCCCGAATAGTCAGGACTGGTTACTGTTTGTAGAATTTATGACTTCCGTACTGATTAACAAATGTGTACTCTGACGCCCAGTAAGGTTCAATGTTTTCGAGGTGATAATAGGTCGCACCCGCTGTAAAGTCAGAAGAGGTAATGGCGGCATAAACCGACTGCATACATTCAAAAAAAGCTTTTGGATCCTCTGGTATATAGGATTTTTTTTGTTGAATCCAGCTAAACTGATATGGCTGCGTAACAACATTTTTGATGCTGAGTTCTCTCTTGGCTGCACGATTCAGAGTAACATGAGCGACTGCCATCTTCCCTATCTCTGATTCTGATCGTGCCTCGTGGTAAACATTCAATGTCAGCCAGAGCAGTCCTTCAAGAAATGTCATACTGTTCCTCCTTCTTCCACTTTATTCCTGCCTTATCCTGGTAACAGGGCAGCAATTAAATGCGTTGTAAAAGCACATACCTTTTCATTATTTGTATAAAATATGTCTTTTTGACATAATCACAACCTTCAGTCAAGGTAAAAACCAGCGAGCATTTTATGCATTACCGACTTTAACAGGATAACTCTTTACAATAATAAGAAATATTATCTATTGTTCTTTTGATTCCAATAAATCAAATAGTTATGGCGATTATGCTAAACAACCCCAAACATTTTGAGAGTATACAAGGCATTGTTGAACGAGTAACATTTCATAACCAGATTAACGGATGGAGTGTTCTTCGGGTAAAATGCTATAACGATTTAGAGCCTTCAACGGTCATCGTTCATCAGACAAAGGTGTTTGCCGGCGCGACCATGAAGTTTGTGGGCAACTGGAGAAATCACCCAAAATTTGGAAGACAATTTTCTGCCACATGGGCCGAGGAGCAGAAACCTGCCACTAGCGCAGCCCTTGAAAAGTACCTTGGTTCTGGTCTTATTAAAGGAGTTGGTCCCAAAACTGCTAAACGTATAGTTGCGTATTTTGGAAATAAAACCCTATCGGTTTTTGAATCATCCATAGATGATCTTCTTCATGTGCCCGGGATAGCCCACAAAAAACTCAAAACGATCAGAAACGCCTGGGAAGAGCACAGATCCATACGTGATGTGATGATTTTTCTGCAGGGACACGGAATTTCCACCCTTTTTGCAGTTCGTATTTTCAAAGAATATGGGCAAAACTGTATCTCGACAATAACAAAGAATCCTTACCGTCTCGCAAATGATTTCTATGGGATAGGTTTTTTCTCAGCCGATAAGGTTGCTCTTTCTCTTGGAGTTGAGAAAACTTCCCCTGTGAGAATACAGGCCGCAATCAGACATGTACTTGCTGCATCAAGAGAACAGGGGCATTGTTATCTTTTAAAGGAACAGATTATCATTGCCATTAACGAACTTCTGGCTCTTGACTTGTCAGAATCTCTTGCAACACATTTGCAAGAGATGGAAAAAACAAATCTTCTCAAAAAGAGAACTCTCACTGAATCGGATCAAACACTTCGTATCTGTTATTATTCCAAAAGCCTATATTTTGCAGAAAGATCGACCGCTGAAAGTATCCACCGTATTTCTGGTGATGTTGCTGTTGATGCGGAAAGAGTTTCCAACTGGTTGGAACACTACACTGCCAGTCATGCGTTTAAGTTAAGCATCGAACAGGAAACTGCAGTGAAGGCTATTGTCGCTTACGGTTGTTCAATCCTTACCGGGGGGCCCGGCTGTGGCAAAACAACAGCCACAAAAACGCTGGTCAAACTGTTCCTGGCCATGGGCAAGAAAGTTTTACTGGCTGCACCCACCGGTCGTGCTGCTCAACGCATGGAAGAGGTTGTCGGGCTTGAAGCAAAAACAATTCATCGTCTCCTTGAATTTCAAAGTGGGAAATTTAAAAGAGACAAAGAAAATCCTCTTGATTGTGATGTTCTCATTGTTGATGAGTGTTCCATGCTTGATATTAGCCTGAGCAGTTCTTTGTTTACTGCGATTCCTGTAAACTCCCAACTGGTAATGGTGGGAGATTCGGATCAGTTACCTTCTGTTGGCGCTGGAAATGTTCTTGGTGATTTACTGGTATCTGGGGTGGTGCCTGTGTTTTCCTTGAATACTGTTTTCCGACAAGCTGAGGAATCCCATATTGTATCGTATGCACACGCTATTAATAAAGGCAGCATTCCTCATATTCCATCTCCGTTCAGGTTCCCGAAACTTTGGCATGAAAAATGTGACTGTTTTTTCATGGACTCAAGTGAAGCAACTCAGGAACAACTGCGAACCATAAGCAGAGTCAAGGAACATATTCGTTTGGAATCACTGGATGAAGGTGTTGATGACGAACAGTTGTTCGGAACCATACAGGGAACAGCCGTTGAGTATCACGAAAAGATGAATGATTGGAGGGATAATGTAAAATATCAGCATATTAATTTCGGTCTTTTACAAACAGCGGAAAATAGTGCGGAGGAACTGCGGGCCGTATTAAAGAAAATACACCCATGGTCTTCTCTCTATTATGGCCTTACCGCAGGGCAGGTTGTTTTACGGCTTTATGCTGAATGGATACCTAGATATTTCGGAAAAGATGCTGAAATACAGATCCTCTCTCCAATGACTAGAGGAAGCCTGGGTACAGCCAAATTAAACCAGTCCTTGCAGAAAAATGTTAACCCAGGGAGTGACGCAAAAGGAGAAGTCAGTATAGGGGAAAGGATATACCGTGTCGGAGATCGCGTGATACATCGGAAAAACAACTATGACCTTGGAGTGTACAACGGAGATATTGGAATTATTCTTCAAATGAACCCTATTGAACTAACCTGTACAGTTCGTTTCTTTTCCGATGGTCGGGAGATAGTATACCAGAGAGATCAACTGAGTGAGCTCGACCTAGCTTATGCAATAACAATCCATAAATCGCAGGGAAGTGAATTTGATTGCGTTATTATTCCTCTTGTCTCCCAACACTTTAAAATGTTATTCCGTAATTTAATATATACAGGCCTGACAAGGGCAAAAAAACTTGCTGTTTTTGTCGGGACACGACAAGCCCTGGCCATGGCTATCCATAATGAGGATACTGCCAAACGACAAACAGCCCTTTCTCTCCTTTTACAGGATCTTCAAAAGAACACCACTTAACACAGAAAAGAGTTGAAAAATGGAATATAGAACAGGAACAATTGGGCGAGTGCTCACTATACGGTTTGACCATGGCGATGATTTCCTTGAAGGATTAAAGGAAATAGTTGTAAAAGAAAAGATAGAGAATTCCTGGTTTCAAATACTTGGGGCTGTTCGGCATGCCGATGTAGTTATTGGCCCGGAAGAGCCTGTTGTGCCACCAAAACCCGTTTGGACAAGGGTGGAGGAAGCAAGAGAGGCCATTGGTACGGGGTCAATATATATGGATGGAGATAAACCCGTTATTCATCTTCATGCTGCTCTTGGCCATCACGGGGAGACCATCACCGCTTGTGTACGGAAAAATACCAGGGTCTATTTGATTCTTGAAGTGATATTGTTCGAACTTATGGGTATAAATGCTTGCAGACCCTGGTGGGAGGAGGGTGGGTTCAACCGATTGATGTTTACATAGGATACGTTTTTTCTGAATTATAACGTAATTATTCAAGTGGACAAACTATTTATATTTAAGAACCACTGAATTCGTCACTGCTTAAGGAATACAATAATGGCTGAATTAATCAGTAGGTCTGAAATGAAAAGGATCTATAAACAGGTAGGGGAATTGGCTAAAGAAGTTGCCGACCTCTCGGACAGGGAATTAAAGACTTTTCCTGGAGGAGCGGTTATTCATGAAGAGATTCTGGCAACCCGCGGACTCAAAGGAGGGGCGCGAAACAGACAGATTAAGTATCTCGCAAAGGTTTTACGCCAGGGACCACTTGATGAGATATATCTTTTTATAACAAGAAGAAAGGGGTCTAAACTTCGTGCAAAAAAACAATTCCATTCAGCTGAACGTTTGCGGGATACTTTGATTAATGAAGCAATGGAGTCGCAGGAGAAGTGCCGGAAAATGCAGATCCCCTTTGAACCAACATGGGAAAGCCATGTGCTTCCCGAAGTTATTTCCACCTTTCCCAATCTAACGGAGAAGGAGTTACGCACCATTATTCATCAGTATATTGTTAGCCACAACAAATTTTATTATCGCGAGCTATTTCGGGTGATCAAGGCAGCTGTGGAAAGGCGTGAACGAGTGAGTGAAAATTCCATTGGCGAAAGATAAAAAATACGATTTATGACGATTATTAACAGGAGGAAGCATTACTTTGCTCCTGCATGTTTATAATTGTCTTTCCTTCCCTATACGTAGCTACTCACGGGGTAAGCGACTTATTTTCACAAACCACCGATTTTGTAACTGTTTACAGGGAGTCGCAGTTTTTCGCAGGCAGGCTGGCGCAGCGTGTAAGGCATACGTAAGCCAGCGTGACCGTGAAAAAATGCGGTATCCTGTAAGCAGTTCCCCCTATACTTGTGAATAATTCTGGTAGTATAACATCTATGGTTTTACAGACGTCTTCATTGAAGATCGACAGTAACGGATAACAATTTCTTCATGATGATCCTGGCCAAGGAAATTCTTAAAGTCAACCAACTCTATTTGCTTGCAAAGAGAACAAAACTCAGGAATAACCGCAAGATGTTTTTTTATCATAACTCCTTGTTCCTGTGTTAAATTACTGACAATCATTCCTAAGTGAAATCCATAGCAGGAACCACTGCTCAAGGTAATGCTATCTGGCATAAATACTGAATTGAAGATAATGCTTTTGTTCCTAAACTGGAATTTTGCGCTGGTTTTATCGCCTTGTTGTTTAACAGATACAGGGAGGAGCATATGGCTGACCATCCGTACCGCTTGGTCAATGGTGACGATCAAGCTTGCTGGTCCCTTCATCCTGTCAAAATGGTAGCGGCAGCAAAGATATCTCAACACATCGTTATGAGTTATACTGAAGTCTTTCGGATCACTCTGATAAAATGAACAAAATTCAAGTAACAGGTGAAGTGGTGTCTTGTCTGGATTAGTATCTGCTATATCAATAAAAGGCTTCAAGTCGAGTAACTCACTTGCAGAAAGTGTGTTAAACTTCAGAAACAGCATTTTTTCCGTCTTTTCAGTGACAGGGCATTTACAACTCAAAACAGCATATAGCAGTGTTTCCAGTGCTCTTCTTTCAATGGTGACCTTCATTAGACCTCCAGTAATAAACGATTGCATCCTGTAATCTCACACTGTGATTTTTCTTCGTGAAAATCTATTCTTTCCATAACTTACTTTATAGTAAAACTATTAATAGAAAAAACTCTCAATCAAGTGCAACTTTCTTTCTCTGTAAAGAAGGGAAAGTTGAGAATTACGATACGTGATAAACTCGCAAAAATGTGAAAAAGGTGAATTAAGAAATGGGTAAGTAAAAAAACTTCAGATTTGAAGCACGTATTTTTTATTTGATTTCGTCGTACTAAGGTGCAGAATTTGTAGATCTTACTGACGTGCAGAGGTCTAAGCGGCTCTGTTCATGCGGATTTTGATCCGCTGGTTTTGATGGTTTTAAAACCGTTGAAAAATAGTAAGATGCTTCGTTTTTTTGTTCCTTAAACCTCATCTTCCGATACAGTCCAACGTAGGAAACACAGGTTTACAAGGGATATATTGGATGTGCTTTTTTTTCTAAATAGAAGTGCCTCATCTGTGGTGCCAGTTCACGTAAAGTCTCCTGTCTGTTCCCAGGACTCGGGTGAGTACTGAGAAATTCAGGAGTTGAATTCCCACCTATCTTTTCCATCTTCTGCCAGAGCGTTTCAGCGGCATCAGGATTGTAGCCAGCTCTGGCAGCGATTTCTATACCTATCCTATCCGCCTCTTCTTCTGCCGTTCTGCTATTCGGTAAATGCATTGCAGTAGTTGCCGCAAGTTCTGCTCCTGTCATGGCAAGGCCACCGTATTCATATCCTGTTACGCTAAGAACTACGGAAAGCGCAGACATTCCAACCTGCGATGCCATGGCGACAGACATTTTCTCAGCAATATGATTTGCAAGAGCATGGGATATCTCATGCCCCATAACTTGAGCTACCTCATCGTCGGTTGGTTTCACCTTATTTAATAGACCAGTATATATTGCCATTTTTCCACCTGCCATACACCAGGCGTTAACCATCTCAGGATCATCGATAACTTTAACATTCCACTTCCAGTGCCTGGTTTCAGGGTGCATTTCAATAGCCTGAGTAATTAAGCGACCAGTGATGCGCTTAATCCGTTTTGCAACACTTTGATTATTATCAATTTTTCCTTCCGATCTAAGTGAATCCATCGTTTGCAGATATGCTGTCGATGATGCCTCTATGGCTTCTTCTGGAGAAACCAACATGAGTTGACTCCTGCCGGTTGGACTAGTTGCACATGCTGTGAGTAGGCTAGTAAACAGCAAAATGAAGAAAATGTTTGAACATTTCATGTGTTATTATATTGCCTCGACAAATGAAAGGGAAGGATTGAAAACTGTTCTACAGTTTTCCTCTCAGTGAATGATGTCCTGCATGAATAATAGTGGATGTGAGTATATCTCCAGGAATACATTCTAAGACGGTGTCAGGAAAGTGAACCAGATGGTTTGTCCTGGTACGGCCAACCAATGACTTTTTTCCTGCTTTTTCAACCATAATTGCGACCTGCTTTCCAATGAATTTTTGGTTATTCTTTAGGCAAATTTCTTCCTGTCTCGTTTGAAACTTTTTCAACCTTATAGACTTGGTGGATTCAGGAATCTTATCTGAAAATGTCTCTGAGCGGGTGCCTGGCCGATCTGAGTATTTAAAAGAGTAGGAACCGTGATAATGAACTTCTTCAAGAAGGGACATGGTTTCAGCAAAATCCTGTTCGCTCTCACCGGGGAAGCCAATTATCATATCTGTAGTAATTGCAATATCAGGGCAGTAACTACGTAATGCCGCTACCTTCTCCAAATAAAGTTCCCTGGTGTATTTCCGATTCATGAGAGAAAGTATCCTGTTTGAACCGGACTGCACCGGGAGATGAAAATGAGGACATAGAATCTCAACCTCAGCAAAACATCGCATCAAATCATCTGACAGGTCCTTAGGGTTGGAGGTGGTGAAACGCAGACGTTTAAGTCCTGGAGTTTTGGCTACAGCACGGAGTAGTTTACTGAAAGTATATGACGAATCTGTTTTGTCTACACGATTTGTCTTACCGTAAGAATTAACGTTTTGCCCAAGCAGAGTGATTTCTTTTACTCCTGCCTCTACAAGTGCATAGGCCTCCTTGAGTATATGATCAACCTCACGGGAGACTTCTCGTCCTCTTGTGAAAGGAACGACACAATAAGTACAGTAGTTGTTACATCCCTGCATAATGGTGATAAACTTTTTGAAAATTACTGGTTTACTGCCTGTTTGTTTTTCATGCTTTAAATCTGGAATAAATGGTGGGATATCATAGTCATCCGCCAGACTTGTGGCTACTGAAGGCTTTTGCACATTTTCAATCAATTTCGCAATCTCATAAATGTTTTGCGTACCAACAACAAGATCTACATGAGCCATTTTTTCTATTATCTTCCTGCCTTCCTGCTGAGCCACACATCCGGCAACGCAAATCTTTAAGTCGGGATTACGTTTTTTGCTTTTACGCAATACTCCCAGAAGGCTCATTACTTTCTGCTCGGCTTTTGCACGTATGGAACAAGTATTCAGAATAATGAGATCAGCATCATCGGCAGTGCTGGTTTCGACATATCCTTTCTCTGCAAGAAGTTGTGCCATGATTTCAGAATCACGTTCGTTCATCTGACATCCAAATGTTTTTATAAAGAAGGCCTTTGAAGTCATAGGTGTATTGATAGTACATGGTGAATGGGAGGATGCTGATCTGAGTGATCCGGCAATACTTGAAAGCAGTTCAAAAAGTACCCTGGCCTGTTCTTCAGGATAGCGAATACAAACGCAATCCTTCTTGTCGGGCACCGTCGAAAGGAGACAGAGCCCGTCATATGCTTCAAGAATATACTTTAAAAAGTGATAGCGTGCAGAATCAATCCGCAGGTATAGCGATTCTAAAACCATAAAATCAGAAAACCAACTTATACATTAAGAGAAGAATCAACTTCGCCCATCTGATCTTCGCGAGCAGCAAGAAGGGGAACGACAACCTCGCGGATATACTCATCCGTCTGTGCGGAGGATCGTCCGGTAAATTGACTGTAGTCACCAACCAAACTCATAAGCTCGTCGAAGGAGAAAGGAATCCGTTTATCATCTGCAAGGCGTTGCAGCAGGTCATTATCGCAACCATCTTCCTTGACAACTTTTCCGGCCGCCAGTGAGTGTTCTTTCACGAGCTCATGCATTTCCTGCCTGCTTTCTCCCTTTTCCACCGCCTCCATAAGAATTTTTTCAGTGGACATGAAGGGAAGCTCCATACGGAGGTGCCTCTCTATTTGCTTTGGAAAAACAACCATTTGACTTGTAATGTTTATGTAGAGCTTTAGTATGGCATCAGTGAGAAGAAAGGCCTGAGGGATATCCATCCTTCTGATGGCAGAGTCATCCAGTGTTCTCTCAAACCATTGGTTGGAAAATGTGGCAGCAAAATCTGCAGGAAGCCCCATTAATTTCCGGGAAAGACCTGTCATTCGTTCGGAGCGCATGGGATTTCGTTTATAAGCCATGGCTGAAGAGCCAGTCTGTTTTTTGGCAAAGGGCTCCTCCTGGACTTTAAGGTTTGAAAGCAAACGCAAATCCACAGCAAACTTGTGGGCTGAAGCTCCAATCCCTGCCAGTGTTTCTGACAACTTCATGTCCAGTTTTCTGGGATAGGTTTGTCCGGTTACAGCAAAAGCTTCGTCAAAACCAAGTTTTTTGGAAACAAGATCGTCAAGTGCTCTTACTTTTTTATTATCTCCATGGAAAAGCTCAACGAATGTTGCCTGAGTCCCCACAGTCCCTTTGGCTCCACGTGCTTTTACCTGTGCGAGAAATGCATCAATATATTCAAGATCCATGACAAGATCCTGAATGTATAGCGTATTTCTTTTCCCCACAGTAGTTGGTTGTGCAGGTTGATAATGCGTATAGCCCAAAGTAGGAATATCTTTGTGTTCAAGACAGAATTTGGCAAGGTTGGATATCACTTTCAAAACGGCCTTACGGACGAGGGTAAACGCTTTTTTCTGAATAATAAGATCTGTATTACAAACAACAAACTGCGACGTTGCACCAAGATGAATTATCCCTTCAGATTTTGGACATTTTGTCCCAAACTCAAAAACATGAGCCATCACATCATGCCTGATTTCTTTTTCCTTGGCAGCAGCGACATCAAAGTCGATATTATCAACATTTGCCCGCATCTCATCAAGCATTTCAATGTTGATAATATCTGTTAAACCAAGTTCATACTGAGCCTCTGCAAGTGCAAGCCAGCATCGCCTCCAGGTTGTAAATTTGTTTCTCTCAGAAAAAAGCTCCTGCATGTCGCGACTGGTATACCGGCTGACAAGGGGTTCCTGGTAGATATCTCTATTCATCTATCTCTCCAATTTCTGCTGTATTATCTGTACTTTCATTTCTATGTATTTATAAAAACATCCTTCTACCACTTTTCAGACAAAAGGGAAAGGCAGGTGACCGAAAGCAGGGAAGGGGACAGCAATAATCTTTTAAGTTATGCTTGATGGCGTCGTAAAATCTCTTCACCTGCTTCTTTACTGCTTAATTTGTTTAATTACGATGTATCCTAATGCTCCGGGATTAAACAAATAATATCATCCTCACATCTGATGTTTTTTACTACCCCATCTCTCAAATGACCTTTTTACGAGTTTATCATACTTCAGGCAAGGCCAATTTATCATCTTTAATAGCCTTTTCTTTTGGCTGAGTTGCAAATCGGGAAATGCGTCTGGTAATTCTGAAAATTGTATCAAGAATGTCGACGATCTCAACTTCACGGGCGTAGGTTGCGATTCGATTTGGGGCATCCGCTGTGAGTCGTTGAATCTCGTGCCTTGCAAAATCTTTATTTATCCTGGCAACACCCCCCTTCATGGCCCTTACATGCTTGGCAAGTTTCTTGTCACTACTGGCAATTGCCATGAGGGCAGTGTCAAGCGCCTTAACGACCTCACGGTGAAATTCCATCAGAACCTGGGAGGTTTGTTGGCTAACGATAACATTTTCATTCACACGTTTGACTGAGGAGACAACAAGGTCGGTGGCAATTCCATCGGCAATTCTCTCCAATCCGTTGACAATCTGAATCAAATGCACCAGTCTTTTTGATTGTTCACTGGTGAGATCACTGGAACTGATCATACCGATATATTCAAGAATATGATGGTGCAGGCTATCTATGACTTTATCTTTTTGGGCTATTTGTTTAATTTCCTGCAAGTTGTTTGAAAGGGCTAGTGGCATGGATTCATCCACGATATTTCTCGTAAAAGTACCCATACGAACAATTTCACGACTCACTGTGTCAAGAGCAATGGAAGGGGTTATCAGCAGTGATTGATCAAGAAACTTTGGCTGAAGATCCTCATCAACCGGGATGGGTTTGTCGGGAACCAGCCACTCAACAAGCCTCCCAAGCTGAGTTGTAAAGGCGATAAAAATAAGCGCATTGGCAAGATTAAAAACAGTATGGACATTTGCAATTTGTCGCGGAGACTCTGCAACAAGACGTGCAACCCCACTTAAGCCATTGTATTCTGGAGATATCCACCGAGCAATATCTGCCAGTTGAGGAATCAACCCAATCCAAATCATGACTCCAAGTACATTGAATAGCGTATGCACCAGGGTTGTACGAACGGCCTCGCGCGGTTTTCCAATTGAGGCAAGACCGGCGGTGATACAAGTGCCTATGTTTGAGCCAAGAATCAATGCAATAGCCGACTCAAGACCAAGAACCCCCTGACCAGCCATAACTATCAGGATTCCCGTCGTTGCAGAGGAAGATTGTACCATGGCTGTGAAAGCAGCGCCAATTACAACAGCAATAATGGGGCTTTCGAGATTAGCCATAAAGTCGATAAATGGTTCATATGAACGAAGAGGAGCCATTCCATCGCTCATTACATTCATTCCATAGAACACCATTCCAAGCCCAAGAAGCATTGATCCATAATGGCGAATCTTGCCTTTTTTTGAAATAATTGAAAGGAAAAAACCGGATGCGATAAGCAATAAAGCAAGTTTTGTCACCTTGAATGCCAGGATTTGCGCCGTGATAGTGGTACCTATATTAGCACCAATAATCACAGGAACACTCTGTGCCATCGACATGACCCCGGCGGAGATAAAACCAATGAGAAGCACAGTGGTGACAGAGGATGATTGAATAATTGATGTAATTATTGCACCCATCGCGGCTCCGATGAAACGGTTTCTGGTGAATCTGGCAAGCAGATCCTTCATGTGGTTACCGGCGGTGAGCTTTAAAGCCTTGGTCATAATATCCATTCCAAGCAGAAACAGAGCCAGACCACCAAACAAACCTCCCCACAGTTCAAGGCTGGAAAAAGGGTTAATCATCTTTTTCCTCTTTATTCCTGGGTGATTTTACAATTACCACTGGAACGTCTGATATCTGCGCCACTCGTTCGGCAACTGAACCAAGTAAAATATGGGAAATACCGCTTCTCCCGCAACTTCCCATAACTATAAGCTGCACCTGTTCTTTCTTGGCAAATTCAACAATCCGTCCAGGAGGTAGCCCGGAAACAAATTCAATTCGAGTTTCTTTCAAGCAGGAAAGTTCGGGATGTTTACTCTCCATTTCTTTTACAAATTCCTTTGCCATTCGGTTCGCCACAGCAGCAAGTGGTTCTGTCCAATCATCTTTTTCTTTTCGATAAAATCCGGGAGCATCGGCGGGATCATGGACAACATGTAAGATAATTAAAGGTGCGTGGTTTTGTTTTATGTAACGATTCGCCCAAAGTAATGCAGCTTCAGAATCGGCAGAAAAATCAATGGCTACAAGAACTGGTTTAATATCTTTTGTGTCGTCCATGGAAAGTATCTTTCTTGGTTGCTAATTGCGCACAGGGTACCACACCCCTGTGGAGTCTCGTTCTTTATTTACCTACACAGTCGCGCTGGATTGCGTATGCTTTTAAATGTAAGTGGGTTTCCCCGTGTGTCGTTACCTTAATTGTTGTTGATTTCTGGGGTTTCGTTAAATTGGTATGGCCCGTCCTTTTCGCTAACAGTTACAAGATGAGTCACAAGGTTATTCTCTGAATTCAAATAATGCAAATGGTAAGCTGGGGCTTCTTTTACAAAACCAGAAGGACGCTCAAGAGTCAAATCCAAAACTATTCCCATCCCCATGCTTGGTGCGGTACTTATACTTGTTCCGCACCAGTCAAGATGGACAGGCATATGAATATGACCGCAAATAATTTTTTTTATATTATTATACTGCAAGAGAAGTTTTCCAAGCTTCCCAGCACCAATAAAACCATCAATATCACTTTCAATTACACCACATTTTGCAGGCGGATGGTGCATAAAAATAACCGTGGGAACCGTTTTCTCAACAGCCAGTTGTTCTTGGAGCCAGTCCAATCTTTTTTTGCATAATTTTCCACCAGATTCGTCAATCCTTGTGCTATCCATGGCTATTAGGCGAATATCATAGCCATCTATCACATAATGTATGAAGGTATTGTCAACAGTTGGACATGGACTGTGCCCAAAAGCTGAAAGAAGTGTGGAATTATTGTCGTGATTTCCGGGGACTATGAAATATGGACAATGGAGCTTGTTCAGGATATCAACCGCACATTGAGCCTCTTCCTGTTTCCCATTATAAGTGATATCACCGGTTATGATGCTCAGGTCGGGCAGGGGGACAAGTTTGTTGATGTTCTCTACACAAGCTCTAAGGTTGAGTGCTGTAGGAACAACGCCATATGCTTTTTTATTGTTTCCTGCAATGTGGGTATCGCTTAATTGGGCTATTAACATAAGAGCTTGATTCGTTCGTTACATAAATAAATCAGTGAAAAAATATTAAAAGCTGATGAATAAGCTTTTCCCCCAAGTCATATTAATCAACAATGGAGAGAAATAATCTTCCAGCCTTTCTCCTTTGCGATCCTTTCCAATTGAGGATCAGGATCAACAGCAACGGGATTGTCAACTTGAGCCATCAAGGGGTAATCATTATGTGAGTCGCTATAAAAGTAACTTCCATCGAGAGTATATTTATTTCTCGTCATCCAATCCTTTAACCTTTCTACCTTGCCACCCTTGAAGCAGGGTATGCCATCAATAGAGTTAACAAATCGACCGTCAACAACCTCTGGTTCGGTCGCAAGAAGATTTTCTATGCCAAAAGCATCAACAATGGGGCGTGTTACAAAACTATTAGTTGCCGTAATAACTAGCAATACATGGCCTTTCTTCCTGTGCTGTTCAACAAGATTCTGAGCTTTGATCCCAATCATTGGATTAATTACGTCAAGCATAAATTCTTCATGGAGTGAGGCAAGTTGCTTCATTGAATATTCGGCAAGTGGCCTAAAGCTGAAGGCAGCGTATTCAAAAATATCTAAATTTCCTTGTTTGTATTGCTGGTAAAAGAGTTCGTTGCGTTTTTTATATTCACCCTCATCCACAAGTTTCTTCTTAACAAGAAACTCTCCCCATCCATGGTCACTGTCTCCACTGAGCAGTGTGTTGTCGAGATCAAATATAGCTAGTGTCATTTTCCTTCCTAATAAAAATAATTAAATATTTCTCCAATAGTTTTTACAGAGTGATTAACGAACGGTAAAAACACATTGAAAAGGACAAGTTCATTCTTTGGGGAAAACTTACAAAACAGGAGACAGGTTATGTCGCATAATGTATATTATGTATATATTTTTCATGTTCTTTTGTGTCGGTCTGTTATTGGTCGCAAAAGGTGATTTTAGTAACCCTTACCTGCCAATTCCGCTTTCCTCTAAAAAAGTTCAGACTTGGCGTGTACGTAATCTCTGTCTTCATATTATTCCTGCAACGCCCGGCAAGATTCCCCATACCAAATGCAATGCCTTTAATTGTAACTCGGCCCCTCCAGTTAAAAGCAAGCCGAAGATGGTCCTTCTCTTTGCCCACTGGCCTTACTTCCACAAGTTCCGATTTTGTGTCACGGAAAACTGGCTGAGGATTCCCCAAACCAAACGGTTCCAACAGATGCAGCTGATTCCAGATTCCTTTGTCAAACAATACTCCAACTTCAATGTCGCTATCCACTTGTTCTTTAATTTTCGTGGGCTGCCCTTTGTTTTGAGCATATACGGCCTTATCAAACATCTCTTTAAATCGCTGTATATTGTCAGAATGAACACTCAAACCAGCTGCCATCTTATGCCCACCGTATCCGCACAATATATTCTGGCAGCTTTTCAGTGCCTTGTAAAGATCTACGCCAGGAACTGAACGTGCCGAACCTTTGTACAATCCACCTTCCATTCTACACAGAATCACACAGGGTGTGTTTAGCATTTCAACAAGATTCGCTGCAACGATACCTGCGACACCGATATGATATTCTCCGTCTACGACGACTGAATATTGTTCAGCTATATCCTGTTTTTTAAGATAACGTTTAGCATTAGCT
Source organism: uncultured Desulfocapsa sp. (assembly GCA_947311435.1). Classification (GTDB taxonomy): domain Bacteria; phylum Desulfobacterota; class Desulfobulbia; order Desulfobulbales; family Desulfocapsaceae; genus Desulfocapsa. The sequence goes on from CAMZKT010000042.1 coordinate 14,936, forward strand.
AATTGCTCTATATTAATATCTTTACGACATTTATTTATTGAACATAGCTCTCGTGCAAGCGATGTTGCTTTACTGTTATTTTCCACAAGAAAAAGCTCAACTGCCTTATTTGCAGTACCAAGCCGTCCTGCTGCATTGATTTTGGGTGCTATTTGAAAAGAAATATCCTCAGCCCTGACAAAAGACACATCTAAATCAGACGCTCTAAAGAGTGCCGTTAAGCCCTTATTACTTTTGGTTGATATGGTTTCCATGCCCGCTCTCACCAGGATTCTATTGACGCCATGAAGCGGAACCATGTCAGCAATAGTACCCACGGTCACTAAATCCAACAGCGATTTGAGGTTTGGTATATTTTGAGGGCTTTGAAAATAACCTGTTTTTAACAGGTGAGATCTTAGGCCCATGGCCAGATAAATAGCAACACCTACTCCAGCCAGATTTTTGGCCGGGAAGGAACAATCTTTCTGTTGGGGATTCAGGATCGCATCTGCTGGTACATCTTCAGAAGGTGGTGTGTGGTGATCTGTAATAATTGTTGTATAACCAAGTTCTTTTGCCAGGTTCACAGCCCCATGAGCGGAAATTCCGTTATCAACGGTCACTAAAATATGATTGGCAGGTAATAATGTCCTGGAAACTCTGCTCAAGGCCTTCTCTTGAAGACCATACCCTTCGGTTAATCGATTTGGTATGTAAAAATCTGCCTGCAATCCGAGTTGCCTGAAAAATTTGAGGAGTAACGCAGTAGAAGTAGTACCATCAACATCGTAATCACCCCAAATAAGGATAGTTTTTTTCTCCATCAAGGCTTTTTCCAACAATAAAACAGCCCGTTCCATGCCTTTCATAAGAAAAGGATTGGGAAGTTCACTCAATCTGGGCTCGAGAAATGTGCGTATCGCTTCTCCCCCGACAACTCCACGTTTTCTTAAAAGACGAATGACGAAGGGGTCTAAAACTGTCCCGTCAGTAAGCTTGAGTTCTTTTTTTTCTGTCCGCAAGTATTCATTCATCACTCAGTATCAATTTTTGATTTTACAGAGAAGAGAGGGACGGGGGCGGCATTAATAAAACCCCTTACCATCTGTTCTATTTCATAAGACTGGTCTTTCCCGAACCAATACAGATTGTGGATTTTATTAAACCAGGTATATTGACGCTTCGCGTATCTTCTTGTATCTCTGGAAAGTTTTTCAATCATCTCAGATTCCGTCAACTCTTTCTCAATGAACTTGACCATGTGGCTATAGCCAATCGATTGCATTGACCTCAAGCCTCCTCCATATCCTTTCTCCAACAAAGCAACAACTTCTCTTTGAAGTCCTTGCTCAATCATAATTCTGCTTCTTTCGTTGATGCGACGATACAAAGTGTCTCGTTCACAGGTCAGCCCTATTTTTAATACATTCCTGAAACGTTTTGGATGCTTATTGAGCCTGTGTTCCTCAATCAGGCTTGACCATTTCTTTCCGGTTCCCTTGAAGATCTCCAAGGCCCTAATCAGCCTGTGGGTGTCGTTTTTGTGAATTCTTTTTGCGCTTATCCCATCAGTTATTGAAAGTTGTTGATGTAAAACATCATGTCCATGTCTTTCCAATTCCTGTTCTAATTCCTTCCTGATTTCCGGGAAAACTGGTATCTCTTTAACAAGACCATACAGTAACGCGTTCAAGTATAAGCCCGTTCCACCAGTAATAAGAACTCTTTTGCCCCTGGAAATGACATCTCGAATTACTTCGAGAGCCAAGTTCTCATACAAGCCTGCATTAAAGTTTTCATCTGGATCGACAACATCAATCAAGTGGTGCCTGACACCCTTCATTTCTTCCTTTGTTATTTTTGCAGTTCCAATATCCATATACCGATAGACCTGCATAGAATCCATACTGAGTATTTCAAAGTCTAAACTTCTGGCAAGTTTTATGGAAAGAGCAGTTTTCCCGATTGCTGTAGGCCCGACAAGGACTACAATCGGTTCGACAATGGGAAACATGTCATTATTACTCATTGGACGGTTCGCTGACTGCTACAAAACTAAAGGATGATTGAAGGGTCTTGAGTCTCACAGGCCCTATGCCATCCACCCTCAATAAATCTTCGGCTTTAAGAAAATACCCCAATCTTTCTCTTGAATGGAGTATGTTTTCGGCAAGAATCGGCCCAATGCCCTTAATGCTAAGAAGGGATAATTTGTCACAGAAATTTATGGGAACCGGGTTAAAAAAGAATGGTGTGTAAAGAGCGTTTAGCCTTGATCCAGTAAGAGATACATTATCCTTATTGGCGGCGGCCATTCCATCGGGGATTACGGACAAAAAGAGGACTGCTTCAGGGAGAATAGTAAGATTGAACTCTTCGCTCACGGAAGTTTCAGCTAGTAATACTCCGTGAAACATCTGTACCATAAAAAAGAGGACACAGAAGCAAAGCACCAGACGTTCTACTCCGGTCCCCTCATTTTTTTTAGCGGCGTTGGGAGATCCACTTTTAGTAATCAAGTTTCTCACCCGGCAAGGAACTCAGGCCTGACGTTGATCATCACGCATGAGTTTATAATTGATGGAATCAACAAGTGCCTGCCAGGAAGCCTCGATGATATTCACTGAAACGCCAACAGTTCCCCACTGTTCGTGCTGGTCTTTTGACTCAATCAAAACCCTTACTTTAGCACCCGTTCCATGCTGTCCGGTGAGAACACGCACCTTGTAATCAATAAGCTCTATTTCTTCAAGGCAGGGGTAAAACCTGGTAAGTGCCTTTCGCATGGCTTTATCCAGGGCGTTGACTGGCCCTTCTCCCATAGAAGCTGTATGAACCTCACGCCCCCCGACTTCCAGCCTGATGGTGGCCTCTGTTTCAGGAGGCTCCTCCATATTCCTTTTAGAGTTGATAGCTCTAAATCCAATTAATTTAAAATAGTTCGCTTTGGTTCCCATAGCTCTACGCATAAGAAGTTCAAAGGAGGCTTCAGCCCCCTCGTATTGAAAACCCTGGTTTTCAAGGTCTTTCAATTCGGAAACGATGGAAGCTGCAATTGGGCTTTTCGGATCAAGCTCAATACCAAACTTTTGAGCCTTGTGAAGGACGTTTGATTTTCCAGCCTGATCTGAGATAAGAATTCGTCTGAAATTTCCAACCTTTTCAGGCTCTATGTGTTCATAGGTCAGTGGATTTCGCTTCACAGCAGAGACATGAATGCCACCTTTATGAGCAAAAGCAGATCGCCCCACATAGGGCTGATATTTATTATGTGGAAGATTGGCAAGTTCATCAACAAGCATGGCCGTCTCGTACAACTTTTCAACATTGGACAGGGATTTGGCAGTATATCCCATTTTCATACCAAGAGCGGGGATAATTGAAGCAAGATTTGCATTTCCACAGCGTTCACCATACCCGTTCATAGTACCTTGCACCTGCTCGACGCCAAGGCTGAGCGCAAGGAGAGAATTAGCCACGGCAGTTTCAGAATCATTGTGAGCATGGATGCCAAGTTCTACTCGCGAGCCACGTTCAGCAATAAAGCTTTGCACCCGCTCTATAATTGGCTGGACTTCGTGGGGCAGCATACCGCCATTGGTGTCACAAAGGACAAGACAGTCAGCTCCGCCAATAATTGCTTTGTCGAGTGAGGCTAAAGCATATTCCTGATTTCTTTTGAAACCATCGAAAAAATGCTCTGCATCATAAAAGAGATTTTCAACATGTGGCCTTAAATAGGCAAGAGATTCTTCTATGATGAGAAGATTATCCTCCAATTCAATCCTTAGAGCATCACGGACATGAATATCCCACGATTTACCAAATATTGTTATGACAGGAGTTTTTGCGTCAATCAAGGCCTGTAAATTCTTGTCATTTTCACAGGGATTGGAGAAAAGGCGAGTGGAGCCAAAAGCCGCAATCTTCGAATGTTTAAAACTCTCCCTCTGTATAGTTTTGAAGAATTCTACAGCTAAAGGATTAGAACCTGGCCAACCCCCTTCAATAAAATCTACCCCAAGTTCATCATATTTATGACTGATACGAACTTTATCAGACACAGAAAGATTAAAATTTTCAGCCTGGGTTCCATCTCTGAGAGTGGTATCATATATCTGTACTGATTTAGTCATGGCATCACCAATTATACGAGGTTTTCCTCTATCGCCGGAGTGTCTTTTTCAAGCTCAAAGGCATCATGTAGAGCGCGGATTGCGAGCTCAGTATATTTTTCATCAATAATACAAGAAACCTTAATCTCCGACGTGGAAATCATGAAAATATTAACACCTTCATTGGCAAGAACACTAAACATTTTAGATGCAATACCGGAATGATTTCTCATTCCAACACCAACAATAGAAATTTTCGTTATTGTTTCGGCCCCCTGAACCCCACCTGTTGCCTGGGTGCTTTCAACGACGGACTCAAGGAGTTTCATGGTTCTTTTATAATCAGAGCGAAGAACTGTAAATGTCATATCAGTCATTCCGTTTCCAGTATCCTGATTCTGAATAATCATATCAACGACAATACCAGCATTTGAAATCGGAGTGAAAACTTTTGTGGCAATTCCGGGTTGGTCGGGCACCCCGGAAATGGTTATACGAGCTTCATTCTTATTATACGTTACACCTGAAACTGCTTTTCCTTCCATTGCTGTTTCCTCCTTAATGACCCATGTTCCTTCTGCTTCTGAGAAAGTAGAACGGACATGAAGCGGGACGTTGTACTGTTTTGCAAATGCTACTGATCGGATATCAAGTACCTTAGCACCCAAGCTGGCAAGCTCAAGCATTTCATCATAGGATATCCGTTCAATTTTTCTGGCTTTGTTGCAGACATTTGGATCGGTTGTGTAAATCCCCTCTACATCTGTGAAAATTTCGCAAGCATCAGCTTCAAGGATTGCGGCCAGAGCAACTGCTGTGGTGTCCGAACCCCCTCGCCCAAGCGTGGTTATATCCCCATTTTCATCGACCCCTTGGAAGCCAGCAACAACAACAATCTTATTGTCATTGAGCGAATCCATAATCTTTTCGGTGTCAATTGCCTGTATGCGGGCATTCGTGTGGGAGCAATCAGTGTAAATTTTGATCTGATCCCCAAGAAATGATATACAATCCTGCCCCAGTGCCTTCATGGCCATGGCGAAAAGAGACACAGTTACTTGCTCTCCAGATGAAAGCAATACGTCCATTTCCCGACGATCCGGAATTTTCTGCATTGAGAGAGCAAACTTTGTAAGCCGATTGGTTTCACCGGACATAGCAGAAAGAACGACTACTGTTTTATCGTCGGTGCTCTTGTTGTTCAGTACTCTTCTTGCAACATTTTTAATCCTTTCAGGATCACCAACCGAAGTTCCTCCAAATTTTTGTACAATGAGTGCCATTTATATTGAGCTCCTGCATTAAAACGAGAATTATAGAATACAGCAATGGGACAGTTAATGTTATTTTACTTTGACAGAGTCGGACTCAATCGAAGAACAGTGTAATGTAGTATCTGCCCCCAAAAATGCAACTCTTTCTTCTTTTCCCAATTAATGCTATGTAAACTATTTTATTTATGGCTTTTTGAAACAGGCTTTAAATTTCCTTATACTGTAGAACAAAGACACGCTACACCCCTAAAGACTATTAAAAGAAAAATGAATGACAGCCAGGCTTTTCACATCGTTCTTGTCGAACCCGAGATCCCGCCTAACACAGGTTCCATCGCCAGGTTATGCGGGGCAACCAACAGTATCCTGCATCTGGTACACCCCCTGGGGTTTTCAACGGATGACAAGCACCTGAAACGAGCAGGACTTGATTATTGGAAATTTGTAGAAATCCGCTACTGGGACAGTTTTGAACAATTTCTCGAAGCTCAAGATGAAAACAGATTGTATCTGCTTACGACTAAAACAAAAAGATCCTACGTTGATGCACCGTTTAAACCAGGGGATTACCTGATCTTTGGCAAGGAGACAAAAGGCCTTCCCAAGGAATTACTCCAATTGTACGAAGATCGTTGTTTCACCCTACCAATGACCAACCCAAACATCAGAAGTCTGAACCTTGCCATGACTGCCGGCATTGTTTTATATGATGCAATACGGAAAAATCCAAAGGTAGAACGAAACAATGTCCCGTAGAAGTCATCATTTACGTAAGTTTTACAGCTTCCTGATACTTTTGTTAAAAGGTTAAAAACCTGAAAGCATGACCGTTAAACAATTTGTTCAATGTTGCCTCTTATGGCTTTGTTTTTTTTAAGACTTGAGGTAGAGTTCTTTTCCAGCAATTTAAGCATATTCTTTTGTGCATGGCCTTTAATGAAAATGACTTTTTTTTCAAAAGACCTTGAACATTCCACTCAACAAAGACAATGATTTAGAAGGAGTAAATGATGGTTGATCGTATTTATAATTTTAGTGCCGGCCCTGCAACCCTACCCGTTGATATGCTTGAGCAGGCTTCTAAAGACATCGTTAATTATAGTGATACCGGTATCGGTCTCATTGAAATGAGTCACAGATCCAAGGAATTTATGGCAGTGGCCGCCGATACTGAAAGCCTGCTGCGTGATCTTATGGAAATTCCAGCCAACTATAAAGTATTGTTTTTACAAGGAGGAGCTTCCAGTCAATTTTTTATGATTCCTATGAATCTATTAGGCTCAGGAGAAAAAGCAAGCTACTTAAATACTGGAACCTGGTCAAAAAAAGCCATCAAAGAAGCTCAACTCTTTGGTGATATAGATATCGCTTATTCAAGTGAAGAACAAACCTTTAACAGAGTTCCTTTGCCAAGTGACTATACCGTTGATCCCGACTCTGAATATCTGTATTTTGTTTCTAATAATACCATTTACGGGACTCAATTTTCCGCTTTTCCAAAGACAGACACGATTTTAATCTCTGACATGTCATCTGATATACTCTCCAGAAAAATTGATGTGAGTAAGTTTGGTCTGATCTTTGCTGGTGCTCAAAAGAATATGGGGCCTGCTGGTGTTACAGTAGTTATTATTCGAGATGATTTGCTCGACAAGGTACCCGCCAATATACCTACAATGCTCAAGTACAAAACACATGCAGATAAAGATTCCATGTTTAACACCCCACCCTGCTTCGCCATTTACGCAGTTGGAGAGGTGCTGAAGTGGCTGAAGAAAAAAGGTGGTGTAGAAGCCATTGAAACAATAAATAAAGCTAAGGCGTCTTTATTGTATGATTGCATTGACAGCACTGACTACTATAGGGGACATGCTGAAAAAACATCACGCTCCCTTATGAACATTTCATTTAACCTCCCTAATTCAGATCTTGAAGGAAAGTTTATTAAAGAAGCTGTAAAAATTGGATTGAACGGGCTTAAAGGGCATCGCTCCATTGGGGGATGCCGAGCATCTATTTACAATGCTTTCCCTACAGCTGGTGTCGAGAAACTCGTTGCTTTTATGAAAGATTTTGAAGCATCCAATCAGGTATAGGAGAAAGAGCAAGGATGAATTATGATGGAGATATTATTCGCCCGCCGAGTGAAGCCGATTCCATCATAATTCAGGTAACTGTTGGTTGCTCTCACAATAGGTGTACTTTTTGTGGTGCCTATAAAGATAAAAGCAAGCAGTTCCGCGTTCGCAGTAAGGATGAAATACAGAAGAACCTGGCTTTTGCAGCGCAATATTGTAAGAGACAGAAACGTGTTTTTCTGGCAGATGGTGATGTTCTTATCTTATCGCAAAAACGTCTTCTCGACTTGTTCAAACAGGTCAAAACTTTTCTTCCTCAGATTCATAGGATTGCATTGTACGGGAATACCAAAGCAATTCGCGCAAAATCAGTGCAAGACCTTAAAGAACTTAAAAAACACGGATTACACCGCATTTACATGGGACTGGAAAGTGGTGACAACGATGTTTTGCTCAGTGTGAAAAAAGGTGAAACCGCACAGTCCATGATTGAAGCGGGACAGCGAGTGAAGGAGGCAGGGATCTTTCTTTCTGTTACAGTTCTATTGGGACTTGGCGGAAGACAGGGGAGTATCAAGCATGCCCGTGAAACAGCACGGGTTTTGAACTGTATACACCCTAAACAGATAGCTGCTCTGTGCCTGATGCCCTTAAAAAATACAGAACTCGGAGAACTCTACTCAAAGGGTTCCTTCACTCTTCCCGATGCCAGGGGGATGCTCATTGAACTCCGGGAGTTATTACAGAATATTACCTGTGATCCAGTTCAGTTCATGGCAAACCATGCGTCTAACTATCTCCCTTTAAGCGGACGGCTTGAAAGGGACAAAACAGCGATGCTCAAAGCAATACAAAGGGCCCTTACTGGAAAAGAGGTTCTGGTTCAGGAACAATACCGTGCACTATAAATAAAAAAGTCGATGAGAGAGACAAACACTTCTAAAACAGATCTTCGCAATTTAACCCAGGATGAGATGATCCGGTACGTGGAAACTCTGGGTCAACCCGCATTCCGGGGAAGACAAATCATGGCCTGGCTCTACCGCCCAGGCATCACAGAATTTTCTCAAATGACGGATCTGGCAAAAGATTTCAGGGCACTGCTTGCAAACCATGCCAGAATCTCCCAGTTTCATGATCCGCTTATTCAGAGATCCAGTGATGGCTGCGTGAAATTTGCTTTTACCCTGGAGGATGAACAGGTGATCGAGTCTGTTCTGATCCCCGAATCTGATCGCAATACACTTTGCATTTCAACACAGGTGGGCTGTGCAATGCGTTGTTCCTTTTGTCTGACGGCCACAATGGGATTTATCCGCAACCTGGGTCCTTCCGAAATTGTTAATCAAGTATGCGCAGCTGGAGAATTCCTCAGGGGTGAACCAAAAAGAAAACGGATCGGCCCCGACCGTGTTACAAATCTTGTGTTTATGGGCATGGGAGAACCGCTTAATAACCTTGAGAATCTTATTAAATCCATTTCCATTCTTACTGAACAGCGTGGGCTCGATATGACCAGTCGACGAATCACTGTCTCTACCTGTGGAATAGCAAATAAAATGATACGGCTTGGTGAACAGACCGATGTGAATCTGGCTATCTCCCTTCACGCGGTTGATGATTCGGTGCGTGACAGCCTCATGCCTGTAAATAAAAAATTTTCACTTCAAAAACTCCTACAGGCATGTCGTGATTATCCCATGGCAAAACGCAAGCGAATTATGTTTGAGTATATTCTGCTTAAAGATATCAACGATTCCGATGAAGATGCCCGGGAACTTGCTCGTATTCTACATAATATTCCATGTAAAATTAATCTCCTTCCCTATAATGAATCACCAGGGCTGTCTTACCGGAGTCCTTCAAGGAACAGAGTCTACGCATTTCAAAAAATTGTAAGAGATGCCGGATACTCCGTCTTTATCCGTACAAGTCGAGGTGAGGATATTTCTGCAGCATGTGGCCAGTTAGCAAAACAAAAACAACAAAACGAGGTGAATCATGCCGGAACTTCCTGATTGCTCAGGGTATAAATATCTCAGGGAAAGTGCATATGATCGTAAAACTATTAGAGGTATGCCACGCCCTGCCATTGCAGAAACTGAACCCTTTAAAAGATATCCCGATGCTGAAAAAATCCCGCTTCCTACAAATTGGACATTAAAAGAAGCACGTATCACTCCCCTGCTTCAGAAAAGACGCTCCCTGCGTAAATATGACAAGGAGCCTGTTTCCATGGAAGAACTTGCTTTTATGCTTTGGGCCAGTCAGGGGATCACTGCAAAGTCTGGAAACTACTCATTTAGAACAACTCCGTCAGCTGGTGCGTTATATCCGATAGAGACCTATTTCAGCGCAAATTCCGTGGAGGATCTGGATCCTGGCCTCTATCATTTTGATGTGGAAAAATTCTCAATTGACAGGTTGACCACCACAAACACCGCCGAATCCATGGCTGCGGCCTGCCTTAACCAGACTTTCATGGCACAGGCAGCCGTGGGCTTTATATGGACAGCGGTAATCAGGCGATGTATGTGTAAATATGGGAACAGGGGGATGCGGTATCTTTTTCTTGATTCAGGACACATTTGCCAAAACCTTGTTATAGCTGCTGAAGCAACAGGAAATGGTGCCTGTCCTGTTGCAGCATTCTACGATGACGAAATGAATGAACTTCTCGACATTAACCCCGAAGATGAAACCGTCCTTTACGCAGCAGCAGTTGGGAAAAGATTCGTACCGAAAAAACAGTGCAGCCTTTAAATGGAAGTCACCTACCTGGTGGGTTTAGGACATAACACAGCCCCCCAAAAAACACTGTTTTGAGGCATATTCATGCCTGGATACACCTTTTGTTTTTCCAACAAAAGGCCAGTATCACTTGCCTTTACGATTCAAACATGGTATATGTCCGCAAATTATGGTTCTCGTTTTAACTATGAAACTATAAGAATTGTCACCAAAATCTTCTTAGTGTTCGAGGAGGTTTTCCTTATTACTATATTCTGTAGTAATTTTGAAAAAATCAGTGAAAGGAGTTGCTTTGAAAACAAAAATACTAGTTGCCAATCGTGGTGAAATCGCAATCCGTATCATTCGCGCCATCCAGGAATTAAACTGTGAGGCAGTTGCTGTCTACGAGACCCCCGATAACGAAGCACCGCACATCCGGATTGCTAACGAGGCTATCTGGCTTGGAGATGGTCCCCGCTGTGACTACCTTAACATTCCCAAAATTATTACAGCCGCCAAAAGAACAGGCGCAAAAGCAATTCATCCAGGATATGGGTTTCTTGCAGAAAATCCGGATTTTGCAAAGGCTTGTGAAAACAACGATATCATCTTCATCGGACCATCGTCTAAAACCATAACCGATCTGGGAAATAAGGTTATTGCACGGAAGATCATGTCAGAAGCTGGTATTCCTATGGTTCCTGGAACCGACAATCTTCCTCATGGCGACGAGGGTGTAGAGATGGCACTCGCTTTTGGTGAAAAATATAAGTATCCCATAATGCTAAAAGCGACTTGTGGTGGTGGTGGCCGCGGAATACGACTTATCGAAAATGCGGATCAGATGAAGGAAGAAATCCCTGTTGCCCGTTCTGAGGCAAAAGCAGCCTTTGATGATGATCGTGTTTACCTCGAAAAAGTTGTTGTTGAACCAAAACACGTTGAAGTCCAGGTAATAGCCGACAAAGCTGGGAAAACAGTTCATCTTGGAACCCGCGACTGTTCTATCCAGCGAAGAAATCAAAAATTGGTGGAAATCGCTCCATCCATGATTGGAGACACAAAACTTCTTGAAACAATATGCGATACTGCTGTCAAGGCCGCTGAAGCCTCTAATTATTTCAATGCAGGTACAGTTGAATTTCTAATTGATAAAGAATTTAATTTTTATTTTATGGAAATCAATACCAGAGTACAGGTTGAGCACACCGTTACCGAGATGATTACTGGTATCGATATTGTCCGTACTCAAATCAAACTTGCTTTAGGGAAGTCCCTCTCCTGTTCCCAGGAAGATGTTAAAATGCGAGGACATGCCATTGAAATGCGGATAAATGCGGAAGATCCAAAAGCTGATTTTATGCCAGAAGGTGGAAAAACAGTTTCGGTTTACAGGTCGCCTGGTGGGTATGGTGTTCGTTTGGATGGCTTTGTCTATCAGGGTTTTACTATTCCTGAAGTGTACGATTCATTACTTGTAAAGCTGACGGTACATGGATTCTCCTGGAATGAAACTGTGGACAGGTTGCGTCGCTGTCTAACAAATTTTGTTATTTCGGGACCAAAAACAACTATCCCCTTCTATCTTAACATAGCTAATGAGCCAGATTTTCTTGCCGGAAACTTCGATACTTCTTATCTCGACAAACATCCTGAGCTACTCGATTATGATGACAACACGAATGAGGCAAGTAAACTGGCCAACCTGATTGCTGAAATTCATCATCGGGGTCATAATCCCTATGCGGCATAAAACTAGGTATCACTTTTTTAATTAAATATTGTTGATTGAATAGTGATAGTCATTTCGACCAATACTGAGCGACAATAGACAGGAACAAGGAAAGACTATGGAACGAATAGTACAAGGAACATCTCCCGCCGAAGTGGTAAGGCAGTTACAAAATGCAGATGGTTATCATATAACTAATACTGCTCGTGACCTGTCACAATCTGATTTTAAAAATAGAATTCTTTTGCATACCGAACTTCTCGCTGCAGAATCAAGAGAACGTGCCGGTTTTTTTTCTTTGGAAATAACTGGAGGTGCATCTGTACATGTGGATATCCTGCGGAAGCAGGTTGACCCTTTTCTGAAACTTGAGATTCTTCGTAAGAAAATGCCCAACACCATGTTTCAGACACTGTGCCGAGGAGTAAATTTATTTGGGTATCGCCCCTACCCTCAAAATGTTATCCGATTCACGGTCAAGGAGTTTGCCAAATATGTCGATGTGTGGCGTACTTTCGACTTTATGAATCATATTCCAAACATGCAGGCTGTTTTTGAGGAGGTTGGGAATGCGGGGAAAATCAATGAACCTTGCATCTGCTTCTCCACTGGCCCCGAACACACTGACGCCTTTTACTTAACAAAAGTGAAGGAAATTTTGGATGTAACAGGTAGTGACATTATTCTTTGTATTAAGAATCATGGTGGTTTAGGAACCCCAGGGCGTATTGGAGAACTTGTAAACTCTATTCGTCAGGAATACCCAAATCTGCCAATTCATTACCACGGTCACAACACTGATGGCAACGATGTTGGACGAATAGTTGCTGCAGTTCAAAATGGTGCTACCATCGTGGATGCTGGAGATGCTTCTTTTACCGGATTTTATGGTCCTCCACCTATTTTAACTGTTATCCAGGCTTTAAAGGATGTTGGACATACACCTGCAACCGTCGATGAAGAAGCCGTGATTGAGACATCTGAAGTAATTCGTGACGAACGGAAACACTACGAAGGCTTCGAATCACAAATCAAAGGATTCCAGCCAACTGTCCAAATACACAAGCTTCCTGGTGGTGCCATGGGGTCAAGCCTTGAGCAGGCCTCAAAGGGTGGCTTCCTTGACAAAATGCCAGACATCCTTCATAAGGAGTTGCCTCGTGTTCAAAAAGAGCTAGGCAATTACTGGTCTGTAACGCCTGGTTCTCAAATTCTTTGGACAACCGCCGTCTCAAACGTCCAGGGTGGCGAGCGTTATGGTAATGCATCCGGTGATCTTCGCAATCTACTTCTTGGCAAATATGGTCCTTTCCCTTTTTATAAACCGGAAGACTGGATTTTCGAAAAAGTTCTTGGTTCAGATTGGGAAAAAGTTCTTGAGAAAGAAGGTGGTGTTGAAGACATCGGTGACATGGATATCGAAAAAGAAAAAGACACTCTTCGTGATAGAATAGGAACTGATCCCACCGATCAGCAGCTAGTTTTGTATCTGCAGCACCCCAATGATGCCGTCGAATTTTTCAAGTTCGAGGATAAATTTGGGAAAGTCTATGTGCTCCCCCCCTCTATTTTTCTTCATCAGGGAAGTTTTGAATCTGGAAAGCCGCTGCAATTTGTAGATCACACCGGCAAAGAACACAGGATAGAAGTCGGCCCCTCTGTTGTTAACGAAGATGGAGAAACCAGCGTCTATTTGAATGTGGATCATCATCAGAGGGTGTATGATTTTGCTCCAGACCTTCCTGAAGGAGCTACGGCAAAAGTGGCTGTAATTTCAAAGGAAGAGATTATTGACCTTGCCAAGGCTGGTGATATGCGAGCTACTTTTGCTGGAAACGTTTGTGAAATATGCGTTGAAGAAGGGCAGGAAGTATGTGCTGGAGACAAGATCGCAACCATGGAAGCCATGAAAATGCAGACACCAATTAATATAGAGATTGATGGCATTGTAACTGCAATTTCTGTTAAGGTTGGCGATGCATTGCAACCAGGTGATAAGATCATAAAAGTTGATAAAGACGAATAGGGACAGCATAATACACAGGACAACCTTTTGTCATTAATCATAAAAAGGTTGGTTTGTGTCTCCTTAATAAGGAGAGAAATAATAATACAATTAAGATCCAGAAAAACAGGAAAGGGGAATCAAAGAGACTATTCTTTGATTCCCCTTTTTACGACTGGAGCCGACAAGCAGGATCGAACTGCTGGCCTACGCTTTACGAGAGCGTCGCTCTACCAACTGAGCTA
>CAMZKT010000043.1 GCA_947311435.1 uncultured Desulfocapsa sp.
CTCTTCCTCCTTGCTAATAAATTGATACAGTTCTCGTAACTGCCACAGAGCACCGCTTTTTTTTCACGATCACGTTGGTTCAGCTGTTTTCCCCACACACGGCCAATAACTGCCCCCTGCATCACGCCAGAGACTGTTTCTCATAAGAACGCTTCTTCAGCATAAAATAGAGTACCGGAACAGCCATACGGCTCACCAGCAGGGAAGCGATCTCCCCAAACATAAGTGAAATGGCAAGGCCTTGAAATATTGGATCTGCCAGAATAACTGAGGCACCAACCATAACAGCAAGTGCTGTGAGCAGCATGGGACGAAAACGTACAGCACCCGCCTCGACTACAGCCTCAGCCAATGGCAGGCCGTGGCTGATACGAAGTTCAATAAAATCAACGAGAATAATTGAATTACGCACCACAATTCCAGCACCAGCCATAAAACCTATCATGGAAGTTGCTGTGAAAAAGGCACCAAATCCCCAGTGGGCAGGCAGCATCCCGATAAGGGAAAAGGGGATGGCAGCCATCACCACAAGAGGTGTAAAATAGTCCTTGAACCACCCGACCATGAGCATATAAATAAGAACCATCACCACACAAAATGCCAGTCCGAGATCACGAAAAACCTCCAGGGTGATGTGCCACTCACCATCCCATTTCATGGACGGTTGTTCAGTACTGAAGGGTTGCTTCAAGTTATATATTTTTATTCTTTCCCCGTCACAGCCAAAGGTTTCAGGATTCAATTCAGCAAGAGCTTTGTTCATATCAAAAATTGCATATACAGGGCTTTCCACAGAACCGGCCACATCACCTGTCACGTAAATGACGGGGCGCAGATTTTTCCGATAGATTGGTTGATCCACTGGAATTTCACTGATCCTTACAAGCTCACGCAATGGAACAAGAGGTGCATTGGGATTATTTGCGGAACGCAGGCCAATATTCAATAAAGCCTCCGTGGAAACCCGCATGGAGGCAGGAAGCTCCACAAGCATATCGATAGCCTCTTTATCCCGAGGTTGATGAAAGAGGGTAATGGACACCCCCTGCATTGCAATTTGCACAGCACGGGTTATTTCCGCTTCAGAGATGTGATTAAGAGCTGCCTTTTCCTTATCCACCGTAAGGAGCAACCGACTACGCTCCTCTTCACGGTACCAGTCCACATCCACCACCCCTTCTGTTGACTCAAAAATTTCCCTTACAGCACTGGCAAGCCTTACCCGCTCTTCTTCGCCTGGCCCGTAAATCTCGGCAACCAGGGTCTGAAGGACGGGAGGACCCGGCGGAACTTCTGCAACAGCGACAGCCGCCCCATATTTTTTTGCTATTGCAGCGATGGCAGGACGAACCCGCACTGCGATATCATGGCTCTTCAAGTCCCGTTGGGCCTTAGGTAAAAGATTAACCTGGATATCTGCAACAGAGGAGCCCTGTCGCATAAAATAATGGCGCACAAGTCCATTGAAATTATAAGGAGAGGCAACGCCTGCATATACCTGGTAATCAACCACTGCAGGATCACGCCTGATAACATCTGCCATTTCCAGAGCTACACGGCTTGTCTGTTCAAGGCTTGAGCCCTCAGGCATATCAAGTATCACTTGAAATTCACTTTTATTATCAAAGGGCAGCATCTTCACTTTCACGAGCCCCAGATACACCATTGAGCATGCACCAAGCAGCATTGCAATAATACTTACAAAAAAGATAACACGAGCAAAACCACTGCTGAGAAGTGGCTCCATGATACGATGATAAAGCCTGGTGAAAAAATCATCCGGTGCGTGGTCTTCGTCAAACGTTTCTCCAACAACAGCTTCTTCCTCTGAAAAACTTTTCTTTTTCAATATTCGTACAGAAGCCCAGGGAGTAACACTGAAGGCAATAATGACAGAAAACACCATGGCAGCAGAAGCACCGATGGGGATGGGACGCATATAAGGGCCCATAAGTCCACCGACAAAGGCCATGGGAAGGATCGCTGCAATCACAGCCAGAGTGGCAAGAATGGTTGGGTTTCCCACCTCAATCACAGCCTCAATAGCTATCTTTGCCATTGACTTCCCCCGGTTTCCCGGAAGGCGGGTGTGACGAACAATATTTTCCACCACCACGATGGCATCGTCCACCAGAATTCCTATGGAAAAAATCAGAGCAAAAAGCGTGATCCTGTTAAGTGTGTACCCATACAGATAGAAAACCATCAGAGTCAACGCAAGTGTGGATGGAATTGCCAACATAACCACAATGGATTCCCGCCAGCCGAGAAAAAAGAGAATAAGGACGGCCACACCAAAAACAGCTATTCCCATATGAAGGAGCAGTTCATTTGATTTTTCGGCAGCTGTTTCCCCGTAATTCCTTGTCACAGTAACGGATACATCTGCCGGGATCAGGGTTCCTTTAAGGCTTTCCACCTTCTCAAGAACCTCATCCACCTCTTTTACGGCATTGGACCCCGGACGTTTGCCAAGAGACAGCGTCACCGCCGCCTCGGGTGTATGGCCATCTGGTGTACCAAAAAGAACATAATTATTCGGCTCTTCAGGTCCGTCGAGTATCGTTGCGACCTCATCCAGATAAACAGGACTCCCCCCATACACACCAACCACCACACGACCAATTTCCTTTTTATTTTTTAAAAACGTTCCGGTCTGTATAAGTATTTCCTGATTCCCTGCGATTATTTTCCCGCTGAAACTTTGGCTGTTGGCCTGTTGCAGGGCAGGGATCAGCTCTGACAGGCTTAGATTTCTCGAAGCAAGAAGCAGCGGGTCAAATTGAATACGAATTTGCCTCCTGGTGCCTCCAATCAGAGTGGTTTCCGCCACGTTATGAATACTTTTCACAGCGTCATCAACCTCAGCAGCCAGACGACGCAGGATAAAGTGATCGTACTTTTGTGAATGAAAAGTGAGTGCCAGAATGGGAACATCATCAATTATGTGGGGCTTGACAATGGGGGTTGAAACCCCTTGAGGGATACGGTCAAAATTAGTGGCAAGCTTCTGATTCAATCGTACAATGGAACTTTCCAGATCCTCACCCACATAGAATCGCACCACCAGAAGACTCTGTCCAGCCATGGAGGTGGAGTAAATATATTCCACACCTGGAAGTTCATAGAGCAACTTTTCCATTGGAATGGAAATGCGTTCTTCCACCTCTTTGGGCGTGGCACCCTCCATAGAGACCAGCACATCAATCATGGGCACCTTGATCTGCGGCTCTTCTTCCCTTGGCAGCATCATTATGGCCATCAGCCCCAAAAGCATGGAAGCGAGAATCCCCACTGCTGTAAGCTTTGAATCAACAAAAGCCGCTGCCATCTTTCCGGCAAAACCCGGATGTTCAAATTCCTGATTATTCATCGTCCTTTAATATCCAGTGGTTGACCATCCTGTAATTTATCCGTATTGCTTATAACCACACGTTCTCCCGGTTCAAGACCTGAAATAATTTCCACGCCTCCAGATGACCTGGCACCTGTTTTTACAAGCCGCATACGACCAACACTGTTCTTTGTATCCACCACAAAAACCATTTCCATCTGGCCTCTGGAAAGGACTGCCGCCCCTGGAAGAACCAGAGCCGGCTCTCCTGCCCTCTCAAGGGCAACGCGGGCAAACTGCCCCACCCGAAGATCCGAAGCCGATTCAATATCGATTTTTACAGGGGCGGTACGGGACAAAGGATTTGCTGCCGGTGCCACCTCTGCCACCACACCACGCATGCTTCGATTTGCCGCAGGTACCTGAAGGGATAGAACATCACCCACTGCGACTTTTAAAAGCAATGCCTCCGGGATCTGAGCCAATACCTGAAGCTTCTCCCCATTCTCAATTTGCAGCAGAGCTTTACCGGGTGATGCCAGATCACCGATATTTGCTATCTTGTTCGTTACGGTTCCTGAAAAAGGGGCTGTGAGGGTGGTAAAATCAAGCATGGTCTTCGCCTCTTTGAAAGCGGCCTCAGCAATACGGGCCACATCCTGGAGAGCCTTGACGGTTTCCCTGGTGGAAGCCCCCTGTTTTTGCAATTTTTTCTCACGAGCCAGGTTTCGACGGGCTTGCGAAAGCTGTGCCTCCGCCTGCAACACCTTAGCAGATATTTCCGCAGCGCTGATTACAACAAGAACATCCCCTTTGTTCACTCTGGAGCCTAGTACCACCGGCAGAGCAATAATCTGTCCGGCAATGCGAGACGATATCGAAGCACGTTCCACAGCCTCTAGAGTTCCCACGACCTCAACTCGGGACGGGACAAGCTCTTCCCTCGCCTCAGT
The DNA here is from genome assembly GCA_947311435.1 of uncultured Desulfocapsa sp. GTDB lineage: Bacteria > Desulfobacterota > Desulfobulbia > Desulfobulbales > Desulfocapsaceae > Desulfocapsa. Next base: position 4,288 of record CAMZKT010000043.1, read on the forward strand.
TGTTGTCACCATGACAACAGGAAGAGGGGTGGCACCTGCTGCTTTGTGCTCCTCCGCTCCCTTACATCCTCCCCCAAAGACCATGGCACCAAGAAGCACCATTCCAGTAAGTATTCTATTCCGGTTTTTCACGAGTATCCTCTTTCTTCCCTGGGTTTTCTTCAAATTGAGCCAAGCCCATGGCTCTTCGTAAATCCGCTTTTGCCACATGTATCTCTGCATTTGCCACACTGTGTCTGACACGGGCATCGGTGAGTCGCATTTCCACATCAATCAGCTCCGAAGAAAGAATAACTCCCTCCTTGAATCGGGTTCTGCTGAGTCGGGCACTTTCTTCTGCCTGCTCTACCATTTTTTTCGTTACTTGCAGACGTTGTATAACCTGACGATGATTGAGGTCGGCCCGCTTGACCTCAAGATCCAGACCAAGCTCAAGCTTCTCCCTTTGCGCCTGAACCGAGGCCAGCTCAGCCATGCATTTGGCCACAGCGGCACCGGTTCGGTTTCCATCAAAAAGGCGATAATTTACCTTCACACCTGCCATCCAGGAATCACCATTTCCGTCAATGATAAAGCCTTTATCATATTGATAGGAAGCAAAACCGTCGACGGTGGGGAGCCTGGCACCACGAGCCACTCGCAATTTTGCTTTAGCGGATTCTTCTGCATAAATTAGTTTTTTAAGCTCTGGACGTTGGGAATAGCTCAGCTTCTCAGGAAGATGCGGTTGATATCCATCTGAGGTATCAAGCACAACACTCCCTTCTTTTAGACCCAGAAGGTTAAGAAAAATCTTTTGGCTCAGTTCGAGCTGATGCTCCGCAAGAATAAGATTCTCACAGCCGCTTGACTCCTCCACCTCCAGATTTAAAAGATCAGCCTTCAAAAGATCTCCTGCATTAAAGCGAGCCGTTGCCACCCTGAGCGACGCTCGAATGGCATCGACTGAAGCTTTTCGTGCCTCGAGCATATCCCTCGCCTGCACCATTGCGTGATAACTCCGTACCACCTCAAAAGCCAGGCGGGAGAAAACCTCCTCACGCTCCATCCCGGTAAATGCGTACTCGGCCTCAGCTGCCTCAACACTCGCTTGATCCCTGCCGCCGTTATAAAACCTGTACTCCATTCCCATACGAATGGTCGTGTTGTCTGTACGTCCAGGACTGTTGAAATCCATGCCCGGAGTAAACACACCCTGGTTGAGAATATTGCCAAAAGAGTACATTGGATTGTTGGTTTGTCCATAGGCGGCAGAGATATCCACCTGAGGATAATAGCCTCCCCTGGCCAAGGTAAGATCCGCTGTTGCCATATCCATGCGCTGCAGTGCAATACGACCATCCGGGCTATGAGCAAGTGCATATTCCACACTGTTTTGAGCCGTCCATGCTGCAGGAATTGGGGGAATTTCTCCTGATGCCCCTGAAAGATGAGGGGCTAGAAAAAAGATACAAGAAAGAAAAATACTGCCGAACTTACTCATGGCACCACTCCGATAAAGGCTAATGGTAACTGTTCAGCAGCACTTCATCTGTTTCCGATCAGGCTTATTCACAGAGGACTACTCTAGTTCGCAAGCCTGCTTGAACACATATAAAGCACTACTGAACAGTTACAGTTCGGTGGTTTTGCTCATTTGGCAGTCCCACCTGAATCGTGACGGCTAATGTTAAAATAAAACAGATTCTATTTAAGGGAATGATTTACTTTACAGCCAATGGTAATGCAACACAAGAAAAAACACAATCTGAAAAGTCTCATCACGAGGGGGAACTAACGGAGATACCTGGGTTTGAAGGACAGGCGTACTTTGTCGCCTGTAATATGACTATTCAAGTGCTTTTGTATCAGGCCCGCCACCCAGAAAATCAGAATGGAAATGAGAAGAAAATAAAGTGCAGCCACGCCAAAATGTAAAAAAACATTGTAGTCTCGTTCAAAAAGATCCGTTGCCTTATTCATCAAATCCTTTTGTTCATTGATAACGGGCAGGGTGAAATAAACAAGAGTGGTGGCATGGAACAAAAAAACCATTTCATTACTATATGCCGGCCAGGCAAGGCGCAGCATGTGGGGCCATGTAACACTGCGAAAAACATTCCAGCGGCTCATTCCATAGGCCTGAGCTGCTTCTACCTCCCCCTTGGGGACTGTTTTCAAGGCTCCGTAAAATAATTCAGCTGCATAGGCACTTGTATTTAACACCAGCACAAAAGGCCCAAGAAACAAGGGGTGTAACACAATATGGTCGATTCCCCATGGCTTCCAGAGCGATTGATTCATGGCGAGCATGATTGAATAACACATGAAAAACTGGATAAATAAAGGAGATCCGCGAAAAGCATAGATATACCCTCGCGACAGTAGGGCAAGCCACTTATTTGGGCTGGCCTTACCAAGCGCCAGCAGGACAGCAAAAGGGAATCCTGCGGGGATTGAAGCCAGGGCAAAGTAAAGATTAAACAAAGCCGGTTTGGCAAAAATGATAACATCCTGGATAAAAGCAGATTGATGAAGAGACTCAAACATCAGTTGCTCCCCGTTATTGCCATACCACGACTGGCACGCCTTTGCAGAGCCTCAAAAAACCGTTCTGATATCATGGTCATCAAGATAAAAAAGAGAAACAAAACGAGATAGTATTTCCAGCGCCAGTCAGGATGAACCAAGCCCACTCTCGGAAAATAATTTGCAGCGCCAAGTCTGCCTGCCCACTGAACAATATCAGCTATCTGCAACAGTGATAAAAGCGACGTTGCCTTGAGAAGTAACATCCATACATTTGAAAGTCCCGGAAGGGCATAGGCCCACATCTGGCGCACCTTAAAACGCCAGAAAACCTGCCTTGGTGTGAAACCATAGGCAGAGGCAGCCTCCAACTGCCCCCTGGAAACAGCCATCATTGCACCATGAATGACATTCGCGGCAAAAGCCCCGTATACAATGCCCAGAGAAACACAGGCCATAACAAGATAATCACCGGTACTCAAGTACCACTGGGCAGCATCACAGGGAGGCCATCCTGTGGTAGCTGCCACGTTTTCTGCACCGCATTTCACATAGGCCAGTATGTATTCAACCCCCTTCTCAAAGGCCAGAGGGAAAAATAAAATAAACAGCACATCCGGTACCCCACGCACAATAGTGGTGTAAAAATCGCCAAGCCATTTGAAAGGCAAAAAAGACGACTGTTTCAAAGCCGCCCCCAACAAGCCAAACAAAACGGCACAAGTCGCTCCTCCAACGGCCGCAATAAGAGTGTAACGAACACTGGCATACCAAGCCAGGTGTTTTCCGTTGCTTATGTAGGCAAGAGAGGCGCCGATATCTTCACCGAGCCATTGACCAATCTGGGCAATCAGGAATTCAAGCATTGTTTGTTAGCATTCACAGGGTGCCACAGGTTTTCACAACCGAGCCGGCATGACCACAGAAAAGTGCAGTTCCCTGTAAACTGTTCAGCTTAATTTGTGTAAAAAGGGCCTTTATCAAAATACTTTTTTATCAAGGCATCAACTGTGCCGTCGTTTTTGAGTTCCGTAAGAGCAGCATTGAGTTTATCTGCCAGTGCAATATCTTTTTGACGTAAACCAATGGCAACCCCGCCACCGATGCTTTCTCCATCTCCCACATAAACAAGTGCACCCTTTGAACCTTCGACAACGGGTATGAGAGGATCGCCGTCAGCAAGTAACAAATCAATATTTCCTGCCATCAGATCCGCAACAGATTGATCAAAGCTTTGAAAAGAGACGATGGTATTATCGGCACCATATTTTTTTTCAGCAAAAGCTGCCTGAGTGGTTGCCCCCTGAACACCAATTTTCTTTCCCTTCAATGCAGACAAGTCAATCGTGTTCCCTGCTGCCGCTGCGTACAACGATGGTGCTACGGGATAATATTCGTCACTGAAAGTGATGGTTTTTCTTCGCTCATCTGTGATAGACATTCCTGCCAATATCCCGTCATAATTGCCGGCTATCAGGTTGGGAATGATCGAATCCCATTCGTTTGCCACCCATTCGCAGGTCAAACCAGCCTTTTTGCACAGAGCATTACCAAGATCAACCTCAAAACCTGCCAGCTTACCGTTGTCATCCACATAATTGTAAGGTGGATAGGCACCCTCAGTACACAATCGTATGGATTCCGATGCCATGGCGGACGATACCAGCAGAGATACGGCTAAAACAGCAGACAATACTAATTTATACATATTTTTCCTCCCAAAGCCTCAAAATAGGATAAAGGACCTGCGACAGACGATGAGGCTACGCCATTGCGCTGGATAAAAACTGTTGTAAACGAAGTGATTTCGGCGAACTGAACAGTTCTGCCGGATCTCCTTCTTCTTCAATCTTCCCCTGATGCAAAAACAGGGTCTTATTGGAAACATCCCTGGCAAAATTCATTTCATGGGTAACAACGATCATGGTTGTACCTTCTTCTGCCAAGCGGCGGATTACCGCAAGAACCTCTCCTACAAGCTCAGGGTCGAGTGCCGAGGTCGGTTCATCAAATAAAATTGCCTCTGGTCGCATTGCCAATGCGCGTGCAATTGCTGCGCTCTGTTGCTGCCCGCCTGACATGAACCCCGGGTAACTCTCCGCTTTGTCCACAATTCCCACTTTCTCCAGACAAGCCATTCCCAGATCATGGGCTTCGGGACGCGACAACTTTTGAACACGAATCGGTGCTTCAATGACGTTTTGCAGAATTGTCATATGCGACCAGAGGTTAAACTGTTGAAACACCATGGAAATTCTGGAACGTAGATTTTGTACCTGCGCTGCATCCACAGTACTTCGATTATTCTTTTTATCTGTTTGAAAACGGATGGTATTTCCGTCGAGGCTTATCTCTCCCTGGTCTGGCATTTCGAGCAAGTTGATACATCGTAAAAAGGTTGATTTTCCTGAACCAGATGAACCAATCATCGAAATAACATCTCCGCTATACGCCTCCAGGGAAATACCATGCAACACTTCCAACTCTCCGAATCGTTTATGAATGTTCTCCATTTTGAGAATAGGTACAGTGGCCATGGGTTTATGTTTTACGTTGAATTTATGGTGTACTGTTTTGGCTGTAATGTACTTCCGCCACGAATTAACCACCGGTTAACATAGCACATCTGTTGGAGTTATTCTAAAAAAAACGTAACTTTCAAAAGTAAACACCCCCGTCTTAAACAAGAGAAAACAGGGGAGCATAATGGTCATGTGAAAAATTCTTGACGTCCCATCTTTTGCGACTAGAATGTAACCCGATGGAGACACGAACTATTTTTCAAATTTATCCTTCCGCGTTTTCCCAAAAATGAGGTCTTTTATGAATCCCATGGTCAAAACAACATTTATCACCACCATCCTTCTTTCTTCTCTGATGTTGCTGAACTCCGGCTGCAGTAAGAAAAATATCATCCCCCCCGAGAGTACAGAACTGGGTGGAACAGAACTCTCCGGAGGCACAAACATTAACTACCCTTCCGCCGATGGATATTCAGAAACAGGGCTGGCCGGAGAAGAATCAATTGATTCCACCGGCACAGGAAGCGGAAGTCTTTCTATTAATAGTGGTGCAGATCAACAATCCGAGGAGTACCGCCGTACCTACGGTCGTTCTTCAACGGCATTCAGACCCATCTATTTTACTTTTGATCAAGCAGGAATCAACCCTGATATGGCGCCAATTCTCTCTTCCAATGCAGGATACATAAAAGATAACCCTGCTATAATGATCGTCATTGAAGGAAATTGTGATGAACGGGGAACCAACGAATATAACTTGGCTCTTGCCGAACGCCGTGCCATTAATACCAAGGAGTACCTGGTCAATCTCGGGGTAAACCCGGCACGTCTTCGTACTGTCAGTTACGGTGAGGAACGCCCGCTTTTCACCGGCCAGAACGAACAGGACTGGTCTCAAAACAGACGGGCTGACTTTATTATTGAATGATTCACACCTGATCAATGTAAATCTAATAAACATTAATCAGTAAACACCTCCAAAGAGCAGGACAGCTTGTTGGAGGTGTTTACCTGAATCCGCCCACAAGACTCCCTCGGGAAAGCCCGCTAAACCAGCGCCAAATAATATCATAGTGACTGGGCCGAGAAAAGTTGAAACTTTTTCTGTCCTGCTTTCTATTCACAGCCACGGCAAAAGCTCTTTCCGTTTTGTGTATAGCTGAAAGGCTGTGACTTTATGCCGATTTCTTTTCCCTTTTTTACGATGATCAGTTTTTGTTTTTGACTAAATTGTTTCTGCATTGCACTTTCTCCTTATTGTTGCCAGGAAAAAGTGTTACCTTATTTTAAGCTGTTTTGTTCGGTTTCTTAATAGCACTTACAGGTAATAGGCTGATCTTTTGCCGCCTTATTCCGTTGCGTCCATTAACCGGCTGAAAAGTTTGTCAATATAATGATCTCTGTCGTCAGTCATAAAAAAGACATTATTGGCCTCGAGCTCTTCCCGGGAGCTGTTCCACTTGAGCTGGGGAAACCTGGTCCAGGAGAGGATAAAGCTGTTTAAAATGACATCACTATCATTCATACGCTTTTCAACCTCTTTAATACGTTTATGGAACAAAACCTTCTCGCTGCCGGGGCCTTCATGTAGCAGTCCGTGCGGTTCTATGAAGGTGACATACTGCTTTCCACGGGCAAGCATCCAGAAAATAAAATCAGGGTGAAAATTCCCGGCCTCAAAAAAGCCAACCCCTTTTCCCCGGCTCAGGTTTCTGAGCAGAAACAATTCTACCGTACCCTTTTCCAGAGTGGCTTTTTTATCGTCACACCACATCTTTAGATCAGTAACAAACTGGTATTCACTTTCATTTAAGGCAACCGGCAAAACCGTTGTTTTACCTCCTCGCCGAACATGGAATAATGGCTGAAACAGATGCCTGCCAAAATTACAGGCCTGGAGATCACCCACCTGCAACAGGTCATCTTCTCCACCTTCCAGATCTTTCTTGATCTTTTGAATACCGGTAATCACCTGAGCTTCATCACCATCAACAATGAGCTGATAAAAATCCTCTTTGGGTATATTGTCATCTTCCGGTGTCAGCTCACGCAGCTCCAGCCGTGGTTCAATATATTCACGCTTGCGATAGTTGTAATAATGGTCACAATACCGTTTCAGCAGCTCTGCGGCCACCTGTTGCAGAAGCAGCACTCCCTCAAAATTTGCCGGATTCATCCTTGTCTTCGGCAGGTAGAGAATGTACCAGTTTGAATCCCTCAACAGTTGACGAATCCCCTGTTTGGAAATATTAAAATTGTACCAGCTGCGCTCTCACTTAAATTGCTCCAGTTCAAAAAAGAGCGCATCGTAATCCAACAGGGAAAGATGCTGTTCGGAAAATGATGTTTTATCTTTCCTGTTGCTGATTCCGCTGCTCTTTGACTGCAGGGCCAGAATACGCGGATACCAGTCCACCACAACCGGATTGTTTTTCAAGTAGTCAGGAATATCGCCAACGGCCGGAACCGGGGCATCCTTTTTGAAATCATACTCTCTACCATCTTCTGTTTTCCGTTTTGGCCGCAGAATTTTTAATTTTTTACCAAAATCGTAGGTGACATTCAGGGGAATGGTGATAGTTCTGCGCCGTTCATTGCCTGGAAGCCCTTCTTCCTTCAGAAATTCGCGGAACTTCTCCATAAAATCAGCCTTGATCCCGAACACATTTAATGTTTCCAACTCCTCAATAAAGGCAGGATGGACGGGCGCATGGGCATGACCACTGCGTTTAAGACTCCATTTATACCCTTTCAGGCGAATACCACGGCCAAAGAGCTGGATAATCTGCGCGCCTTCCGTACTGCCGACATGCATCAGCCCCATGGTGCTGACCCGCCAGCAATCCCAGCCCTCAACGAATTTTTTTGAGCCGATTAGAAGATTGATCGGTGAGGAGGAATCCCTTACCGAGGCAAACATGGCTGAAGTAAAATCTGAATCGTTGGTGACCAGATTGGCAATGTTCAGCTTGCCAAGGTGATTGCACAGCTCTTTGGCATTGCCCACATTGATTAGGCCAAAACACTCCTGACCATTCCCCGCTTTCAGGCCAATTTCTCCGGAATCCCCCTTTACCCGCTCAAGGGCCAGTTTTCCTCCGGCCCTGTTCTTAAAGAGCCTTTCCAGAATATCTCTGTATAAATCATCAATGGTATCTCCAGCATTCAGTAAGCGGGCAAGATAGGTAAAAGCCCCGGCAAAAATATCATTGCCGTCTTTATCCAGCAGACCGGTATCCTCTCCTTTGGAGGTAAGGATTTCCTCAATCCGGCGCACAGCCGCCTGCCGGTTTTCCAGGAAACCGGCAATAAACTGGATAATCAAGGCCACATCCGTGGCCACAAGCTGCTCCGCCTTGTTGAGTTTACCTGAAGAAACAGTGGAACCGACAAAAACCCAGAGCGGTTTTTCCAGATTAAACGGCACAAAGCCGCCGTCATTTTCCTCATAAATCCGCAGCTGCTGATAAAACTTGAGCAGACAGGCGGTCATATAGCTTAACCGAGCTGCCTCAAAGGATTCAGGAAGATTGAGGATCTGATAATCCTTGCCAAAGCCGTCTTCATAAAACCAGCGATAGGAATAATCGAACAAGACATTTTTGGCGTAATCATCTTCATGCCCGGTGCCGCGAACTGATTGCTCAAAGGTGGCGGAATATTCAAAGGTAAAACCCTTCTCACAGAGCATCAGGCGATTTTTGTACCAGGCATTTTCGTTTTTCTTCACATTTTGGCCGGACAACCCCCGATGGCCTTCATCCACTAAAAGCAGATTCTGATCTCCCAGGCTGCGGGTGGCAATGGAGTTTGGCCCTTCCTTGTTAGCCAGTTTGGTTATTTCCAGCACATCAACCCGATTTAACCCCAGGGCCATGGTGAACAGATTAAACCCGACCTGGGCAAAGTTACTTGCCTGGATATTGCTTTCCCGCAGTTCGTCGATATGCTGCTCGCTCAATCTCTCATTTGGGGTGAGAAGAATGACTCTGGAGAGCTCCTTTTCTCTGCCGTATTGTTTCGCATAATGTTGATATTGCAGCAGATTCACATGCATCAGCAGTGTTTTACCGCTGCCGGTGGCATTCTGCAGGCAGAGTTTATTCAGATCATCTTCTGCAAAGAGAGGCATGTCGGCATAGTCACGCCAGTGCAGATTGGAGCTCTCCACAAAGGTATTGAGTTCCAGGAGTAATTTTTCCGGGCTCTCAAATAATCTGGCCAGGTATATTTCCACAAAGAGCAGGGTCAGCCACTGGTAATATTTCCAGACTATTGGTCGGCTCCGTTTTGCATTGATGCTCTGGGTGTGGCGGACAATATTCTCCTCATAGCTCAGAAGTTCATCTTTGCCTAAAACCCGCCCGCTCTCATCCCAGAACAGCTCGGAGTTCACCAGGTTATGATAAAACTTGTGGATATTGTCGGCATCCAGCCCCTCCATACAAGGATCACGGATGGGATCTGCCAGCTTATGGAAAGGACGCACCACCTTGCCGTTTCGTCTTTGCTCCATCAGGGGATCAATCCCGAACAGGCTGATCAACCACTGATTCAGGAGCAGTTTGTTGCTGAATTTATGATTTTTGGGGCCTTTAGGTTTTTTTCGCTTAGCCATGTACACCCCTCTGAATGGATTCAATTGCCCCAAGCCAATTGTCAAAGAGGGGACATTTCTCACGAATTTTAGCAATGCCTATCTGGCGCGCAATGACTATTCCGGTTGTTGTCTTGGGAAATTTTCCGTTCAATGACCAACTATCAAGCCGCTTGGAAGGTGCAGTCTCGGGATTATTATTCACAGCTTCAGGCTCACCATATTCCGCGAGAACCTGTTCCACCTGTTCTTTGTTTACATTCAATTTGGCAGACAACAGATCGATATCACTGAAGAGCATTGCTTCAAATTCATGCACCGCAACATAAGGGATAAACCGGGTCTCTGGCCGGTAGTCCGCAAAGAGATATGTGACCTCTGTTTTCGTTGCTTCGTTTATCGTTTGGGCGATTTCCTTTGGCAATGCCCCTGACCTGACCGAATCCAGGCCCGGCCACTCTTTTGTGCCATAAAAATCAATAAATGTTGTTACATAGGTGTCCGGTCGTTGTTTTAAATGCATTCCAATATCTTTCCGGGCACGAATAAAGCGGACATCACCACCTTTTTGTCCCGGTTTACTGATTTGAGTTGGGAACAGGTAAATCTTTTTCCTGGCCATATAGGGCACGAGAAGATTATTCACAAAAATCTCCTCTGTTTTTCCCTCCACCAGCACCATGATCTCGATGGAATCACTCATAAACCGGCCCTCCGGTGATTACATTCTTGGTCCACAGTTCACCTACCGAATACTCGTCAAGCCAGGCAGAAAAATCCTTTTCATTAAGCCGCTTAAAAGAAGATGCATCTTTTTCACGGTTCACAACCACAATATCCTCTATGGCAAACTGGTCAATCAGTGCAGGTGACTGGGTGGCAACGATTATTTGCGTTCTCTTTGCTGCCACCTGAATAAGTTCCGCAAGAATAGCAATCGCTGCCGGGTGCAGTCCCAGTTCGGGTTCATCAATGATGATTGTGGATGGTGGATTGGGTTGTAACAGTGCTGTTGCCAGGCAGATGAAACGAATAGAGCCATCGGAAAGGTGATAAGGCTGCATGGGAAAGTCAGAACCTTTCTGAGTCCAGCTTAACTTTACCTTTTCTGCCTCACCAAGTTTTTGGACATCAAGCCGAAAATCGTCAAAAAATGGTATTACCAGGCGAACAGCGTTAACAATTTCTTCGTAGTCGCTTTTATAAAATTCAGAATTTTTGAGCATAAAGAGAAATGGCGCAATATTTGCGGCATTCCCTCTTAGTTTCTGTGAATCTTCTATTATTTCCGAACGGCGCATGGGGGCCGTTGAACTGGTATCGTGAAAATGGTAGCCCATCCAGTTGGAAATGGATTCATAGACAAAATGACCGACGCCATTCCATTGACCGTCAGCAGATTTTTCGTTGCGCTCGTCATACAATTTACTTTCAATGGAAGGAACGCCATACGACCACCAGTTTGTCGTAACATATTTTCTTTCTTCACTGATTAAAAACTGTTCATCTACCGTTGGAGTTAACTCAAAGCGGTAAAGATTTGAACCGCTTGCATAATCACTCAATGACTGAAATTCAAACGCAATATTGATTTTGGGAGTAATCTTAGGGCCGTTAAAAAGGAAGTTATCTGCGCCACCCCGTTCAAGGATAAACCTGCTGAAATCTTTCCGTGTCATTGCCATGACCATACGAAAAATCTGGACAAAATTACTTTTTCCTGCCCCATTGGCGCCAATTATGATATTGAGATTGGTCAGCTCAAAGTCGGTACACTCCCGGATAGATTTAAAGCCCTGAATGCTTAGTTTTTTTATTGCTCCTTTCATGAGTCCCCCTCCCACATACGTTTCATAAACTCTTCTTCAATGAGGCGAACCTTCCAGGTATCTCCTTCCTGCCGGAGATTGGGCAGGTTATTACTGCCGTTGACATAGATGGTGTCAAACTCAAAATCCTGGCTGCTTATCCGGTTTTTCCGGAACCATTCATCCAGTACCGCGTTGTCTTTTTCAAGATCACCGCTTAAGGTACGCCAGACAATGAGGATTTTTTGTTTCTGGCCGTTATTGAGATTGGCCGGGTCTTTGGGAAGCCAGCCTTCTATTTTGCGGAACCACCAGTGATTTTTTTGAACCACGGAAGACACGGAAGGACACGGAAAGATGTTTTTATTTTTGTTTTCTTTTTCTGTGTATTCCGTGCTTTCCGTGGTTATGCGAATTGTACCGTCAAGCACCAGTTTGGTATGCTGCTCTTCCGGCAGTTCCGGGTCGGGATTTCGTTTAAAGGCGGCTTTGAAGGTCTGGGACTCTGCCAGATGGGTGACACGCAGGCCGATGAGGTAGTTAAAGGTCTCGATAAGGTCAACATTGTGAGTGCTGTATTCCTCGGAACCCGGTTTTTTGATCTTCAGGGTATAGCAACGGGGATCGGCAAACCTGTCAATATTGAGCAGAGACTGGCTGCCCCTGGTCTCCACATCCAGCATATAGTTGAGGGTGTAGTCTTCTTTGAGGGATGGGCTTGCAGCCAGGAGTTTGTCCCGCTCTTTATTGTCATCAAAGCGGAGATTGTTCAGGGTATCTTCGTAGGATTCCAGGCGGAGGTATTTGAAGGTTTGGGAGATGCCGTTGTATTTGTTTTTAACCACGGAAGACACAGACGGCACGGAATTGTTTTTTTGTTTTGCCGTGGTTTTGGCTTGCGGTTTGCCGTCTTTCCAGTCTTTGGAGTAGATTACTTTTTGGATGCGGGGTTTGAGGACTGTATTGAAATAGTCGCCCATTTCAACAAGGATATACTTGCGCTTACCGTTATCTTCCCGGTTTAGATTGATTACTGCGTGCCCGGTAGGTGCAGTCCCTGCGAAGAAATCAATAAAAAGCCCATTTATAGAACCAAAGTTGGCTAAACTAATAACTCGGCGTATTAGTGACGGTGGTTTAGGGAACTCGAACACTTTTCTCCCAAATTCATGTTCAAGTAATTTACTTGCAGAATCAGTTGTCCCAGTGTCTCCATGTTTCCACAAGTCAACAGGAACCATTCCATCCATTTCACTAAGAAATTTTTTAAGTCTAGGGTAAATATTCATACCATTTTGTCCCCAATACAACCGCTTTTCGGAAACATGTCGTTCGTATGTGGACTTTTCATATTTCCAGGCATTAGTTGGATGAATCACCTCATGCCCCGTAATGGGATTACAAAGTGGATAAGTAAGATTCCGTCGTGCTACTTTGGATGCAGGATTTACGTAAGACACACTCGTCCAAAGCCCCCGCGGATCATTGTCGGGATTACTGTATGTTGAATCGGCCTTTTCATTGCGATCTTCTCTCAGAAGAGAAGTATTATCACTTTTTCTGTAAACTAATATATTTTCTGTAAGGGTCGAAAACAACTTAGCATTATTGCTACGAGTAAAGCGTTTCTCCCAAATAATTTTAGATAAGAAATTATATTCATAAAATATGATATCTCCAAGTATACGTAAGTGTGACTCTTCAACATAGTCTATTGATGAAAAGAAAAGTCCGTTTCCAGATAGCAGATTACGACTAATGCAAATTCTATCGAGTAAAAATGAAAGCCAACTAGAATGTTGATAGTTATCTTTATACGCAAAGCCATCTCCACCAGTATTATACGGCGGATCAATATAAACACACTTAACCTGCTCCCGATACCGCTCCTGCAACAAATTCAACGCCTGAAAATTCTCAGAATGAATCAACAACCCATCACACTGCTCATCCAGGTTATCAAACGACGCCAGCAGCCTCTCCTTAAAACTCTCCCCAAAAAACTTCGTATCCACCACCAGATACGGCTCCTTGCCTAAGATTCCCTTTCTTTTTTCCGTGTCTTCCGTGTTTTCCGTGGTTAAAAAACCAAGCCCAACCCACTCCAACCACTGGGCATCACACCCAACAATCTCCCCATACAACTCCTCCGGCACCCGGTCCAATGTCACACAATAATTACACTCCACCACAAATTTTTTCTTCAGCCACAGCTTTTTCTGGAAATCCTCCAACTGGGCCAGAAAATCAATCAACTTGCCGGCAATCTTCCGCAGCACCTTGATCCTGGCAAGATAGCTCTCCACTGCCGGGACATCTGCGTTTTCAATATCATCAAGATGCATTACCTCGTTCTTGATATAAAAATCCAGCTCCCGGCGCAGAAACCCGCCCAGATCCTTATGGATAAAATAATCCATGCTGTTGGAGGCAGTGTACTTGTTGAGATAGCGGACAATGAGCGGTCGTTTCTTTATTTTTTCCGTGGGAGAAAAGACCTGCAACAACCGGCAATACTCAGCCATGCCGTCCATGGTTTCCAGCGCAGCAAGAATCCGGCTGGCCATGTCAAAGACAGGCTGATCCCCCTTGGTCAACTTGCCGTATAAATTCTTGAGCTGTTTTTCCGTCTCAGCATCAATTTCATACTTGCCACCGGGCAGGGGTTTATACTCAAAATTCACCGCCAGCTCCCCGGCCTCATCC
>CAMZKT010000044.1 GCA_947311435.1 uncultured Desulfocapsa sp.
ATCTGGCTTGCATTTTTAGGAATATTCATGGCTATTGGTGCTGTCTGTTATCTCAGGCAGTACATCTATGGCCTAGGCATGACCGGCATGAGTCGCGATGTATCATGGGGTCTTTATATCTCTCAGTTTACCTTTCTGGTCGGTGTTGCCGCAGGAGGGGTGATGTTGGTATTGCCATATTATATCCATAATTATAAAGAATTTGGTAGAATTACGATTCTTGGTGAGTTTCTAGCGATCGCTGCTATCGTCATGTGTCTACTGTTTATCGTTGCAGACCTTGGGCAACCGATGCGTGCCCTGAACATGATTTTACATCCTTCACCTCGATCAATGTTGTTTTATGATGCCATTGTATTGAATGGATATCTATTCCTGAATGTTCTCTGTGGATGGGTTATCCTGACTGCCGAAAAGAAACAAGTTAAACCGCCAAAATGGATTTATTTCTTTGTGTACTTGTCCATTCCGTTTGCAGTTTCAATCCACACGGTAACGGCGATGCTCTACTGTGGATTGCCTGGGCGTCATTTCTGGCTTTCCGCAATTATCGCACCACGTTTTCTCGCCTCAGCGTTTGCTGCCGGCCCTTCCCTTATTATTATAGCTTGTCTTATTTTAAAACGGGTTGCGGGATTTGACGCAGGAAGAAAGGCAATGAATAAGTTGGTAACAATAATTATTTATGCTGGATTACTGAATATGTTTTTCGTAGGACTCGAATTTTTTGTTGGGTACTATTCAGAAGTTCCAGGGCATACACATACACTTGAGTATCTCTTTTTTGGTCTTGAGCATCATGGTCATGTGTACAATAATCTTGTACCTTTTATGTGGGCCTTTGTTCTTCTTGCCTTTGGCTCTTTAGCGACTCTGGCAACACCAGCGGCTAAAAAGAATGATCTTGTTCTTGGACTTGGTTGTGGGGCTTTATTTTTGGCTTTTTGGCTTGATAAGGGTATTGGCTTTGTGCTTGCCGGTTTTGTTCCAACCCCTCTCAATGAAATTGTTGAGTATATCCCAACAGCCAATGAACTTGGTATTTGTATTGGCGTCTGGGCCACAGGAATCTTTATAGTGACAGTACTCTACAAAATCGCCATAGGCGTTGAGCATGAAGTAGAGGCATAATGTAGACAAGTATTGATTGTCCTTGCTGAGCCCCTGAGAAATCAGGGGCTTTTTTTTTGCGTTTGTCTACGGTATAGTATTCAGGTAATTTCCTGATTAGTATTCTTGTGTTGACCTGATACAGGGTTTTTTTAGATTCACAGGCGTTTATGATAGCATTAATTTGACGCAACGAGGTGTGGGATGCAGGGTCCAGGGAAGCGAATACTCATATTGTACTACTCGTATAGCCATCAAACAATGAGTCTACTTAAAAAGATGGTCATTGGCCTGGAAGAAAATGTTTTAGAAATACGTATGGAGCGGCTTATTCCTGAACAGAGTCTGACGTTTCCAGTTGGTTCTATTTCCGGGACTGTATGGATGATGCTGAAAACATTTTTTCGCAAGCGCCTCCCGATAAAAAGTCTCAATCCGATGGTATTTTCGAGCTGGGATTTAATTATTGTTGCAGGCCCCACCTGGTCTTTTAACCCATCTGGAGTTGTACTCTCCATGCTAGATCGGGATGGGAGGAAATTGTTTAGGGACCAGGATGTTCTTCCACTCATCTCATGCAGGGGGTATTGGCGGTTCCATTTCTGGGGGCTTCGTTCAATGTTGAAGAAATACTCTGCAAGAACTGTTTGCTCTCCCATTGTATTTACTCATCCATGTCCTGAGCCTTGGAGTACCATTGGTGTTTTTTTGAAACTTTCCGGTAAAATACCGGAAAGTGGAAGGGGATGGCTTCGCAGGTATTATCCCAAATATGGGCACAGTAACGAACAGATTGCAATGGCTAGAGAATTAGGGAGTAAGCTTGGTATGGATATTAGCAACGGAAAAAGTGCTTCAGAAATTCAATTTGAAACTCCTGTTGCCATACATTCTTGATTGGTGGTACCGTCCAGAGCTCCTAGAGAGACAGACTCGTATGTAAGTATATTTCATACAACTGCACTATTGCTTCCTGAAAAAACAGATAGGCAAGAGCTGAAATAGCCAGAAAGGGGCCGAAAGGAATACGGGTTTGCCCTCCTTTTTTTTGCTTTATCATCGCTACAAGTCCCACTAGAGTGCCACTTAGTGAGCTTGCAAGAATGACAAAGGGTAAAGATTGCCAGCCGAGGAAAGCGCCAATCATGGCCAATAGTTTAATGTCACCCCCTCCCATTCCGTCAACTTTACGCCACAGGAAATAGAACCACGCTATTGCATATAGAATCCCGCCACCAGCCAGAACTCCGAAAAGGGAATCTTTCCAGTAGAGTAGGGGGCAAACCAAGGAGAAAAGAAGGCCAATTACAATGCCAGGAAGAGAAATAACATCTGGAATAATCTGATGGTGAATGTCTATCCAGATGATTACCAGAAGTGCAGCGCAAAACAAAAAATACCCCGCACTGCTTACAGTAAAACCAAATTTTTGGACGAGTGCCGCCGAAAGGACAGCCATGCAGAGTTCGACAATGGGGTATTGGCATGATATCTTAGCTTTACAGTGGCTGCATTTCCCATGTAGTAGCAAAAAACTTATGATTGGGATATTTTCATACCAGTGCAGATCTGTCATACAGCTCGTACAATGAGACGCAGGAAAGACAATAGATTCATTTTCATTGGGCAGGCGCAGTATGACAACATTGAGAAAGCTGCCAACAATGGCTCCAAAGCAGGTGGCGATAACAGTTACAAAGAGTATAGTGTCCATGGAATGGTGTGTGAAAGAGAAGTTTTATAAAAATATGAATAAATACTATTAATTCTACATCTAACAATGTCTCAATTCCAGAAAAAAAGTTATATATCTCGATTGGAGTATCTGAGTCCTGATATAGTACGCATAACATTGGATTCTCCCGAAATTGCCCGGATTGCTCAGCCCGGACAATTTGTAATGGTGAAAACTGGAAATGGCAAGGACCCGTTGCTTAGACGGCCTTTTTCCATTTCTCAGGTAAGCAATGACCGCTACTTCCAAATTCTCTTTAAAGTGGTTGGACGTGGAACGTCTCTTCTTGCTCATTGCCGTGAGGGAGAAAATTTGTCAGTGCTGGGGCCACTTGGCAGTGGCTTTCAAGTCGATTGCACAGGGAGTCATTGCTTAGTCGGAGGAGGCATTGGTATTGCTCCATTACTTTTCCTGGCAAAACAGTTGTCTCGCATATGTACCGGGAATCCACCGCTTGTTGTTCTCGGTGCCAGAACGGGTGAGGAACTTGAACCACTTATCAATGATTTTAAAGAACTCGGTCTTTCAGTCCATGCCGCCACGGACGATGGGTCTCTGGGGCATCACGGTTTTGTGATTGATGTTCTTAAAGGCCTTCAATTGGCGGCAGATGCGACGACCTATGTCTGCGGACCCCATCCAATGATGCTTGCTGTACATCTTTTATGCAAGGCGAAGAATATAGCCTGTCAGGTTTCCATGGAGACTCATATGGCTTGCGGGATGGGCGCCTGTCTTGGCTGTATAGTTCCCGTCGAAAAGGGCGGCTATGCACATGCCTGTTTTGAGGGACCTGTTTTTGACGCGGAGGAGTTACTATGGGAAGTGAAATAAAAAACGTCGATCTTGCTGTTTCCATAGGGCCTCTCAGGTTGAAGAACCCCGTGATGACAGCATCGGGAACCTTTGGATATGCAAAAGAGTTTGAACCCTACTTGAACCTTCATAAGCTGGGGGCTGTGGTTGTTAAGGGCATATCGCTTGAACCAAGGCCTGGGAATCCGCCGCCACGGATTATTGAAACGCCTTGTGGAATGTTGAATGCCATAGGGCTTGAAAATGTAGGTGTGGAACGGTTTATCACAGAAAAAATGAAGTTGCTTACAGGGATCAGTGTTCCGGTTGTCGTGAACATCCTTGGTGATACAGTGGCAGAATATCAGGAGATAGCTGAACGCCTCGCAGATGTAGACGACATAGCAGCAATTGAGGTGAATATATCCTGCCCGAATGTGAAAAAAGGCGGTGTCGCTTTTGGAACCCTTCCGGAACTGGCCACAGCAGTGACCAATGCTGTTAAGAAGCACTCAAGAGTTCCTGTTATTGTAAAACTTTCTCCCAACGTGACAGACATTAGTCTGATAGCACGTGCAGTGGAGGATGGCGGGGCCGATGCTGTTTCACTGATAAATACCCTTATTGGCATGGCAATCGATCATAAAAGTCGGAAGCCCGTACTGGCCAATGTGATTGGTGGTCTTTCCGGGCCTGCCATAAAGCCTGTTGCCCTGCGTATGGTCTATCAGGTGGCGCAATCAGTCTCAGTTCCTGTTATCGGTATTGGAGGAATCGAAAGTGCCGAGGATGTATTGGAATTTATGTTGGCTGGTGCCACTGCTGTACAGATTGGGACAGCCAATTTTGTCAACCCACGCGCCGCTGAAGAGACTGTCGAAGGACTGGCAGAATACGTTTATGAAAATAAGCTTGGATCATTGCGCGAAATGATCGGAGCACTTGTTCTTTCATGACAATGACGAATCCATCGGAACACGGCCCGTCCCGAATGAATATATTCAGCAGGATACAGTATTGGGGACGACTGCTCTTTAAGCGGGACACTCCCTGGAAAGTAAGAGTTATTTTAATTGCCGCCATTGTATATCTTCTTTCTCCTTTTGATCTCGTTCCCGATTGGATAATGGGGTTTGGATTCCTGGATGATCTTGCCGTGATCTCCTTTCTTGTAGCCTGGGCTATTAACCTTGCAGAAAAAACGAACAAATAGCATCTTTGATCCTTCGCATCGTATTTGTGTTTCCATCGGTTGTGGGACTGTGTCCTCAGCCTTGGCATGTGCTGAGACCGTCGCCTCCCAGGCAGATGTGATTGAAGTCCGCCTCGACCATTTGAAAGAACCTTGTGTTCTGCCATTTTTTGATACTTTGGAAACCCCGCTGTTGTTCACCAATCGTCCTTCCTGGGAGGGTGGATTGTTCACAGGTGACGAAACACAGCGGCTTGAACTGTTGTTGAAAGCCGTGTCAGCAAATAGTAGGTATATTGACCTTGAACTTCTGTCTGTTGCTGAAAGCCATCAAAGAGTTCAACAGGCACTCCAAAAAAGTACAACGAAACTTATCCTTTCATGGCACAATTTTAAAAACACGCCGGATCAAAAAAAACTGGTGGAACGTGTGATATTAATGCAGGATAAGGGTGCTGATATCGGTAAGATCATTACAACTGCGCATTCTCATCGGGATGTTTTGAGAGTATTGCAGTTACTTGAAGTGGCAGAGAAGCTTCATTTCCCGCTTATTACGTTCTGCATGGGACAGATCGGGGTGGTGAGTAGAGTGGCGACCTGCGGACTTGGTGGCTATATGACCTATTGTGCTGTTGATGAGCAGGCAGCGACTGCTCCGGGACAGCTGTCTGTTCAGGCATTGCAGAATATTTATTCATTGATGGGGGACTAGCCCATGGGTATAAACGGAAAAACACTGTTGTACGGGATAATAGGAAACCCTGTATCGCACTCTCTCAGCCCGGCCATGCACAATGCGGCTTTTACCGCTTCCGGGATGGACGCTGTCTATCTACCTTTTCCGGCGGAAGAGATCGCTTCGGCAGTAACTGGTATTCGTGGCCTTGGTATCAGAGGGGCGAGTGTCACCATTCCCCACAAAGAATCGGTAATGGATTTTCTGGATGCCATTGATCCTGTGGCCGAGAAAATAGGGGCTGTCAATACCGTACTCAATAAAAACGGCATACTTACCGGGTTGAATACAGATTGGCTTGGAGCTACTCGCGCACTGGAAAACGCAATCCCTTTGAATGGAACAAAAGTTGTTCTTTTGGGAGCCGGCGGTTCTGCTCGTGCCATTGGTTTCGGACTTCTTGAAAGGGGAGCCAACAGCATTCTCTGCAGTCGAACTGAATCCCGTGGCCGTCTTTTGGCCGATGATCTTGGATGTTCGTGGGTATCGCTTAAGGAGACAGAAACCTTATCTGGAGATATCCTGATTAATGCGACTTCGGTTGGTATGGTTCCAGGCATCGATAACAGTCCGGTTCCTCGCAATATCCTGTCCCGTTTTCAGGTGGTGATGGATATTGTTTATGCGCCCATGAAAACCAAGCTTCTCAGCGAAGCTGAAATTGAGGGATGCACTCTCATTAGTGGGCTTGAGATGTTGTTGTATCAAGGGGGTGCTCAATTTGAAATATGGACAGGAAGGACAGCTCCTGTGGCGATTATGCGTGATGCACTAAGTCGTGCTCTTTCTCAACAAAAAACGAGTGATACAAATAATGATAGAAATTAAAAATGTAACAAAAGTGGATGCCACTATTGCCGTTCCTGGATCAAAAAGCCTTACTCAACGAGCACTTATTGCCGCGGCACTTGCCGATGGAACAAGCAGGCTTGTCGGCCCTCTGGCAAGTGAGGACACGAATTACACGGCGGAGGCTCTCGGGCAAATGGGGGTGAAGATTGAACGTGGAGCCGATGTCTGGACTGTGTATGGAAATGGAGGAAAACTAAATACTCCTGAAAAGGAAATCTTTCTTGGCAACAATGGTACGGCCACTCGTTTTCTCACCTCGGTTGCAGCCCTGGGGCAGGGAGAATTTCGTATAGATGGTGAAAAACGTATGCGGGAGCGTCCCATTGGGCCCCTTATGGAGGCACTGCAGGGATGGGGGGTGGATATCAAGTCGGTTATGGGGACTGGCTGCCCTCCGTTGAAAATAAATAGCCATGGAATATCAGGGGGTGGGACCATTCTCCCGGAAGGCAAATCCAGCCAGTATGTTTCTTCTTTGTTACTGGTCGCGCCCTATGCGGCAAAACCTGCCAGCCTGGAAGTGCAGGGTGAGGTGTTATCAAAACCCTATGTTGCCATGACCCTCTCTGTGATGTCTGATTTTGGTGTGAGAGTGGATTGTAACGAAGAATTCAACTCTTTTTCCATTCCTCAGGGGCAGTATCAAGCCATGGATTATGAAATTGAAGGAGACGCATCAAACGCTTCTTATTTCTGGGCAGCTGCTGCTATAACCGGTGGCCGAATTACGGTGCCCAATGTTCCTGTTCCTTCCTTGCAGGGCGATGCTTTTCTGATGCCTCTTCTTGCACGGATGGGGTGTGAAATAAGTCGTGATGGCAACGGAATCAGTCTGAGCGGACGGGATCGTCTCAAGTGCATAAGTGTTGATATGGCAAGTATGCCTGATGTTGTACCTACTCTGGCAGTGGTGGCCGCTTTTGCCCATGGGAAGACAGTGATTAAGAATATTGCCCATCTACGCATCAAAGAATGTGATCGTCTCAGTGCAACACTTACTGAGCTTGCCAGGATGGGAGCCAAGGTTGAAGAAGGTGAAGATTTCATGGTGATCCATGGTGATGGTGGCGAATGTTTACACGGAGCAGAGATAGAGACCTATAACGATCACCGGATGGCCATGAGTTTTGCCGTTGCCGGCCTTCGTGTACCCGGGGTACGGATCAGCGGAGAAGGGTGTGTCGCAAAATCTTTTCCTGATTTCTGGGAGCGCTTTGGACGACTTGCTTAGAATTGCTCCATCGGAAAGCAGTTTTTCCTGTGGAGAGTCTAAAAAAATCCTGGATAGGATCATGGCCCAATTGTTTTTGTGCTGGCGATGACGACAAAACCAGCGTGTTCATCTATTCCAGATTGGGGAGTTTCTTTTTTGCTCACTTTTCCTGGAGCCTGGTAAAGCGTGGATACAGAACGGGTTAAGGTAAAATCCTGTTCCATTAAAAGGTTCTTAATCCCCTTGACAGAGAAAAAATGGGCATGTTCATAAAAGGGGTTCCCGTTTTCCTTTTTCTGGTGCAGTGATTTTCCCCAGCTGCTTCCGGCTGGGACAAATCCTAAAAGAAGGCAACCGTTTCTTTGCAATATACGGTGGGTTTCGGCAATGACTTCTTGCGGTTTTTGGACGAAACAGAGAGTAAAGAAAAGGGACACTCGTGCACAGGAGTTGTTGCGGAACGGAAGTGCTTCTCCAATGGCTTGACAAACGCTAATGTTCCTGGATTTTGCAATATCCAAAGGAGCAAAAGCAGGATCAATGCCGAAGTCCGAGCTCAGTGCCTCGGCAAAACGGCCAGGGCCTACACCAATTTCCAAAGCAGGGCCTGATACCGGACGCGTTACTGCTCGAATAGCTGACAGCTCGATATCAAAAAGCAGACTCTTGTCAAACCAGCTATTGTATTCTTGTGCCCGCTGGTCAAAAACAGCTGAGCTGTCTCGCCAATGACTCTCCTTCCGGATCACTTCTTTACTTTCTCAAAGGTGTTTTTTACCATAAAATAGAGACGTCCTTTCTCCCTCATGCTGCCAGCCGCAATTTTAGCATAGGAGCCATTCCCCCAGTAGAGATCGGCTCGTCCGCTGCCCTTTATCGCAGAACCTGTGTCCTGTGGAAAAACAAAGCGGTGCATGGAAACCCATTCTTTTATGGTGCCGGATTCGTCAAGCACTGGTTTGCGGCTTATGAGAAAAGCCAGCGTTGTTTGTGGTAAAACGTCTGGATCCACAGCAATGGAACGTTCTGCAACAAGTGGTTCTGCAAGACTCCCGACGGGATCGCCATCGGGACCCCAATTAAAAAAGATATACTTTATGTTGTGATTGAGAATTTGCTCCTGTTCCTCTGGATGGTCGCGCAGGTATTGGCGGATAGTTGGAATGGAGACTTCTTCAAGACGCATTTTTCCTTGATCTACCAAGAGTTTACCAATGGAAAAATATTCAAGTCCATTGGATGCAGCATAGTGGATGGAACGTATTGTGCCATCCTGCAGTTGAATTTTACCGGAACCTTGAATATGAAGGATAAAAGCATCAATGGGATTGTCGAGATAGACCAATTCATTGCCTGCTGCAGTGTTATTTGTCTCAATTTCTTCACGAGTCCAGTAGGGCACAAGTTGATTTTGACTATTTTTTCGTTTGAAAACACATTCACCACTTTCTTTGTCCCTTATCTGTATCAGGGACGCAGGAGGCGAGTAGAGTGGGTAGATATAAGGAGCATGGGGAGTGAGACTCCCTCGCAGAAAGGGCTCATAATATCCGGTTATCAGCATTTCCCCCTTTGGGCGGTCATCCCTGCCGGCTGCCTGGTAGACGGTGAAATTCTCAGCTATGATGCGGGCAAGTTCATCTTTGTCAGGCCCAAGTTTCAGAATATCAATAAAAGAATTTATGGATTCACGGAGCCAGGAAACAGAGTAGTTTTCGCGCCCCAGAGTAAAGGATGCGTCGTCTGGCAGAGTGTTTAAATAGTGGAGTTGGCGTACAGCTCCTGTAAGCAGTCCGTCAAGGGGGAGATCATCTGTGAACTGCGGGAATTCATCAACGGAGATTCTATCCAGTGGTTTTTTGGCACAAGATGTGACCATGAGAAGGAACACAAAAAGTATCGTGGAGAGGCGTAAGAGCTTTAACATACGTGTTCCTGTTAGTTCATTCCGATGGCTTCTGCCAGCTCAGTGACTGCCATGGCGTATCGATTGGAGTGATTCCATTCAGTAATTGTTTGAAAATTTGGATAGCCGGCAATATATCGTTTGCCCCGTCCTTTTCGTGGAGAAATTTCAAGGCCCACGATGGTAAGTGGTAACCTTTCCGGTGGTACGGGAAGAACAATGGACTGTTCCTTTTGAACGGTCAGGTAGTCCACCAGACCTTTGCGTCCCAGCCTGTTTGCCTTTCTTACTTCCGGCCCTTTGAGTTCCCTGCCAATATCAACATACAGGGGAGCATCCAGCGTCCAGTGGAACCTGTGCAGGTAGTTTGCAATGGAGGCTAAAATGTCAGGAGTAGAGCCAAAGACGTCTCGACGAGTATCACCATCAAAACTTACAGCATATTCACGAAAACTAGTGGGAATAAACTGGGTTTGGCCAAAGGCACCGGCATAGGAACCCTTTATGCTGAGCGGGTCGTAGCCGTTTTCTTTGCAAAGTAACAAAAAGGCAATGAGTTGTTGGCGAAAGAAGTCAGACCTGCGGGGATAGGCATCGAACAACGTGTTTAAGGTACGGAAGACGTTAAAACCGCCACTGTTTTTACCAAAACGGGATTCAATCCCCCATATTGCTATCACAATTTCTCGATTTACACCAAGTTCCTTTTCAATACGATCAAGGATGACCTTGTGCTCTTTGAGTTTCTTTTTGGCTTTTCTGATGACCGACCTGGTGATAAAGCGTGGGCGGTATTCATAGTAGGGTTTAGCCTCCCATTGTGTATCCATGAGGACAAGAACTCTTCGTTTGATTCGCACGTCCTTGAACAACAGTTCGAGTTCCGGACGGCTAAAGGAGCCGTCGCGGATGAGGTCTTGGAACAGAAGCGTGTACTTCTCCTGAGTGAGGTCTATGTACTGTCCGTCTTTTACACGGTCCGCTGCTAGGAGTTTGTTTTCGGCACGGCCATTGGGTGGCAGTAGAAGAAAGAAGAGCAAAAGGAAGAGAAAAGCCGGGAGACCTGATACGGATTTCATTTTCATATGGTGTTTGCTCATTATGGGAAAGTCATCTGAAAGCGTTCAAGAAATGTGTCGAGCATTTCCTCGGGAAGCTGGTTGATCCCTGCTGCTGCCATGCGCCCACCTCCGGTTGGAAACGAAAGACAGAGGGTGTCGGCATTTTTTCTGTCGTTAAGCGGTGCTCTTACACTAATACGCAGGGATCCGTCATCGTTTGCAATAATAAGTGCGTGTGCGGCCTCTTTTTTCTCTCGGGCGCGAAGGTTGGAAAAAACTCCGGCAACTCTTCGTGCCCATGCAGTACTGGGAAAAATATAAACCCTGTTTTTCTTTCCTGGGTTGACTTCCTGTTGTTCCATGGCAAGAGCCATATCTTCTTCATGTCCCCGGCGTAATGTGAGAATATCCTCTGACTCAGCGAGAAACCGAAAGGGATCGTCATAGGGGCGAAGAGCTTTATATAATTCGGCAGGCGCAAAATGGAGGTCACTGAGTGTTGTGCCATACCCGTTGTAATTCAGTAATTCTCCAAGTTCCCGGAGTTGGGAAACCTGGCTTGTGTTAAGGGACAGCGAACTGGCAGCTCTGCTTGCGGACTCATGGAGGTTGTCCCCGAAAGCACCTGCCACTGCCCAGCTTCGATATTTCCCTTCAATGAGTTGGTCTACAATCAGGGAGGTACAAACGGTGGGGGCAGGATTTATGTGCGTGGTGAGAAGTGGGTTGTCTGGAATTGTTCCGGCATGGTGATGGTCAATATAGTGAATTGTGTTTTGCGCTTCAAGAAGTGTTAGAAGCGCACTGCGATTGGAATCGAGGGAGACATCAAAGACGTTGATGGTGGCATTTCGGCATTCTGGAATCTTGCTCAGGAGGCAAATATCGCGTTTAACACCTGTGACCAGTGTGGCATCAGGGATTGGTTGTTGTAGGCGAAGTTGGTGGAGGGCCAGTATTCCGTCGGCATCGCCGTTAAAAATATCGAAGTGCATGGCTTTACAGGTTGAGACCTATGGTGTTCCCAATGTTCGCGAGGTTAAAAAGCACGCTTATCGTATGGTCACCCGGTGTATACTCAGATCGTAACTCAACCGACCAGCATGCAGGTTGGTACAGCACTGATATGTCTTGGGAGATAACATTATCTTCTGAGAGGGAATGCTCTATTGAATACCCTGCGTAAATATTATCGAAGAGTTGCGCTTTGGCCTTAAAATTGATTTGCTCGGTGTTTGCTTCATCGTCGAATCTATAATCAAGGTTGATCGTATCCCCACGGCTGTTTATGTATGAAGCTTCAACGGTGTGAGAAAGGAACCCGTCACCATAAACATCAATGTCAGTTTTATAGATAAACCTTGTGTTTACCATGGGCACCCATCGCATCTTTATGTTCACAGGAGAGAAAGGAGTGTCAGATTCTTCGCTTCGCAAATCATAGCTTTGTTGAATCTTAAAATAGGCGTATTCCTGTTCGCTGGTGTTGCCGCTGCTGTCGAGTCCAAAGAGATTGAAAAAATTATCGATTCCGTAGGTAATTCCGTTCTGGTGATCCTTACGGTCAACGGAGTCAAAATCGGGAAGATCCTCCTGGTCTGTATCCGATAGATAGTCATATTGAACAAAAGGCCGTAAATTATGAGTTAAACCTCTGCTTCCATCGGGTGCAAAATGGAAGTCTCGCAGGAGGGTAGTGCCAATCTCGGTATGAAAGTCTCCAAGCAAGCGGTTCTGGCTGTCATCTCGATCCCACTTACCATCTCCAAAGGTTTGGATATTGTAATAGGTGTCACGAATACCTGCTTCGGCACGGGCCTCAAGGTATGGGCCCAAGGGAAGTGGCGTACTAAGACGTGGATAGATATCAATACGATGCCCGCCTACGCCATTTTCTCGATAGTAATTGACGTAACCAGTATCCCAGTCAATACTGAAGTTCGATTCTCCTATGAGTCGACTACCTGTAAAGTCAAGGCTTGGTAATTTCCATAGTGGTGTCGGGTTGTCTTTGTTCTCACGTACATCGTTGATTCCAAGAAAGACACCCTCAAGAGCCATTCCGTCCCAATACTTCAAGATTCTCATGGAGTTTACACGTTCATCACTGGTCTTATTTTGAAAACCCCGTCCAAAAGTGTCAAGAGATCTGTTGTGTGATTCCTGGAAGCCTGTGACTCCGGAATTGAATTCAGTCAGATAGTCTCTGTCGGAAACAACGTCGAGGTCAATTCGGGTAACTATATCGTTTCTAAAGTCGTGGTCAAGTTTTCCGCGTATCCAGTATCTCTCCTGGTTGGTGTGAGTGTATCCTGTATCTGTCCAGTAGTCTGTCTCAGATGGGTCAGAGAGGTCATCGTTTAAATAATTGGCCGTAAGGGCACCCTTCCTCTGGGGGCCCAGGATATATCGATATTCGATCCCCGGCATAAAGCCACGATTGGTGAAGTATTGAGAATAGAGAGTGAGGTCGGATGAATCTGAAAGATTAATAAAAAGCGGCAGGTTAAATCCGAAGCCACCAAGGTCTGAATTGGAAATCTCGGGAAAGAGAATACCTGTCGTTCGTTTATTTCCAACGGGAACCATAAGCCACGGCGTGTATAAAACAGGTACATCCTTAATGCGGAAGGTGGCATGTTTCATAGTAGCGTATTTCCCCTGAGTAACATTTGTTTCGCTGGCTGCAAAACTCCAGGGGGGAGCGGTGCCTTCTTCAAGCTTACAGGTTACAACCCATCCATGTTCTATGCGATATGTGTTAAATCCTGTTTTCTCGATGGTTTTTCCTTCAAGATGGAGCTCAAGTTCTTCGCGTAATATTGTTGCTTCTTTGAATGTTCCTGTCTCGTTTCCGAGATTGAGTACACCTTCCTCTGCAAGCAGCTGGTCATTGTCACTTGAAATTGAAACATTCCCCTTGGCCTTAATGCTATTTTGTTCAACATCATATGCTATCCAGTCGGCTTTAATGGTCATCTCGGTTATCAGGCGAGGTTTTTCATTAAGCAGGCCCTTTTGTGTGATGGTTTCATTTTCTTGGGCCTTGGGTTCCTCTTCCAGAAGTGCTCCCCAGTCCGAAGTTGTAACTTTTTTTGTCGCTTGTTTGGGGGGGAGGATACGTAGTTTCGTGAGAATTACGTTTCCGTCAGCTATAACACTTGGAGGATCTTCAAAGCGTAACACCTTGTCAGCTTCAATTTGCCACTCATCGGTTTTCACCGTTTCGGCGAGAAGAAAACCTGATTGAAAGGTGAAGGCCAGAAGGGACGCAAGGCAGAGTGAAGATTTTGCAGCAGGGAAATAACAAGGCTTTGTCACGGCGAGCTCCTTGGAAATTGGTATGCTGTCATGTCAGGGACAGAGGCTGACAGAGCATGAATGTCGAATACGAAACTGCCTGTCTGGCGCTCCTGAGAGCTATCGTCTTGAATGAATGGTCAAAAGTCTTACAAGCCCGACTGGCAAAGGATAAAATCTGTTAATTGCTGAAATGTACGAGGATGGAAGAATGGTGTCAAGCTTAAAATCACATATTTGCCTTGATAATAAAGGGAAATTGTTTTATTTTTACCAAATGGTGAAATGTTTTGCAGGGAGAATATGTTGTTTCTTTCGGCAGAGTTTCTGCCAGGAATCATATCAAAGTAAAGATATGATGAATCCTTTTCTGCGCTCGGCATTTGTGTTCCTTTCTGAGTAAATACTGAAGTGCAACTTTTGGCATGTTGGCTTGTTGTGCTGAAAAGGAAGAAAAAAATTACAGAGAAAAGAGCTGCCGGTTAAAAAATGAGCCGCATTTCTTTTCTATTTAATACAACGTCAAACACCTCAATAGTTTGAGATGTTTTTAGGCAGCGTTTTCTGTCCCGTGTCGGCTAGGTCTTTTCTGAAGACTGGGTCGAGGGGGGCTGACGACAAAATGTAAGACAGAATAGAGGTGCGAAGTCATCTTCTTCTGTCAGTTAATTACGGCACCTGTATAAATCAAGTGTGCCAAAAGATTGTGGGAAAGGCTTGGTCCTTCCTAATCAGGATAAATAATGGTAGATAAAGAAGCAGAGCCAAAGAAAAAGGCTGTGCAGAAAAAAAGTGTAAAGGCGTCGACTGGTGCCTGGTGGAAAAGTACCACAAAAGTAGAATCAGAAAAAAAGAAACCTGTTGCAACAGCCGATACGGGTTCAGTGAAGAAGTCTGAAACCAAAGGTGCTTCAAAGAAAAACAGCAAATCCCCTTCTAAAAAGAATACTGCAAAATCTCGAGCTCCCCGAAAAAAAACTGTCAAACAAGATGAGGCAGAAAAAAAGACAGAAGTCTCTAATGTTGCTGGCGGATTGTCAAATGAAGATAAGCTTGGTGGTATAGTTGAAACTGTACAGGACGAAGCCGTATCTGAAGTTCAGACTGAGTCTGAGCTTGATGCCTCTCCAGAGGATAAAACTGCCAGGATTTCTCCCCGCTCTCGGGGGAAAAATAATCCAAACACCAAGGAAAATACCGAAAAGAAAAAGCAGGCTAAGGCTGAGGACAGCGAACAAATCTCTCCGGAAAAGCCCCAAAACTTAAAGCTGCTCATTAATGCTGAGGAGCCTGAAGAGTGCCGATTGGCACTTCTTGCAGATGGTCGTTTGGAATCCATCCATGTTTCTACTGTTTCTTCAAAACAAACAAAAAATAATATTTATAAAGCAAAAATAGTAGCCATTGAGAGTAATCTTCAGGCAGCTTTTGTTGATTATGGCACTGACAAAAACGGTTTCCTCCCATTTAATGAGATTCACCCCGAATATTATAAGCAGGAGATCAGTGAAGAAAACAAGCGTCTTATAGAACAGCGTCAGTGGAAGAAACTACGAGTAACCGATGTGCTCGAACGTGGGCAGGAGCTTCTTGTGCAGGTGGTGAAGGAAGAGGTTGGGAATAAGGGCGCGAATATGACCACCTATCTTTCCATCCCGGGGCGCGGAGTGGTATTGATGCCAGGTTCTGATTCTTCTGGGATTTCTCGGAAAATAAGCGGAGAGGATCGACGATCTCAATTACGTGAAATCATGGATTCTTTGAGTATTCCTGAAGGCGTCGGATGGATTGTGCGTACAGCAAGTAAGGATGTTACAAAGACTGCCCTTACGAAAGATGTTCGCTCTTTGTCAAAGCTTTGGCGGGAGATTAAAAAGAAAGGCCAGATGATGGAAGGCGTTGGCAGGATCTATCAGGATCACGATTGTGTGCTGCGGTTTTTGCGAGAGCATTTTGACCCTGAGATTAAAGAAATCCTGGTGGACGATTTGGCTGCTCTTGAAAAAGTCCAGGACTTTCTTGATATGCTGCCCAGCAAACAGAAAGGTACCAAGGCACGGTTGCATAAAGGATCCAGGCCAATTTTCAATCAGTTTAACGTGGAAGATCAAATTGAATCCATTTATCAACCTCAGGTTCCGCTTCCTTCCGGTGGTTCCATCGTGATTGACCCCACTGAAGCACTGGTTGCCATTGATGTGAATTCTGGTTCAACGGGGAAGAAAGGAAAAAACTTTGAGGAATCAATCTTTAAAGCGAATATGGAAGCTGCAACAGAGCTTGCCCGCCAGTTACGTCTTCGTGACCTCGGGGGCTTAATTGTCGTTGATTTTATTGATATGCGTATCAATAAAAATATTCGTGAGGTTGAGCGACGGGTAAAGAGTGCCATGAGGCGTGATCGTGCCAAAGTCGATGTGAGCCGAATTTCAAAATTTGGACTTATGCAAATTTCCAGACAAAAGCTTGGTGCTCCCATTGAGACAAGTAATTACAGGGTTTGCGAACACTGCAAGGGGCGTGGAATTGTTCGTTCCGTCGAGACATTGGCTCTCTTTTACCTGCGACGAATCCAGACCGGAGCCAGCAGGAAAGAAGTGGTTAAGGTCGAATGTCATTTCCCCTTGGATGTTGCTCAGTATCTTCTGAACAATAAACGAAACGAGATAAGTGACATGGAATCCAGGAATGGAATCGATATTATTATTGTGGCTGACCCTGCTCTTAAACCTTCTGATCATGAAATTATTTGTCATAAGCAGGAAAAAGAGACCAAAGGGAGAAAACAGTCTTGAGGAAATAAAAGAACTGGAGTATATAATGCATCTCGTATGCACTAGTAGCTCAGCTGGATAGAGTACCTGACTACGAATCAGGGGGTCGCAGGTTCGAATCCTGCCTAGTGTACCAGTAATTTAAGGCACTTATCGTTAATTCGGTGAGTGCCTTTTTTTTTTGTGTGATAGAATGAGTAGGATTATGGCTAGGTTGTGGGGTATTATTTTCTACATGGAACAAATGATTGTTTTTCCGTGGCCTCGAAGCCGATTTTCTGAACATTTCCTCCCAACACCTTCCTTGTAAAATCTTCAGGAGCAAGAGTTCGTTCCAATTTACAAAATCTCCTTGTGAAAATTTGTGTTCAATTCTTCCTTGTTCCCCTATGGAAGAAGCTTTTGCAAGTATGGAAGTAGGGTACTTGGCAGGGGGGTGAGTTTACCGTTGCTTCCCACGGCAGCGTGCACGGTATAGCCTTTGGCGATGAGTTGTTCTTTGCCTGAGGTGTCGTTTTGTCTGAGGATACGATAGGAAAACTTGCAACTGACTTTCTTGAGCTCAATGAGCTGTGTTTCAATGATAAGCATGTCATCGTAACAGGCAAATGCCTTGTAGCGAACGTAGCATTCAGTTACAGGAAGAAGTATCCCCTGTGCTTCAATTTCTCGGTAGCTACATACTTTTTCCCGCATGAGTTCTGTCCTGCCTATTTCAAAAAAGCGGAGATAATTTGCGTTGTAGACGACAGCAGCTGCGTCGGTATCGCCATATATAACCCGGTAGTTTGTGCGGTGGCTTTTCTCTTTCATCTCTATTGTTGTAGAAGTTGCTTTAGCATTGTTTCTCCGTCGGACGGAGTCTTATTTAGTGTGTTCATAGTCTGCTGCCCTGTTTTTTCCGAGAAGTTCTGACCGCTGCCTTTTTCCAGTTCTCTGGAATCATAGAGGATGGTGGGAACTGGATCGCTGGTATGGGTTCGCAGAGAAAGGGGGGTGTAGTGATCCATGGTGGCAATGAGACGAAATTCTTCGCCACGGGAGCGTAAACCGGAAACGATGGGCGTGACAATTTTAGCGTCAAAATCCTCTATCGCCTGCAATTTGTCTTTCAGCAGGCCTTGATGTCCTGCTTCATCTGGCGCCTCCACATGAACAAAAACAAAATCCTGCGTTTGTAAGCATTTCAGGGCAGCGTCGGCTTTTCCCCGGTAATTTGTATCGATATAGCCTGTGGCGTCAGGTATGTTGAGGATCTCAAGTCCGGCAACGATCCCCAGACCTTTTAATAAATCAACGGCTGAGATAAGACTCCCACGCAGCCCAAATCGTTCGCTGATGCTGGGCATGGAGGGGAGTTTCCCTTCGCCCCAAAGCCATATGGCATTGGCTTTGTTTAATCCTTTTTCAGCCCTTTGCAGGTTCACGGGGTGGGTAGCAAGCACGTTCGAAGCTTTATTAAGGAGTTGTGCCCATTCCGGGTTTTGCATATAACGCAACCATGGAGCAGTCACTTCCTGCTCGATAAAATCGTGAGGAGGGACAGTATCCATAACCGGGTAGTCACCTTTGACAAGAAGGATGTGACGATAACTGATTCCTGCCTTAAAGTGAAATCGTTTTGTTGAGCATTCTTTTTCCAGAGCCTCAATGAGCTGTCTGGACTCATCGCTTGAGATATGACCGGCGGAATAATCGATCATCTCCACCCTGTTCTCCACACCATGGTTTAGGGTTACAAGGTTACAACGAAAGGCGGTTTCGTCTTCCGCCAGATCTATGGCCATGGATGCTGCTTCAAGTGGAGCCCGTCCTGTATAATAGTCTTCAGGTCTATAGCCAAGAAGGGAAAGATTCGCCACATCGGAACCCGGAGAAAATCCCTCGGGGACAGTTTGAGTAAGGAAAAGGCGACCGTTCCGACAAAGAGCATCAAGCATCGGTGTTTCTGCAAAATCAAGCGGAGTACGGTCGTGAAGATCCGCAATGGGCAGATCGCCCAAGCCATCACCAACAAGGATAAGATATTTCATTGAAGAGACCTGTTTATTCCTTATCCGACAGGATACGGATTTTGACTGTTTTTTTCGTGCATACATCAAGCGCATTAATTTCTTCAATACTATTCTGAACCGCTTCCTCGTTGGCAGTGTGACTTAAAAGAACGATGCTGACAGGGTCAAACTGATGGCGACTTTTTTGGATCACTGATTTGATGGAGATACCATGCTTGTTAAATATACCGGCTATTGTCTCGAGGACACCGGGGTGGTCCAGAGCTGTTATGCGAAAGTAATAAGGGCATGTTAATTTTGACATTGGTGTGATTTTCGGGGTCCCAATGTTTTCTGGAAGGTAGGATAGAGCGGGGACACGATTTACCGAGCTGCAAAGAATGTTTCTTCCTATGTCTACCACATCGGCGGCAACAGCACTTCCTGTGGGCATCTTTCCTGCGCCAAGCCCGTAAAATAAAACATTGCCCACAGTATCCCCGTTAAAGTGAATGGCGTTATAGGCACCATTAATGTTTGCCAGCATATGTGACGTGGGAACCATGGTTGGATGAACCCGTGCTTCAACGTGGTCACCGTGATGGTGGCTTATTGCCAGCAGCTTGATGCGACAGCCAAATTCTCTGGCAAATTCTATGTCAACGGGTTCTATATCGGAGATTCCTTCGGTGTTGATGTTATCAAGGTGAACATATGTTCCGTAGGCGATTGTCATCAGGATGGCTAACTTATGAGCAGTGTCAATCCCCTCTACGTCATAGGTCGGGTCTGCTTCGGCAAAGCCAAGTTCCTGCGCATCTTTGAGTACCTCGGCAAAAGGGACACCATGGTCGGTCATTTTGGTGAGAATATAATTGGCAGTACCATTCATAATTCCCATGATGGAATTTATACGATTGGCCACAAGCCCTTCTTTGAGGGACTTAATTACGGGGATACCTCCACCAACGCTTGCTTCAAAACCCACTTCCACGTTGTTGGCAACAGCTGCTTCAAAAATCTCTTTGCCATGGATGGAAAGAAGGGCTTTGTTGGCTGTTACCACATGCTTCCCGTGTTTTATGGCCTCAAGGAGAAAGCTTCTGGCAGGCTCCAGGCCACCAATTAATTCTACAACTATATCAATGTCGGGATTGGTGAAGATATCATTTGCATCCTTTGTGAGCGTTATTCCTGAAAAGTGCTTAGGAAGTGTTTTGCGTGAGGTGTCTGCAACCTGTGAGAGGACAATCTCGGCGCCGACTTTTTTCTGTAGTCGTTCTTTTTGTTCAAAAAGAGTCTCCGCAAGACCGCTGCCAACTGTTCCAAAGCCGATGAGGCCAACCTGTATTTGTTTCATGATCCTGTTATATGATTTTGTATGAAGATTTTTATTGAGTTGTCAGTGTTTTTTCCTGTGCATGGGCACATCATAGGAAGAGATTTTTCAAAATCCCCCTGCTACAGGCTGGAAAATACATCCTTTCCAGGGGAAAGTCAAAAGGTACCTCCGGATATTTTTGTGGATACATTTGTGTTTTTCGATTATGTTTGCCAATCAAATTTTTTTATGTGAAGAATTATTCGGAATGGTACGGGATTTTCTTATTATTTTAAATATTGTACCAGAGCACATTCAATTTGCCAAAAGGAGACAAACATGGCTGTAAACATTCTTGCATTTGGACCAAACGGTAGCGGTAAAGGAACACAGGGTGCTATTGTAAAAGAAAAGTATGGTATGGATCATATTGAATCCGGTGCAATTTTTCGTGAGCACATTAAAGGCGGAACTGACCTTGGCAAAAAAGCAAAACAATATATCGATGCCGGCGATCTGGTACCCGATGAGATTACTATTCCAATGGTTCTTGAGACCCTTGCAAAATCAAAGGAAAAGGGCTGGCTGCTCGATGGCTTCCCGCGTTCATTAGCACAGGCAGAGGCTCTCGACAGTGCTTTGACTGAGGCAGGGATGAAGATCGATTACATTATCGAAATTATGCTTGATCGTCAAATTGCCAAAGAACGCATCATGGGACGTCGTCTCTGTGCCAATGATAATAATCACCCCAATCATATTGCTTTTGATGCGATAAAACCTGTGGAAAAAGATGGGAAGCTGGTTTGTCGTGTATGTGGTGGAGAGCTCAGTGCCCGTGCTGATGACCAGGACGAAGATGCAATCAATAAACGCCATGACATTTACTATGATACCGAAACCGGTACCATGGCAGCAGTAAACTATTTCAAAAAAACAGACAGCAAAGTTATTTCCGTTGACGGTTCCATGGGTATCAAGGAAGTAACAGATGCTATTCTTAAGGAACTTGACTGATAGACTTGATCTGGAACACTCTGTCTTGAAGGAAGCTATTGAAAGTGGGCATATTCGCAGTAAGTGCGGTATGCCCATTTTTTTGCTTTTTGTCTCATAATATTCTAAGTTCCCTGTTATATGTTGCTGCATGTCCGTGAGTAGTTAACTCCTTCCCTCATTCTTGTTATTGTGTGTTGCTATGGAACAAATTATCTCTGAATCGCTAATTAATGCAGTCATGGCTAAGGAAGCCTTTGTTCGTGAGAGTCGTAAGGCATTAATCGATCTAGCCTGTCAAATGGTTATAAGCATCAGGCAGGGTGGAAAAATCATGATATTCGGCAATGGCGGGAGTGCCGCCGATGCGCAGCATATGGCTGCTGAGTTTGTCAATCGCTTTCTCATTAACAGAAGGCCAATGGCTGCCATTGCACTCACCACCGATTCCTCCACGATTACCTCCATTGCAAATGACTTTTCCTTTGATGAAATATTCTCGAAACAGATACAAGCTCTTGGGAGGCCGGAAGACCTCGCTTTGGGAATCTCCACATCAGGTGGTTCCTCGAATGTTATTAAAGGAATAGCGGCTGCAAAAGGTATTGGTATGCGCACAGCAGCCCTCACAGGCGGAATGACAGGTGATGGTGGAGAGTTGGGGCGCTTGGCAGATCTCACCTTGAATGTCCCCACTGTAAAGACACAGCATATTCAGGAAGTACACCTTTGGGCAGAGCATCTGCTCTGTGAACTTGTCGAGGGAGAAATTTTTGGTGAAAAGTAAACCCTTACGTTTTGACAAGCTGAAAACCTACTCCTTGCATGATCGTTTTTCCAAGGTAACTGTCGAGCATTTTGGATGTCCAATTAAAGAAGGTTCGACCCTTCGCAGTTTTATTGCGTCTTTACCGGATCAGCTTCTTGGTCACGATTTTCCTGAGCT
The DNA here is from genome assembly GCA_947311435.1 of uncultured Desulfocapsa sp. Taxonomy (GTDB): domain Bacteria; phylum Desulfobacterota; class Desulfobulbia; order Desulfobulbales; family Desulfocapsaceae; genus Desulfocapsa. Next base: position 21,935 of record CAMZKT010000044.1, read on the forward strand.
TGTTCATCGTCTGGCGAAGTCACGTCGTGGTGGCAGGCCAATTATTTTTGGAATGGGAGCTCATGTTATAAAAGTGGGGTTGACCCCCATTCTCGTTGATCTTATGGAACGTTCCATCATCACAGGGCTTGCCATGAATGGTGCCTGTATTATTCATGATGCCGAGATTGCCATGGCAGGATCAACTTCTGAAGAGGTTGGCAATGTCCTTGGAGATGGCGCATTTGGTGCGGCCAAAGAGACAGGTGAAGTGCTGAATCATGCCATCACGGCGGGAGCAAATAAAGGAATTGGCATGGGACAGGCAGTGGGTGAGTGTTTGTTGGCCAGGAAATTTCCGCATAACGATAAGAGTTTGCTTGCCGTTGCAGCACGCCTTGAGATCCCTGTTACCGTGCATGTTGCCATGGGAACAGATATTATCCATATTCACCCCTCAGCTTCCGGTGCTGATATTGGTCAGACATCACACCATGATTTCCGCTTGTTTTGCTCTGAAGTGGCTGATCTACAGGGGGGAGCCTATCTTAATGTCGGCTCTGCTGTACTTCTCCCTGAAGTATTCTTGAAAGCCTTGACACTGGTCAGGAACCTGGGGTATCGGGTAGATGATTTTACAACGGCTAATTTTGATTTTATGAAGCACTATCGAACCTTGACAAATGTTGTAAACAGGCCCACTGCAACGGGAGGACGTGGATATAATATTATTGGGCATCATGAGTTGATGATTCCTTTATTAGCAGCATCATTACTTGATGAATTAAATGAAAGTTGCTAAACAGACGGACGCATTTTATGAAATCGGTGGTTTTCAAATTAAGTCACTTACCAGGTGAAGCGTTATCGTTGAATACCAAAAAGAAAAACAGTTGCCGTTGGAAAAGGCCGTCAATTAACCACACAGGAAGACGTTTGTCGTCTTGGTCGGGTAGATATTATGAGTAAGAACAGAAAGGGGAAGGTATACCTTGTTGGTGCAGGACCCGGTGATCCGGCTCTTATTACCGTGAGAGGGAAATATCTTTTGGAGCGTGCTGAGGTGGTTGTGTATGATTATCTTGCCAGCCCAAAACTTTTAACACACGTGTCAAAGGATGCCGAACTTATTTATGCCGGAAAAAAGGGTGGAGTAAAACATACGCATACTCAGGAAGAAATTAACCAGATGCTGGTTGACGCAGCGGAAAGCGGGAAGACTGTTGTGCGTTTGAAGGGGGGAGATCCTTTTATATTTGGTCGTGGTGGTGAAGAAGTTGAGGTATTATTTGATGCAGGGGTGGATTTTGAAGTTGTGCCGGGAGTGACATCAGCAACTGCAGCCGCCACCTATGCGGGTATTCCCATTACGCATCGTGACTATACAGCATCTGTTGCCTTTATGACGGGGCACGAAGATCCAACTAAGCCGGACTCGAATATTGATTGGGCGAAACTCGCAACGGGTGCCGGTACGCTTGTGGTATACATGGGTATTAAGAATCTTCCCATAATTGTGGATAACCTTGTTTCCCACGGGCGTGATCCAAAGACCCCAGTGGCAGTCGTTCGTTGGGCATCTACCCCGAAGCAACGCACTGTGGTTGGTACTCTGGAGACCATCATTGATATCGTTCGTGAGGCGGGAGTGAGACCGCCTGCGTTAATTATTGTTGGAGAAGTCGTCACCCTGCGTAAGAAGATTGACTGGTTCGAAAAACGGCCACTTTTTGGTAAGCGAATTGTTGTTACAAGAACTCGCGAGCAGGCATCGGAGCTCATGGCAGGGCTTGAAGAAGCTGGAGGAAACTGTGTCGAATATTCCACCATCAAGATAGAGCCTGTGGATTCATACGAAGTGCTGGATGGGGAACTTGATCGTCTTGAAGAGTATCATTGGATTCTTTTCACTTCGTTAAATGCCGTAAAATATTTTTTTGAACGATTGTACGCCAAGGGCATGGATGCCAGGAACATGAAGGGCCCCTGCCTTGCCGTTGTCGGGAAGGCAACGGGGGATCTTTTGCAGGAATACGGTGTGCGTGCAGATTTACTTCCTGAGGTTTTCACAGGAGAAGGCTTGGCGGAGTCACTGTTGGATCAGGGAGTTGAGGGACGTAATGTCTTGATCCCAAGGGCGGAAAAGGCTCGTGAAATTCTTCCGGAAACCTTGCGTGGTGCCGGAGCACAGGTAACAGTGGCTCCAGTGTACAGAAATGTCTCTCCTGAAGGGAAGCGTGAACAGTTACGTGCAGAGCTTGAGTCTGGAAAGGTGGACATGGTTACATTCACCAGTTCGTCCACAGTACGTAATTTTCTTTCGATGGTGGATGCGGAAAATGATTCAGACTTGAAGCGACTGATGCATAACGTCACCATTGCGGCCATTGGGCCTATCACTGCTAAAACTGTAACTGACAACGGATTAACAGTTGATATCCTCCCCGACGTATACACCATCCCCGAGATGGTTCACGCTGTGATGGAGTACTATTCCATGTAGGTAACTGCCTACAGGATACCGCATTTTTCCGCGGTCACGCTGGCTTAGGTATCACGTATACGCTGCGCCAACCTGCCTGCGAAAAACTGCGGCACCCTGTAAGCAGTTATAAAATCGGTGATTTGTGAAAGTAAGTCGCTTACCCCGTGAGTAGTTTACCCATGTAGTTTGTCTTACTTTGTACCGCATGCAGCGGTGCAAAAGAATCTGGAGAGGATTTGCCGATTCTTTGCTTTGTATTGCTCGTCAGTCATCCCTGCCTGCGAAAAGCTCCACCGCTTCGTACGTTTCGAATGGAAGTAATGACGAGTAATCGTACTGCTTATTTTCGTCGAATCAGATCCAGTAAGTCTTCACTGGTCATTTTTGCGCTCATGTCAGAGCCTTCAAGCAGACTTCCTGCCAGATCCCGTTTCTCCTGATGTAATTGGACAATCTGCTCTTCGATGGTATTTTTGCAGACCAACCTGTATATTGTCACCGGCCTGGTTTGTCCTATTCTATGTGCCCGGTCGGATGCCTGGTCTTCGATGGCCGGATTCCACCAGGGATCCATATGGATTACATAGTCAGCAGCTGTAAGGTTTAAACCAAGTCCGCCTGCTTTCAGGCTGATAAGGAAAAGATCTCCTTCACCTGATTGAAATCTATCCACTTCCTGTTTACGACGGGCACTGCTGGTCGCACCATCAAGGTATCGGTAATCGATTCCTTTTCCATCAAGATGTTCCCGAAGAATTGAGAGGTGCCCAATGAACTGGCTGAAGATGAGAGCCTTATGGCCTCCATCGAGCAGATCGTCCACCACCGAGGCAAAGACCTCTAACTTGGCGCTGCCGATGGAGGTGTCTGGTGTAATGAGTTTAGGGTTGCAACAAGCCTGGCGGAGTTTCATTATTTCTGTGAGTATCTGAAGATGCCGTGCCTTTTTCTCTCTGTTATTTTCAAGGACTTCCAGAGCATTTTGTCTGAGTGCCTCATAAAAGAGTTTTTCCTCTTCACTCATCTCCACTTCAAGTGTGACATCGGTGCGTGGCGGTAGCTCCTCCAGTACCTGTGATTTAATGCGTCGTAGAATAAACGGTCTGATAAGTTTTTAAGCTTGAGCCTGGCATCGCGATTATGGAAACGTTCGATGGGAATAGCGAAGCGTTCGTTGAAACGATTCAGTGTTCCGAGAAGGCCTGGGTTGATAAAGTGAAATAGATTCCATAGCTCACCCAGATGATTCTCAACGGGAGTCCCCGTGGTGATAAGCTTAAACTCGCTTTTAAGAGCCATTGCCGCTTTGGATCGCTTAGTCGCAGCATTCTTAATAGCCTGCGCTTCATCCAGTATAACGGTCTGCCAGTTGACGGCTGCGAGTAGGTCATTCTCCTGTTGAAGGAGTGTGTAGGTGGTGATCAACAGGTCGAATTCTCCCAGTTCTGCTATGGCTTGAGCCCTGTTTTTGCCAGCAAGTGTTTTAATCTTCAGCGTTGGGGTGAAACGAGCAGCCTCGGATGTCCAGTTATTGGATACTGAAGTTGGTGCCACCACAAGCGATGGCCCTTTGTTGGCAGATGAAAGAATAGCCGCCAGTGCCTGGATGGTTTTGCCAAGTCCCATGTCGTCAGCAAGACACCCGCCCACACCCCAGTGTGCCAGTCGGGAAAGCCAATTGAAGCCCTCCAGCTGATAATCTCGTAATTCTGCACGAAGTGTTGAAGGCAGTTGTGGCTTGAAGGATTGACTTTCGTGGATGCGTTTAATCTGGTTTTTCCAGCCTTTGTCAACCTCTGCTTTTGCATCTTCAACGAGTTTTTCTAGGGGAATGGCAGCGAGATGGTGAATGAGCAACTCTCCATCTTCGCTTGTTGTTCCTTCTGAAAACAGGTTTATCTCCTCCAGCTTCTTTTTGAACTCCTGGGTGAGTGCTAAAAACTGGCCTTCTCGAATCTGAATAAAATTACCGTGGGTATTTTTTGTTTTCAGAAGAAGTTCTCGAAGGTCAATTACGGTGTCCTGGTCGAGCTTGAGCTCACCGGAAAGGGCAAACCAGTTTTGTTGATTGGTGCGAACCTTTAAATTGAGATTTTTCAGGGACGCCTGGTGGCTAATGCTCAGTTTTTCTCCCTCCGGCCACTCTATAACAACCTTGTCCTGGATGGCTTGAAGTTCCTGGAGTGCCTGAAGGCAGTCATCCGGATCCTGAAGGTGCCATTCTCTGTCGTTTTCCTGCTCAAGGTCTGTTGCCAGGTCAAGTATGGGGCAGGATTCTTCAACCTCTTGAGCCATATGTTCTTCAAGTGCCATGTTCCGTTTGGTTTGTAATCTCTTGCCACCTACCTCTGCTATAATATTTTCAACCCCCTGGCCGGGTTTGAGGTAATGGCCGCCACTATAGAATGGCTTTACAAACATTTCCATTCTGAAACCCGTTCCATACGGGAGTAAGTGGATATAGGTTGTGGGGTCTGCTTCCACCTGCTCAATGGTAGTTGGGGCGCCAGGGTCGATATCTGCTGCGATGGCCGAATGAACAGTCATAAAAGAGGAAATATTACCGATAGCAGTGAGTACCTGTTCACTGGCCTCGACGGGAACAACCAGGCCGTTTTTCCCAGTAATTTGCGCAATTCTTCGGTGGTTATCATTGATTTCGATGATCTTGTAGCGGGTAGGCGTTTCCTGGAAAATTGTAATGTTGCTTTCAGTGACCTCCTGGGCAAAACATATATGAAGCTGGGCGCCCCGTTCCTCAACGAGCAGCTCCGGCTCCCCGCTGACGAATTCCACAGGCGTTCCTGGATATTTACTAAAGAAAAGGAGAGGGTGGTTAATCATCGCGGGGAGAGCTTTGTCCATATCAAAATGGTAACTGACTCCATGGGTGTCGGGGTTGACCTGTTTCTGGATGCAAGCAGCTATTTTTCTGTCTTGAACCGTGAGGTAGGGGAGCTTTCCAGAATAGAGACGGGAGAGTGAAATTGGGCGGCCTTTACTCCAGCTACCAGCTTGGTTACACTTCTGCTCTTTTGGGCTTATTTGCATTCTACCCTTTGTATAGTCCACCATCCAGATAAGTCTTTCGGACTGTGTACCAGGTGATTTGTGAGGGGATGTCGTCACCTGTATGAGTGCCTGGAGGTTACGTTTCCAGGGTTCTTCAGATTGCAGGATGTTAATGACTGGGCTTAACCCTGTCTCCTGGCTAATACGCTCTACGATCTCGCTGAAATGTTCTTTGTTGTGACCTGTACCGGCAAGGATGGCAGCAAGATTGAGCGAAAAGAAATGGAAATTATTATCCATCGCCGTTTGATAGAGGCCTTCAACATGGCTTTGGACTTCAGGTTTCAGGCTAGAATTGAGCCAAAATTGAGAAAGAGCCGTAAATAGTATGCTCAGGCTATGAGGTTCTTCATCTTTATGGAAGGTCATCTCTTCGCTCGGAAGCGCTGTGCTGTTTCGTATCTGAAGAAATGTCGCAAGAACCTGATAGGCTGTTTCTTCAGGGCCTCCTTTGAAAAGGGATTGGGTTATCCCAATTTGATGAGCCGTGTTTTGATTTTGGTCTTTCTGGTCGTTTTGCAGAGTGGCTAAGGCGTGGAAGAGACCAATGGGGCCAAAAAATGCCACTTTGTCGCTACCGGTCAACTCCCGAAGAAAATTGAGGTCGGTTTCAAAAAGATCATCTGTTATATCTGACTGGCCTGCCAGGAACGCTAAAGTTCCTGCGGCACCGGTGCCAATAAAACTCTCGCTGTTCTCGTTGAGGAGTTGCCGGGCTTCAGGAAGTTGTCCTCTAAAAATATATTGAACAAAAAGAATGCGGAGAAAGGGAAGTTTCTCGTCTTGGCTTAGCCCCTCGGTTCCTGTTTCTTCAATGAGATAGGAGAAGACTTCTGGATAGTCTTTAAGGCTTGCCAGAATATAACTGAAGATGTTCTCGAGGAGGAAAAACTGGAACGATGGAGCCAGGCTTCTAAACCATACCGGGTCAAACGGGGATGTTGTCACCAGGAGAGAGGGTGGCAGTGGAGAAATAATCTCGCGACATTGGCCTGAAAGGAATTCGAGCGCATCATCGATGAGATCAAAGTTTTGAGTGTAAATACCTATACGCATTTCACGCATGGCACGCCAGCAACGGGTTGTCCATTTTCCGTAGTAATAAGAGACTGGAGCTTCTTTACGGATAGCATTGGCGTAGGCAGTGAAGACGTTGTTTTCAACGGCAATACGACTTAACACTTCAACAAGAATGGGCGCGCATTGCCGTTCTTTTGTGAGGAGGCCTGCTTCCTGAAATTTTCCAAAATAGTGGTTCAAATTGGCAGCAGTTGGCTTGTTGCCACGTGGACTGCGAATATCAAGCTTACGAAGGCAATTTACAATGAGAGTGGCGTGAGCTGGTTCGTAAACAATTGATTGGAACTGAAGAAGCGTCTGCTCAAAAGAGCTGAGCTTGTGGTACTGCTGGAGTAATTCATGGTTGGGGTCTAGCATTATCGTAATAGAGTGCAACAGTTAGGGCGTAAGTCTCAAAAGAAACAAGCCATGGAACCTGTGTTAAACAGGCAGAAACGAACTATCTATCATATCACGTATTGAAAAAAAATAAAGGAAGATCCTGCTTTCGTTTACTCATATCAAGGGAACAATGATTACTTTACACTTGATAAGTGTTGTAGAAGACGTTGTGTGAAATGGTGATCTTTATAAAAGGAGTGGGGCAGTTATTTTGGTAAAACAGCAAAACTGGTTTTGTGTGAAATTTTGATCAACTACGTTTATGCATTCTTAGTTAGTGTGAACGAAGATGAGTAACTCACGGGCTACAGCGCGAACTTTCACAAACCATCATACGTGTGGTTGCTTGCAGGAGAGCACGTTGGCCCGGGGGAACGTGTGATACCTAAGCCAGCATACTTAATGAAAGAGGCGGGTTCCTGTACGCAGCAAGGAATGAAAAAGATCAAGAACTTGTCGAGCGTATTCGAGAGAAGAAGGTTGATTCTGAATAGCTGTGCTAGAGGTTTTTGCTCGTGAAGATTTCAGCATTGTTCTCCTGATGGCGTATCCATGCCTGTACAATTCGTTCACGCTTCGCGTTGAGAATTTGGCCACTGTACTGTGCTTTTTCTTGCTCTGTTATGTTTATAGGATCGGGTAACATTCTACCTGTAAAATGATAAATGTAATAATCTTCACCAACCTGTGCTGGTTCTTCAGGGAGTGGTTTTGAACTGCTGAGTGAAAAAACATTCATGAGCAAACTCGTGGGGAAGGTGTTATTCGTCTCAGCGCCAGAACTTCTTGAGAGTTTGGTCTGTTTAATCTCAATACCGTTTTGTTCCCCAATATCAGCAAATGATGAATGTTCTTTTAATGTGGAGAGTATCTCTTCGCCCTTTTCTCTGGCAAGAATTTTTGACTGTGCCTTTTTGTAATCGTTTGTAACCTGATCTCGTACGGTGTCGAATGGGGGAACCTCAGGATCTTTGATGTCTTGTGCAAATAAAATGGAATACCCGTTTGGAGATTCGATGAGTGAGCTGAGCTCCCCTTTTTTGAGGGTAAAGGCTTTGTTTAGGACGATTGCAGCTTTGTCGAGATTGTCGGGCACTGTCTCTCGAGAGAAAAAGTCTGTTTTTCTTATCACCGTCTCTGGGTGATTTTTTGCGAATTCTTGCAGGCTACCGGCGGCAATTATACCCTCATAAGCTTCATTTGCTTTCTGAAAAACAAGAGGCCGAGCTTTTTCTTCGGCCATGTTCTCAGGAGCGCCGTCTCCAACATAAGGAAAGGAAAGAAATTTTAATTGTACCTGTGGGGCTGTTTTGTAATTGTCTTTATTTTTCCCAAACCAGGTTTGAAGTGCTTTTTCGTTAATGCTTACATCGTCAACGAATGTTTCAGGGCTGATTTTAATAAATTCCAAGCTTATTTCCTCTTTGGCCTGTTGATAAATGTCTTTTATTTCAGCGTCTGTGACAGTTGTAGCGAAGTCTCCAATTGCTTGAAACCCCTTAGCTCCCAGCATTTCTATACGTCTTGAAGCCTCATATTTTCGTGGGGTGAGTCGATTGGCAGCAAGGATGTCTTTGTATTTTGCCATGTTGAACGCATTGTCTTCCTGGAATTGAGGCATGCTCCGAACTTCTTGTTGAATTTCAGGGGCGGAGACAAATAAACCCATTGCCGAAGCCCCTTGACGGAAAAGAACTTCACGGATTAGTTGACTTTTTACCTGGTTTGATATGCCTAGGCTTACCAGGAGTTCTTCGGGGATTGAACCACCGAATTGTTGGCGATATACTGAGAGAAACTGGTCGTAGGTGCGTTGATACTCCTGGAAACTAATCTCATCGTCATTGACAACGATAGCGGCTTCACGACTCCCCATCATATTGGCTCCGACTCCCCAAAAGACGAAAACGAGGGCGATTATAAGAACAATGGCTTGAATAAATACGGATTGGGATTTATTACGGAAAAATTGAAGCATATTAAATATCTCTAGTGAGGTGATGTACTTTATGAACTACTGGTACTTGTGTGCCATTCTTTGTAAACCAACAATAACACAGGACCCTTGAGAGCTCAGTGAAGCCACAGTTTGTGGATTAGCATTTAAGAAATTACTTGTCGCCTATAAAATGTTTACCCGTTTTTCGAGTAGGCACTAACTATTAATAAAGCTATGGAGAATCTAATAAAAAGAAAAACCTACCTTTTTCGTGAAGGCTATGCAAGAAAAAAAACGGTAAGGATAAA
>CAMZKT010000045.1 GCA_947311435.1 uncultured Desulfocapsa sp.
CAACGAAAGCGTTCTGTCAGTTGCGCCACATAGGAGTAGAGTACCACTACCACCAATTTCGGTTAAAGAACGTATAACGGATCCAAGCCCTGCACTGTCGACAAAATTAACATCCGATATATCCAAAACAACATCCATTCCACTCTTTTGTATGAATTGCCCCATGGCTTTAAGAAATGTCTGAGCATGAGACGCATCCAGGCTGGAGCCGTTACAGGTGATGATAAAAATGGATTGGATAATTTCTGTTTTTATCTTCATTTAGCTCAGTTCCATACTAGAAATGTATGACACGCGAGAATTGCCTATCTATACCATCGGGGAAACACTAAACTCTACCACTCCATTACTAAAATTCAACGTATTTCTGTGACCTGTCACCGCGTTGTGCAGATAATCCTGGTGCACCTTCCTTGAATATAGCCAAACTTCAAGATGCATTCTTCGTTGACAAAAAGGCAATTGTCACGATATCTTGAATAGGTGCATTTCGAGTTCATAAAGAAAGAAGTAGTTTCAGTCATCCGAAACCTTTTCTGTCATTCAATGCCTGTTGCATTGTCTGCAACGTTGAAACCATGTCCACTGCCAAATGCAGTGTCCCCTCGTATAGCAACAGATTGAAATCTAAAATTTTCCTTTGCCAGTTGCTCACCATACTTGCTGTTTCTGTCGTTATTGTCCTCACTTTGAAGGGACAGAGTTATTATCTGGGTACCCTCCAAAAACAGCGAACGGAGCAACTTGCCAGTGCCATAGATCGCCTGCTCAGTATGCAATACACTGCCCCCTGCCGCCAGCTAAGTTTTCAAACATCTGTGATAGAAAGTGCAACTCACAGAACAAAGCCTGATCACCGGAAAGTGGTGGAACTGCTGGAAGTTACCAAGAGTATTCTATCGGCATCCATTGTCTATGTTTTGGACAAGCAGGGCACAGTCACTGCTTCCTCCACCACGCCCTTCGGGAAGCGGCTCACCGGAGAGAATTTTACATTCAGACCCTATTTTAAGAATGCAATCAAAGGGGAAGAGTTCCGGTATGCAGCACTCGGTGTTAGTACTCAGCAAAGAGGAATTTATTTCAGCGCCCCGATATATGACCACAATAGTGGTAAAACAAATCCCTTGGGAGTTGTTGTCATAAAAGCTGACATTCATGATATTCAAGTAGAATTGGAAAACTCTCCCTTTCAACATGTTGCCCTCTTATCCGATAACGGTATTATTTTTGTCGTTTCTCAAACAGACAAGGAGTGGCTTTTTCATGCCGGGATGCCACTTTCATTAGAAGAAAAAGAAGCATTGCGTAAAAGCCGTCAGTTTGAAAAGTATCCTCTGAACGATCTACCAATTTCTTTGGCCAGAAAAACTACCAGTATAAACGGTGTTACGCACAGTATCCAAAAAGTACCCGTGGCACTCGAAGGATGGTACCTTGTAAGCTTGGAGCACCAGGCGAAAAAGTATCCTCTTGTTCTGTTAATTCTTTTCCCTGCCTTGCTGCTTTCCCACCTCTTCATCGCCAAACTCATAGCACACGAGAAAGAAAGCGCATTGAAAAAAGAAATGAAAGAAGAGATCCTCGAAAGAAAATCCATACAAAAACAGTTACAGAAGGCCAAAGAGGAAGCAGAGGCTGCAACCATTGTAAAAAGTAATTTTCTGGCCAACGTGAGTCATGAAATCCGCACTCCGATGAATGGCATTATGGGCTTAACCGGTCTGTTACTGAGTAGCGAGTTAACGGCCAAACAACGAAAGCACCTCGAAATGATAAATTCCTCTGCCAAACGATTGCTTGCGCTTGTTAATGATCTTCTTGATTATTCTAAAATTGAATCCGGTAAAATGGAACTTGAAGAAATACCCTTTGTGCTCACTGACAAACTGGAGGAAGTGCGCAGCCTGATGGCACCTAAGGCAAAAGGTAAACAGGTCAATCTTGCAATTCGGTTTTTGAACAAGATGCCGGATACTCTGATAGGTGATCCGGCAAAACTCATGCAGATTTTAATCAATCTTGTCAATAACGGTTTAAAATTCACAGAAAAAGGTTCTGTAACAATCCTGGTCCAGTGTAATAAAAATACAGCCGGTACTGTTCTTCTCCAATTTGGCATTCGAGACACAGGAATCGGGATCCCCAAAGACAAACAGGAAATCATATTTGACTCTTTCTGCCAGGCAGACAGCTCGACAAACAGAAAATATGGCGGTACTGGCCTGGGACTTACAATATCGTCCCAACTGGTTCAATTACTTGGCGGGGAAATCTGGCTGGAAAGTGGTACAGGGAAAGGGACAACCTTCTGGTTTACCGCCCGTTTCGGTGTCAGCAGAACCCAAGAGAATCCTCATTCCACTGATGGGACTGCGGAGGATTGTAGCGAAGACCGTAAACAACTGTTGAAAAACAGGAGGATTCTTCTAGCAGAAGATGAACTTATTAACATGTACCTGGCGTCCACCCTGCTCGAACGGGAAGAGATGATTGTAGAAACTGCAGCCAATGGCCGCGAAGCTTTGGATAAGTTCTTGTCCAAACATTTTGACTGTATTTTGATGGATATCCAGATGCCAGAGTTCGATGGTTATCAAACAACAGCTGCCATACGTCAACATGAAAAACAGCATGGCGGACATATTCCCATTATCGCCATGACTGCCAATGCCATGCAGGGTGCTCGTAAGAAATGTGAAGACGCCGGCATGGATGATTACATCACAAAACCTCTTAACAGTAAGGAAGTTTACAGCACGATTGAAAAGCTGTTAACGACATTTTCTGTACAGTACCGTGTTACTTCAGATGATTCTGTAAAAACGGTTAATCGTCAATTCAACTAAAGACACGTTGACGATTAACCGTACTGGATTCTCAAAATGGCTCAATCTGAAAGCCAGGCGAGTTACTTTCTTATGAAAACAGCCAGCCTTATTGCATCACGGATCGTTATGGTTCCATCCCCGTCAATATCACAGCCGGGACAGTTTTCAGCAGGCTGCCGAAGATACTGTCTGATAACATTAACATCAAACCTGTCGATGTCACCGTCATTATTCAGATCCATCATTCCGTTCTTAATACAGTTAGCATAATAGGTGACAGTCGCGGGCCAATCTGAGAAGATTCCCAACACACCAACCTCTCTTGCAAGAACATCCAG
>CAMZKT010000046.1 GCA_947311435.1 uncultured Desulfocapsa sp.
GTAGCTGTTCAGCAGTGCTTTATATGTGTTCAAGCAGGCTTGCGAACTAGAGTAGTCCGCTGTGAGTAAGCCTGATCGTACACAGATGAAGTACTGCTGAACAGTTACAATAATTATACAATTACGATGGATTGTAGAAATAAGTTGTATAAACCGTGAGTCGTCACCCAAATGTATTAATTTAAAATTATTTTTAAGTATAAAAAACAATGAAAATTACGAATAACGAAGTTGAGCATGTTGCACATCTTGCAAAATTGAATCTCACAGGGGAAGAACTTTCCCGAATGACAGGTCAGCTGGACTCTATTCTCTCCTATGTTGCAAAACTTGATGAACTTGATACCACAAATGTACTACCCACTACTCATGCTTTTTCAATACATAACGCCTTCCGTGATGATGAAACGCAGGATTCTTTGTCAAGAGATGACGCTCTATTAAATGCGCCTCAGGAAAACGGAGAATCGTTTGTCGTTCCGAAAATAATCTGAGCAGTTATAATTGACCCAGTGGTGTATATAAGTCGCACACCCCATGAAGAGTGAGTAGTGTTTCGTGTGTTTCACGGGAAAGCTCTTTTGAACCACCATGTTTTTTTATTTTGAGGCTCTATTCTAATGAATCCATACCAATTAACCATTGCTCAGGCAAGAATCCATCTTGAGGATGGTTCACTTTCATCCACAGAATTAACTAAAAGTTGTTTGGAACGTATAAAAAGTATAGATGATGATATCCATTCATTTATCACCGTTACTGAGAAAACGGCATTAAAACAGGCCAGTATCGCGGATAAACAACTTGCTGCAGGATCGACAGATCCTCTGTGCGGCATTCCTTTTTCCATGAAGGATCTGTTGTGTACGAAGGCAGTGAAAACCACTTGTGGTTCCAAGATTCTTGAAAACTTTGTACCTCCCTACGATGCTACAGTTGTTGAAAAGCTTAAAAATAGAGGAGCTGTTATTCTTGGAAAAGTAAGCATGGATGAATTTGCCATGGGCTCTACCTCTGAGAACTGTGCTTTTGGAGTTCCTGAAAATCCTTGGCAAAAAGGATATGTGGCCGGAGGATCATCAGGAGGATCTGCAGCATCCGTTGCTTCCATGGAGTGCCTGGGGTCACTTGGCTCAGATACTGGTGGTTCAATCAGGCAACCCGCATCACTGTGTGGAGTGGTTGGGATGAAACCCACCTATGGTCGTGTCTCCCGTTATGGTCTGGTCGCATTTGCCTCTTCTCTTGACCAGATAGGCCCCCTAACTCGTGATGTGACTGACTCCGCAATGATGATGAATGGAATAGGGGGGTATGATAGACGTGACTCCACCTCTGTGAAACAAGAGCTTCCTGATTTTACCGCATCTCTCAGGAAGGGGCTTGGGGGAGTGAAAGTAGGTATTCCACGAGAGTATTTTGGTGAGGGGCTGGATAAGGAGGTAGCTGGAGTGGTCGAGAATGCTACTCAGATTCTCCGGGATGCCGGTGCTGAGACTGTTGAGGTCTCGTTACCTCATACTGAATATTGTGTTGCTGTGTATTATTTAATAGCTTCTGCTGAAGCCAGTTCCAACCTTTCACGATATGATGGTACATTATACGGGTATCGTGATATGGATGCAGATTCACTTGTTGATATGTATCGTGAATCCCGCTCAAAAGGGTTTGGGGATGAAGTGAAGCGCCGTATTTTGATCGGCACCTATGCCCTCTCCTCCGGGTATTATGATGCTTATTACAAAAAGGCCTCACAGGTTCGTACTCTTATTCTTGATGACTTCAAAAGAGTATATGAGTCCTGTGATTTGTTGATCTCTCCAGTGACGCCTACACCCGCCTGGAAACGTGGTGCTTACGCAGATGATCCGCTTGCGCTCTACCTTTCGGATATTCTAACAATCTCAGCAAATCTTGCCGGAACCCCAGGGATATCCGTACCGGGCGGCTTTAGCAGAGAAGGACTTCCCATCGGTGTCCAGTTACAGGGGCCTCACTTTGGTGAGGAAGCTCTTTACAGGGCAGCATTTAATCTGGAATTGGGAACAGGATTGGCAAATAAATGTCCGGATTTATTGTAAAATAGACTTTACTTAACGGAGACTCTTACTGTGAAAGCGCAGGTACCAGATCATATTAAGTCCATAGTACCCTATCCCCCAGGAAAACCCATTGAGGAACTGGAGCGGGAATATGGGGTGAAAAATTCCATAAAACTTGCGTCCAATGAAAATGCCTGGGGGAGCTCTCCAAAGGCCCTTGAGGCAATCCGTCAATCGTTGAGTAATTTACATCGATATCCGGATGGTTCAAATTACTACCTGGTTCAGGCTATTGCTGAAAAAGATGGGTTCTCACCGGATGAAGTGGTCGTTGGGAATGGTTCAGATGAAATTATCGAGTTTCTTGTTAAGGCCTATGTGGAACCAGGTGATGAGGTTATAACAAGTCATCCTTCTTTTCTTATGTACCAAAAGGTGGTTCAGGTCAGGGGCGGGATAAACAAAGTGCTTCCCCTAAAGGGTATGTGTCACGATCTTGATGCAATAATTTCTTCTGTTACAGATCGTACCCGTCTTATTTTTCTTGATAATCCGAATAATCCAACGGCCACCGCCATGGATCCGGGTAAATTATATTCATTCCTCAGCGATCTCCCCGAGTCGGTGATAGTCGTGCTTGATGAAGCCTATGTGGACTTTATGGATGATGAGGTGCAGATCGATGTGTACTCTCTTATCAAAAACTCCAAAGGGCGTTGTGGTGTGGTTGCTCTTCGTACTTTTTCCAAGGCCTATGGTCTGGCGGGAATCCGGGTGGGTTATGGTTTGATGAGTGCTGAGGTCGCAGGATATTTACACAGGGTTAGACAGCCTTTTAATGTGAATCAGCTTGCGCAGGTGGCAGCTATTGCTGCCATTAAAGATAGTGAATTTTACGGTAGTACACTTCAGGGAGTAAGAGAGGGGAAAGCCTGGTTGCAGGAGGAAGTCGAAAAAATAGGCTGTACCAGTTATTCATCTCAGACAAATTTTTTCCTGATTGATGTAAAGGGAGACGCAGCAGCTCTATATGAAGCCATGCTCCATAAGGGTGTTATAGTCAGATCAATGAAAGCCTATGGGTATAGTAACGTGATTCGTGTGACTGTAGGCACAACGGAAGAAAATCAACGCTTTCTCCACACACTACAGGAGTGCCTGCAGAACCTGGGGTATATCCAATAAATACAATGAAAGCAGATATCGTTACCATTGATGGCCCTTCCGGCGTTGGTAAATCGACCATTAGCCGTCGAGTTGCTGCGGCTCTCTCCTTCACCTATCTTGATACAGGAGCAATGTATAGAGCGGTGGGACTTAAGTTGCAGGAATCCAGAGTTGATCTTAGTGATGAAATCAGTGTCGAGAGTTGCCTGAAGACGCTTTCTCTCAAACTTCTTCCTGCAAAGTCCAGCAGTGATGATGTGGGTGTTGTGCTTGATGGTCTTGATGTGAGTCGAGAAATACGCGTTCCTGAGATAGCAATGGTGGCATCTAGGGCCTCAGCTCTCAGTGTTGTTCGTAAAAAACTTACCTTAATGCAACAGGAAATAGGCAAAAAAGGAAAGATAGTAGCAGAAGGGAGAGATACGGGAACCGTGGTGTTTCCCAATGCTGCCTGGAAGTTCTACCTTGATGCCCTTCCAGAAATACGGATGCAGAGACGGGCAAAGCAACTTCGTGCAAGAGGGAAAGAGGTGGACGAGGAAGAACTGCTGGCAATGATAATTAAACGTGATCATGACGACCAGATCCGCCCCATAGCACCATTAGCAAAGGCTGTGGATGCCCATGTGATTGATACCGGCCAGTTAAGTATTGATGCTGTTACCGGGAAAATACTGGAGATTGTTCGCTAAGGGTTTTTTATTCAGCGTGTCTTTTTATTATCAGGAGCCTGGGGAGTCCTTGTAAAAATCAAGACTTCCCCGGGCTTTCCTTGAAAGACTACTTAAGTGCGGCATATTCCTCTGCACTCAATGTTCCATTCTGGTCAACATCAAGCTTGGTAAAGAGTTCAGAACCAATACCTACAGTTGCAGCTTCCTCAGCAGAAAGAGCTCCATCTTTGTCGGCATCAATATCAGCAAATACAGGGGCATTTGCAAAAGCTGTAGCGGCACAAAAAGAAAGGGCGATTGCTAAAAATATTGCTTTGTACATGGTAAAACCTCCAATTATAAATATAATTCTTTCGTTTGTAGAACATTCGAACCACTGAATGTCCCTCTTGGTTCTTTTATAGCAGTTTACGTGCCAACTGTGAAAGTGTGTTGATATCGGTATGTTAAGTAGTGTGTGGGAGGGGGTGTAGGTCTAACTGTATCTTATTGCAGACATTTTCTGAGGTGTTTGTTTTTATGTCGTTGAAATATCGAGTATTGATACTGTTTCCAAATGGAGACAGGCGGTTTTCGAGGACAGTCTCCTTCATATTCGTTACTTTTTAATCGTTTGAATTAGTCGCCTAATCCCTTTGTAAAATCAATATACTTTGACCATTGGGGAAAATCGATAAACGGGTTCCGATTTCCCTGCATTTCATAAATTGCCATGTTTCGATGGAGTTCATACTCATCCACTGGGTGCTCAGTGTGCCATTTGAGGAGAATGGGCAACCGTTCCGCTTTAAATTCCCGAGAAGTGTTGTTTATTTCACCGGGGTAACGCAAAAAAAAACGGAAGTGCGGCGGCTCTTTGCTGTCCGCTGGGCAGTTATTTAAAGGAGAAAATTTTGGCTAAAAATAAAAAAATAGCTGTCCAGGGTACGGAAATTACCGTCTACAGTAAAGGGGATATGGACTCTATTTCCCTGACCGACATGCTCAAAGCGAAAGACGGTGATTTTTTTATCTCAGACTGGCTGAGAAACAGGAACACCGTAGAATTTTTAGGAATTTGGGAAAGAGTGAATAACCCGGATTTTAATTATGGCGAATATGCCATAATTAGAAATCAGGCTGGTTTAAACAGTTACAAAATCAGTGTCAAGGAGTGGGTAGCCAAGACGGGTGCCATAGGTCTGGCTGCCAAAGCAGGTCGCTACGGTGGCACCTATGCCCACAAAGATATAGCCTTTGAATTCGGTATGTGGATAAGTGCTGAATTTAAAATTTATCTCATTAAAGAATTTCAGCGTCTCAAGGAGATTGAGCGCGAACAGTTGGGCTGGGATATCCGGCGCAATTTGACCAAAATTAATTATCGTATACATACCGATGCCATCAGGGAAAATCTTATCCCGCCAGAGTTGAGCAGTAAACAGATAAGCCTGGTTTATGCCTCTGAAGCTGATATCCTCAACTTGTCTGTCTGGCCAACCTTGAAAACCTCAATGCCCATTTTATTCAACAAAAAATATCGCAGGGTGAACGATTACGGATGTTGAATGATACAGCCATTAACCAGATGAAACTTCTGACAGAAGATAAAAGTTTAAAGCAGTTTGCAGGAGAAAATAAATGAACAAGCATTACAACAAACTGATACGCACCCTGCGCACCCTTTTTGAAATGGACAGGGCGGATCTGGATTTTGGCTTTTACCGGATCATGCACGCCAAGGCGGAACAGGTTCAGGAATTTATCGAAAAAGATCTGCTGCAGACAGTGAAAGAGGCCTTTGGGAAACAGAGCAGCCAGAATAGTCAGGAGCTGCTGGAACAGGCACGGCAAAAGGTCATTCAGACCCTGGGGGAAGAGGCCCTGGACGCAGATGGAAATTTAAAACCCGCCTTTTCCTCCATCCCGGCAGGCAAACAATACCAGGATGAAGTAGCAGAGATTCTTCGCCAAAAGGATGATGTCTCTGCTGAAACAGATATTTATGACCATCTTTGTCGGTTTTTTGAGCGTTATTATGAAGGTGGTGATTTTGTCTCCCGCCGCTATTACGCCAGGGAAACATCCGGCAAGGCTGCGCCCTATGCTATTCCCTACAACGGTGAAGAGGTCAAACTGCATTGGGCCAATGCCGATCAATACTATATCAAGACCACGGAAAATTATACGAATTTCACCTTTGACCTGCGCCAGGCCAGAGAGGTGCAGGCTGCCCTGGAAAGCACCCCGCTTCTGGCTGCACAGAATACTAAAGACAAAACACCGCTCAGGGTGCATTTCAGGATTAAAGAGGCGAGCGAGGGTGAACACGGTAATGTGAAGGCAACAGAGGCCACGAAACGTTTTTTTGTTCTCCACTCCAAGCAGCCGGTGGAAAGGGATGAGGCCGGGGAGCTGGCGGTGAATTTTGAGTATAAGCCCCTGCCCGGTGGCAAGTATGAAATTGATGCTGAAACGGAAAAACAGCTCAAGAATTTATACGGCAAGTTGA
>CAMZKT010000047.1 GCA_947311435.1 uncultured Desulfocapsa sp.
AAAGAAATCGCTGATACTATCCGCACAACAACTTTTCCAAAGAACAGAAGATGAAGCTCTCTGCCATTATAAATCACGTACTCAATTGCATAATAACCATGTCTCTCTTTGAAAACTTCTCCGTTCTCTTTCAGGGAGGCCCAAAAAACATCAAAAGACGTCTTCTGCGTGATATTTTATTGATTCTTCTGCTGACGTCGGCCGCAATTCTTATCATCGCTCTTCTTCAGGGATTTAAAAACAAGCAGCAGATTTCCACAGAACTTGTTACCAAGGCAAACAAACAGGCAGTAACTCATTTCCAGTCATTTATAGAGCCACTGGCAAATACCCTGGTACTTCTTGGTAAATGGGGTGAGTCAGGCTTACTAAAATTGAATAGCGCGGAAATACTAGCGTCCCAGTACCAGGCACTTATGGAGATTCATCCTCATATTCATGCCATATCCCTTGCCGATACAGATGGAAATATAACCCGTCTTTCCCATCACAACTCCCAATGGATGTTGTATCAAAATCACAATTCAAAAACAACTTCTTCCAAATGGGTGAATGGAAAGAGCATTGACAAACAGATAGTGAGAGCTGAGACCTTCAACCTGTCTGAGGCTCCTTGGTTTAGGGGAGCATTAACTCTGAACTCTGATAAACAGTTTTTTTTCACTGCTCCGTATTCTCTTGAATCAACAGGAGAAAGAGGGATAACAGCAAGTCTTCGTTGGATGAACAAGGATCACCCTGAAAGAACCTGTGTTTCAACTATTTCTTTTACCATGAAGGAGCTTATGAAGTTTATGGAACAGCTCCAAATCACGGCAAAAAGTAAAGTTGTGATTCTTCAGAAAGGTGCAACCCTTTTGAGCAACTTACGAAACAACTCTCCCGCTATTACAAATTCTGAACAGCTTCTCACCACAGTAGTTACCTCGTTTAACAGTGGGTCTCTGGATACGAACACAGTATCCTCCATCAATGTGAATGGGAAAGCATGGCGGTTTGGGCTAATTCAGCTGCATGAAAATAACAATGATGTGTGGGTAGGTGTTGTAATTCCGGAGGATGAGATTTTTAAAGATTTCAGCGAGCAATGGCTACAATTTTCTGTAAGCATTGGAGCCATTCTTTTAATAGCCATCGCCATGGCTATTATTCTGGTTCTGAGGTATGGCCACCAACTTCGGGATCTACCACAACAACACATTAGCATGCATGGTATTGAAAACGAAATTGGAGCATTAATCAATGCTGGCGAATCAACAACCCTGGAATTTAAATCCACCATGCGTACTAACCTGACAACTGGTAAGAAAGGTAAAGAGATTGAAACTTCCTGGTTGAAAACTGTTGTTGCCTTTATGAATAGTGACGGAGGAATTCTCCTCATTGGTGTAAGTGACGATGGAGAACTTCTAGGCACGGCAGCTGACAATTTTGCCAATGAAGACAAGTGCAGGCTACATTTTAAGAATATGTTAAACAGTCATATCGGTGCTGAATTTACACGGTTTTTACATTTGAAGATTGTCAATATAAAAGGAAAAACCATACTTGTGATAGAATGTGAACGGGTTCGACGTCCAGTATTTTTATCTCTTGGCAAACAGGAGGATTTTTATATTCGATCCGGTCCCTCAAGTATGAGGCTTTCCATGAGTCAGATGATTCAATATCTTGGTGAAAGGTAACTGCTCACAGGGAGAAGCGACTTGCATTTGAAAACCTACGAATCTGGAACTACTTACAGAATGCTGCAGGTTTTCGCAGGCAAGCTGGTGCCGTGTATTAATCATTCACAAACCGGCGCGACCGCGAAAAAATATGCCGCCTGTGAGTAAGAACTGTGAAAGATGATTTTTCCCTTATAAGGTGATAAATGGCAACGAAAAAGAAGAAGTACGAACACATAACCTCACGCTGTTTCGTCAACGCTCCCTGGTATGAACTTAAAAGCCATTATCTTGATATGTTTATCAATCATGGTATTCAGCCGGAAATAGGTCTGGAAGGTCTCTGCCTTTATGATGAGACCGAGGATGAATTCAAACGAATCTCCTCGATTCTACAAGAAAACAACCTGTCATGCACTTTACATGCCCCGTTTTTTGATCTTGCTCCTGGAGCCTTGGATCCTGTAATCTTACAGGCCAGCCGAAATAAACTCCGTAAGGCCTTCAGATTGATAGCAGTTTTCAAACCAAAAGTAATCGTCTGCCATTTGCATTTTGAGTAGAACAAACAAGGGTACAAGTGGGACAAATGGAAAGAGACATCTCTTGCAACTTGGCGGGAGCTTGTCCAAATTGCCGCCAGTGAAGAATGTATCCTTATGCTGGAAAACACCTATGAGAATACTCCTAAAGCCCACGAGGCTCTTTTCTCTTCTTTGAACTCCCCGCATGCACAATTTTGCCTGGATGTTGGACACCTTATGAGTTTTGCTAAAACACCGTGGCAGAACTGGCTTCCCAAACTTACTCCATGGCTTGGTCAACTCCACCTGCACGATAATGACGGGACCAATGATCAACATCTGGGTTTAGGACTTGGAAATTTTCATTTCAAAGAATTTTTTACATTTCTCTCAAAAAATAATCTCCACCCGATTGTCACGCTTGAACCCCACAGTGAAGATGATTTGTGGCAGACTCTGGAGTTTCTTGATGACACGGGGTATTTAGATCAAATATCGTGAAGAGTCGCCTCCTTTAAGGCCTTGTGAGTCCTCGCTTGTCGGGGTACTATACTCATGATCAGCTACAATACAAATACCAAAACTCAGAACTGAATTGCTCAAGGAGAACATTATGAATTCTGCAAATATCTTAAAAGATGTAAGTTATGGCGACAATAAACCAAAGATCTCGCTTTTACTCGAAACAAGAACTTCCAAGGAGATTCGAATTGTTTTTGAAAAGGATCAATATATGAAGGAACACCAGACACCGCATCCCATTACTGTTGAAATGGTGGAAGGAAACCTTGACTTTGGCATTGAAGGTACAGTGCACAACCTGGTAAAGGGTGACATTCTCAGTCTGGAAGGTGGTGTCCCTCATGACTTGCTTGCGAAATCCAGGTGTATCGTGAGACTCAGTCTCAGCAAAGCAGATACGCTTCAGCGGGTTGAGGATGTTATTAAGCTGTAAAGAAGAGTCTGAGATGGCGACAAGTGTAGCGGTCCAGGAAAATATCCTGTGCCGTTACAAAATAGAAATGAAATAACAAATGAATACCTGGTTACTCTTTATATTGCTTTTCCTTATAGGCAACTATTTGCTGGAACAGATCCTGTCTTTCCTGAATATTAAGGCATTATCCAGTAAAGTTCCGGCCGAATTTCAAGACATAATTGACTCCGACGAGTATCGCAAGTCGCAGGAGTACACAAAAGTGTCAAGCCAGTTTGGACTGGTACAATCGACAATTAATACACTGATTGTTGTCTTTTTTCTTCTGGCCGGAGGGTTCAATTATTTGGACACTTTTGTTCGTGGTTTTGGTCAAGGATCCATTGTAAACGGAATACTCTACATTGCCATCCTTGGTTTGTTAAGTTCGCTACTTTCGCTGCCCTTCAGTATATATTCAACATTCGTTATTGAAGAACGGTTCGGATTCAACACCACAACTCTGAAAACATTTTGTACCGATATTTTCAAAGGACTTTTTCTGGCAATACTCATTGGGACTCCAATACTTGCTCTTGTTCTTTGGTTTTTTGAAACCACTGGTGAATGGGCATGGATTTACTGCTGGCTAGGCGTAACAGTTTTCAGCATTACATTGCAGTTTCTTGCACCTGTGTTGATAATGCCTCTCTTTAATAAATTTACACCACTCAATGATGGGGCGCTGAAAGAGAAAGTACTCGATTTTGCCAAAGAATCATCTTTTAACATCCAAGGTGTTTATACCATGGATGGCTCTAAAAGATCCAATAAACTCAATGCCTTTTTTACAGGGTTTGGTAAATTTAGAAAGATCGTTTTTTACGATACCCTACTAAAAAAACTCGATGACAATGAACTCATAGCAGTACTTGCTCATGAAATGGGACACTACAGGCATCACCATATACTGTCAATGATGCTCATATCCATTTGTCAGACAGGGCTTCTCTTTTTTCTACTTTCTCTTTTTTTAGAAAATGAAAATCTATTTGCAGCATTTCAGATGGAACAGATTTCTGTCTATGGCGCATTAGTCTTTTTTTCCTTTATTTTTTCTCCAATCAATCTCTTCCTCGGGATTGCTGTCAACATACTTAGCCGCAGAAATGAATACCAGGCGGATCGCTACTCAGCAAAAACAAACTGTCGTGGAAAGGCATTAATGACCGGACTCAAAAAACTCTCCATTGTAAACCTGTCTAATCTTACTCCACATCCAGCGATGGTCTTTTTCCATTACAGCCACCCTCCAGTACTAAAAAGATTATATTCCTTGGGAAAACAAGTTAATATGACAAATGGATAAGACCTTTAGAAAAAAATCGGATTTTTTCTAAATCATCTTTTCTTATGGTACCGCTTCCACTCCCATGGTGGAACCGGTGACCGATCGTGCCATAAACCAATCTTCTTTTTACGGGCTTCTTTTTCATAGCTGTACCATCTGTCACAGATTGCTTCTTTGCAGTAATAGATATGGACCCAGGCAAGACCATTTTTAAGTAATTCTTCATTGAGTGATCGGCCATCAGCCATTGTTACAATGGCAACCATTCGCCCGTATTTATCCCAATCTTTTACCTCTAATTGAACAGTCTGGTTACGTACAAATTGTGATGTTAATTTTTTTGCAGCTTTCGAATATCTTTGAAAATACTCCGGTGTATCAATCCCCCAAAGTCTCACCTTTACCATTTCTGAGCGAATTTGAACTGTTAACGAATCTCCATCAATTATTCTTTTCACATTCGCCACATACTGTTGCCTGTCAGCAGCCAAGCAGGAAACTCCTGCGAAAACACAGACAGTGACCAAAAATATAGATTTACTGAAAATCCAGTTAATTGAGCTTGTTCTTTGAATGCTTGCTTGCATATCAAAGCATGTCGTTTTTAAATATGAATTTTTACTCATTGTGTATGCCTACTATTTGAATTTATTTGAAAAAGGATAAAAATCGCCTTGTTTTTCATTCGCTTCCTGTGATAAACTTAGACGTAGTAATTATTTTTATAGATAGGAAGCCCCAAAGCATATAGCATCAACTAAACTCCTTTCAATGTAGAATTGCTTTTTTAAATGCCACGTAAAGATAACAAACTATCTCATACTGAAGAGGAAACACGCGAGTTTCTTTTGAGCCTCTCTCTTTTTGAAAGCTTCGACATAGACGAGCTTTCGCTACTAGCCAGGCATATGAGTTATATCCAGTTACAACGAGGAGAATTTCTTTTTGTCGAAGGCGACAAAGGTGATTTTATGGGTTTTGTTGTTCACGGAGTCCTTGAGGTAATGAAGAAATCGGCCTCTGGAGAAAATATTACAATCGCCCGATTGGCCAGAGGCAGCTCCATTGGTGAAATGTCCATCATTGACAAATCTCCCAGATCAGCAACAGTGGTTTCAAGACAAGCGACAACCATGCTAACCTTAACCTTAAAGGGTTTTGAGAAACTCCTGGCTAAATCTCCAACAACAGCAGTAAAGATAATCAGAAAAATTGCACGTCTCTTGAGTTTGAACATGCGGAGGACTTCAAGTAAACTTGCTGATTTATTGAACACTAATCCGACATAATTACTTTCAAGGTTTATTACTATTATAAATTGGGATCATGCAGCCATCTCTTACCATACTTTTTGCAGACCGCAGCCCGGAAAAACAGTCGGGATGCTTAGCTCTCTTTGAAGAATATCCGTCTTCTAATATACATTTCTGTTCAAAAAAAGAAGAGCTCATAATTGATATCGATTCTCTTCGGCCTGACATTCTCTTTCTTGATGTTTTACTCTGGCCTGAGCAAGAGGGGTTAACAACGCTGGACAACATTCGAGAAAAGTATTCTCAACTCCTCGTTATTGCGGTTATCCCCCATGATGCCCCACACCTCGAACAGGAAATCATAAAAAGAGATCTTTTCTTTTATGTTACAACACCATATGAGGCAACAGAGATACAACTGGCCCTAAAACGTGCCACCACTAAACTAAACCTGATCCCTCCCGCTCAAAAGAAATCCGCTTCAAAAAGGTTGCCTCCGTTTTATGGAATCATTGGAGAAACGAAGGTGATGCAGAACTTATTTTCTCTCATCAAGAAAGTCGCAAATGACGATCTTGCGACTGTACTGGTTCGTGGTGAATCAGGAACCGGGAAAGAACTCGTTGCCAAGGCTATCCATCAACACTCTAACAGAAAAGACAACCATTTTGTTCCTGTTAATTGTGCCGCAATTCCTGATGATCTGCTTGAAAGTGAATTGTTTGGATACACAAAAGGCGCTTTTACAGGTGCAGTACACAATAAAACAGGAAGAATCCAATATGCACACAAGGGAACTCTCTTTCTTGATGAAATTGGAGACATGAAACCATCCCTCCAGGCAAAACTACTACGAGTTCTTCAGGAGAAAGAATTCGAACCCGTAGGAAGTCTCAAGGCAACACCTGTTGATACTCGTATAGTCGCAGCTACTCATTGCGACCTTGAGATGCTTGTGTCAGACGGAAAATTTCGTGAAGATCTCTATTACAGGATTTCAGTTATTCCCCTATCTATTCCCCCCTTAAAAGACCGAAAAGAAGATATACCTATCCTGATAGACTCCTTCATGCGACTGCATGCTACTCACAGGGGCAGGGAGAAATTTACCATACCGATGCCAGTTATGGCAGCTCTTCTCACATACGACTGGAGAGGGAATGTGAGGGAACTGGAAAACCTTGTTCAACAACTTGCAATACTCAGTGGTGGCCAAGAAGTTCAACTCACCGACCTTCCGGAACGAATCATTCAGGACTTCAATCCAAAAGAAGTCGATCATAAGAAAATTGAGTCGATACTAGCGTTAGTAGCAGAAGATGGAATTATCCACAATACTGATCAAAAGTCATCGAAATCCATAATTCCTTCCGTGTCTAGCTGGGAAGACGGACAGGTTGATTTTAAAAAGCTCATTAATGATTACGAATCTCAGTTAATCATCAAGGCCATGAAGATGACCGATGGGAACAAGAAGGAAGCAGCAAAGCTGCTGAATTTGAAACGAACCACATTATTGGAAAAAATTAAGAAAAAGGAATTGCAGGGAATGTGGGATTGAGTAGTTAGTTTATCTTTAAGCCGCTTTGTCTACCAGCCCTGGCCTGATCTTTTCCATAATTTCATCTTCACTCGCAGGGGTAAGAAGGATGTCATTAACCCCATATTTCACAGCCTTTATTACCTTCATCCGAGTCCACTCAGCTCCCACAGCAATTAATGGGAGAGAACTTGCCGCACTAATTTTTATAGCAACACCCAGGCCTTGTTCTTCGACAGTTGCCATAACAAGGAAAATAGCCTTGACAGTACCAGGAAGATAGTCACTGACGCTCTCCTTGTAATCCAGAACTTTACTGACTATTCCGTTAGCACTTAATGCACCTGTTATTGTTGAACATATTTCACTATCATTACTCACTATTATAAATTCAGGGTTTTGAGTATCTTCTCCTGCTTCCTTGAGAGCGACCTTGTCGTGTTCCATCCCCCCAGATGTCGCTACGTTATTCGTTCCCCTTGTTTTTTCTGCGTCAGGTGCTGGTGCATTATCGGCAGTTTGTTCTTGCCCCAGGGTTTCCAGTTGAAAAACGGATACGGGAGTTAAAAATTGGATGCTGCCAAGAGTTTTACCACCAATGTTTATAAGACTGGTAGCCATATAGTAAGAACCATCCGGCATGGGCTCATCCGACTCCGCATCCACTTTCATTGGTACAACATGCTCCAGACCAGTTTTAATAAAACGGATCTTATCGGAGTATTGTTCTTCAAAGACCTTAGTATAAACGCCTGAAATAATATTAGCTATTTCTCCATAGGCATCTTCTATATCTTCATTGAAATCTTCTGCTACTATTTTTTTTTCAAGTTCACCCTCGGGAAGCATTATAAGTGTGCCACCAATTAATATGGCATCTTTCAGGCTGATAAAGAGATAACTTTTCCCCTCACTCTTACCCGTGACATCCATGTGAGCAAGTACCTGTTTGCCGGAAGCTTCATCAAAAAAGAAATCTTCTTTACTCACAAGCTTTGTAGAATGTTCAGACAGCTTTACCTCCACGCCAAGCATGGCCTCAAGCTCACCTCCAAGGCGGGAGTATGACACCTTTAAACAAGCATCCACCCGTTTTTTATGTTTCTTGACATCGAATGACTGTGCTTCCTCTACTGCGTCTGATGACGGCACACCAGCAGGTTCCGTTTCAGTTTGAGTTTCGTCTGCTTCTTTATCAGAGGTCTCTATCTGACCAGTTGACTCAGTATCAACCTTCTGTTCATTGTTGTCCTGTATCTGTACATCCAAACCCAATGGCTCTGCAGGAATAAGTACTATCAATTTCCCCATTTCGACACCATTCAATGTCATTACCGAGGAAACCTGATAATAATTTTGATTAGGAATGGGTTTTTCTGACTCAACATCCACTTTTATAGGCGTAATAATTTCCAGGTTCTTACGAACAAATCTGAATGACTTCGGATACATCTCTTCAAAGGTACTTGTGTAAGCACCCGCAACGATGTTTGCTACCTCACCATAGGCATCTTCTGTCTCTTCACTATAATCCTCAGACGAAACCGACTCTTCTAATTCGCTGTCGGGTAGCATGATAAGGGTACCACCAAGACGGACTGCATCTCTAACAGAGACAAGAATACAACCGTCTCCTTCAAGTTCTCCAGTAAGTTGCATTTCAGCAAACACAAGTTTACCGGATGGCTCATCAAAAAAATCCTCCTTGGAAATAAGTTGGGTGGAGAAATCTGTCATGGACATGGTTGCGCCCATGAGTGCTCCTACTTCCTCAGCTGCACGGTCTTGAGTGAGTTCCAGGATTTTATCTAATTTCTTTTTGTTTTTGTCGACAGACATATAATGATAAGTGAGTAAAAATATTTGGAGATCGGTTGTTGAGTCATATGACAACTATCGACTGTTTTCTGTTATATCTTAAGAAAAAGTTAAAAAACCGGTGGGTATATGTGAAACAGTTCAAAGTAAAATTCGTTTTGCAGATAGATATTTAGGTGATATATTTTAATTCAACCATAAAGAGTTTCCTGTTCAAACTAAATTGAGCAACAATCCTGTGAGCTCCGGACATTCCACTGGTATGGAATGAGTCACCAATTATGCTTGTGGGAATAGCTAGTTCAATATCCTTGCCTTCTCCAGCAAAATAAATTTTCAAACATCCAGCAACCATGTTGGCTATCTCACCGATGGCGTCTTTTACATCTTCGTTTAATTCCGTCACCTTCATTCCTAAAAATAAACCAGTTATATCCTTGGCAACCTCAGCAGAACAGTGAACGGAAAGCATACCACGAATGTCTTTACCAAGCCCAATCATACTGGTTATATTGGCAGGAATGTCCCCCCACTCCCCTCCAGGGTTTCCCCTGTTTCCAATTCAACCATGAGCATGGTGGAAAAGACCTCAGTTGTTGCATCAATTATGGCCTGGCTTACATTCATACTCTTACCGAATTGCTTATTAACACGATTTTATCCACTCTGCTTCAATCCCTAAAAACTTACTACGAACCAATCTCGAGAATACCACGTTTCTCAAGAGTCAAGTATGACTACTTCTGCTTTGGTTTTCAAAAAGTAGACTCCTGGGAGGATACTCGCGAGGCTATCTTGGTATTACTGGATATGTTATTTTTCGAGGTTTATTTCAACCAGAAAAGTTCCACTCCCGGTATCAAACTCTACTATCACTTTTTCAACGTTCTCGTCAGATTGAAAATTGTACTGAGCCCCTGTTATGGTAGAAGGGATAGACAAATCAATATCACGACTATTTTCAGATAGAATACTTTTCATATTCCCTCCGAGCATATTGGCAATCTCACCAACTGCGTCATGGACGTCCTCTGTAATCTCATTAATATCCAGCATAAGAAAATTCGAAGTAATCGCCATGGCTACAGCATATGGAATATGCACTGCAAGCACCCCTTTGTGAGTGCCTGCAAGCCCTATCATGCCGGTGATGGAATTATGAAGTAGCCCATGGTCTGTTAATATTCCCTTAACAGTTATTTCCATCATGACCATGGAAGAAAAAATTTCCTTGGTCGATTCGATCATTTTATCTTGAATCTGCAATCGTCAACCCTCCTGAGCCTTTTCATAAAAGGGGACCTAGAACCTCATTGACCTTATCCGGTGTAAATGGTTTTTTGATCGCCCCAACAGCACCAAGTGATTTAGCTTCTCCAATAATATCATCTCCAGTCTCTGTAGAAATCATCAGTACCGGGATATCCTTAATTGCCTCACGGGTGAATTTTTCCCGAAGAAAGCTGATTCCATCCATATTGGGCATGTTGATATCACTTAGTACAATATCAACATCTTCCTTTTCGAGAACCTCGAGCGCTTCGAGTCCATCTGCAGCCTCAAATATATTTTCGAAATCTATTCCTGCCTGTCGCAAAGATCGTCCTATGATTTTTCTCATGGTGCTGGAATCATCAACCAACAATACATTTTTTCCCATTCCCTACCTCCTGTAAGGTGTGATTATAATTTGAATCGAGAGGACATTGACATTGAATACTCAGTCTTGCCACTCAATTAATCGTTGTTTAAAAAATGATATCAGGTTTTTAAATGAAAAATCAAATAACTTTCAGGAAAAGATCAAATAACGAAAAAGTCATTATGGATCACTTTTTGCATTAAAACATAAAAGAATATCAACGAAACTATAAAACGTCTTTCTCACACCCTCTTAATCAGTATGAAAATTTATCTCACTATAGTATTCTCCCTCCTCCTTTCAACGGCAATGGGAGCTGAAACAACCGACACCTTGGTCAGGATAAATAAGATAGAGAACGTATCCACCATCGAGCTTTATTGTACTTTTACGAACATACCTGTATACCACTCGAATTTAAGGGGAAAGAGGATTGATTTAATTCTCGAAAAAACCAGATTAAAGCCGGATTTCGTTTTCTTTAAAACAGACGACAAAATAGTCAAAATTTTGTCACAGCACAAAAACAACAAAACAATCCTTTCACTTTTCTTCAGATTTCCCCCTCAACACTTCGAGATTGTGCCTGATCCAGAAAATAACAAACTTATAATTTCTATCCTTCCCGGAAATCCTTACAGCCAGGCACTGCCTGAATTTTCAGCAAAACTTGCCGGTCTTACAATTCTCGAAAGAACAACAAAGGATTATTCCAACCCTCTTGTTGCATCTCCCTATGCTGCTGACTGGAGAAGCTTTTTCAAACTCTATGAATCAAACCTTTCTATCGCCCTGCCTGTACAGTTCTCCATGCTGCCATTCCCTGCCATCGACTATCTTCTACCTGAGAGGACCAGTAACAAAGACCTGCTAAGTAAAGAAATCCTCGCTCTTGCAGATCAAAAGTTATGGCATCAAATCCAGCCATTGCTCCTAGACCTCATTGACAAAGAAACAGATCCGGAAATCAAAAAGAAACTTGCTCTTACATACGGAGATGTTTTATCGCGTGACAATAAATTCACCGATGCTTTCAAGCAGTTTTACCTTCTCGCAGAAGAATACAAAGAGGAAGAAATTGGTATTATGGCAAAATACCTCCTTGCCCTTCTGAGGGCTCGTTTTGATGACCCTTTTATCGCTGATTACGAGATGAGGAATATAAGCGATGTAATGACTTCATCAGATCCCCTTACTCCATTTTTCATTATCAGCCAGATAGAACTCGCACTTGCGACAAAACAGTACTCTCGCATGGCGACCCTACTTACAAAAGATAATGTTGCTTTTCCCGGAGACGCCGCAATGATAAGAGATTTACGAAAGGCTGATTACTGGTACGGCACGGGATCTTCTATTAAGGCATACATAGGATACCAATTACTTGAAAAGCATGAATTGCTCCTTGACAGGATTTTCTCATTAAACGGGTACTGTGACACTCTGTACCAGCATAAACAATACCAGGATGCCGCACGTTGTTACAACACACTCAGCGGACACATTAAAGAAAAAGAAATGCTCGGTCTTATCTCCTACAGAAAACATCTCGCAGAGATTCATTATAAATCTCCTGAAGAAATGGTTGACTACTTTGCAAGGATTGAAAACACATATCCAGGAACAGAAGCAGGGTTCAGAGGTGCTCTCAAAAAAACAGATCTTCAATATTTGATGCTTGAGAACTGGGATGAAACTGCAGTTTTATTTTATAGAGCCCTTGCAGAAAAATCAGTAACAAGAGCAACCAGAGAAGAAGCACGTTTCAAAGAAGCACTTGTACTCCACCTGAAGGGCAACAATATCGAGAGTATTGAAATTATCATGCAATTTTTACGAGATTTTAGAAATGGAGAACTGCACCAGGAAGCCCAGGCACTCCTCATTGAATTGTTTCCATTAGTGATAGATGAATATGTCGCAAATAAAGAATATATGCAGGCCCTGATTTTAGCGAAAAAGAACAGAAGATTATTTGTAAAAAACTGGCTAGATATCGCAATGTTGGCAAAGATTGCCAATTCCTACCAGGAGGTTGGTATTTATAAGGAAGCATCGAAATTGTACCTCTATCTTATTGCTTTGTCTTCAGAGGATAAAAAAGAACAATACTATCTGCCATTGGTAAGAGCAGCCTATGACCATGGTGCCAATAATATTGTGGAGGATTTTTCGGATCAATACAATTTCATCTACCCAAACGGTAAATTTAAAGAGGAAATTCTTTTACTTCGTATAAAAAGTTTACTGGCTGAGAGCCGGTACCAGGATGCCATAAAGATACTTCCTGAAACCATACCGCCAACTGAGGAATTTTCTCTTCTTGCTTCAACCTTATACTTTCATGAAGATAATTTCACTAAGGTAGTATCAATTCTCGATAGGCCTATTTCGATTAGCAAGCAGAACCAGGACAGCAGTAATTTTATGCTTGCAGAAAGTCTCTATCGGATCAATCAAATCGAAAAATCTCAATCCATATTTTCTTCTATCCCTCAGAAATCAATCCATTATGACCAAGCCCGATACAGATTGGCTGCTCTCTTTGAAAAAGATGGCCTCAAGGAAGCTTCCCTAAAAATTTACAAAGATATTGCCGAAACAGGTAGTAACCCCTTATGGATAAGATTAGCGAAAAAAGAGTTAGAAATACAAGGTGTTTTGTAATGGTCAGTAAATATTCCCTCAACTCACACTGAAGACATGAAATCATTGACACCATTCAATTCCAACATGGAACTACTACAAAAAGTCATGGATCTTCGTTCTACAAAACAAGGCGTTATTGCTTCTAATATTGCCAATGCCGAGACCCCTGGATACGCAAGAAAAGTATTCGAATTTGAGGAAGAATTACAACAGGCACTGTCTAGATCTCCCGATAAGCTTGAGACGACACACTGCAAACATATTCCTTTTGCAGCGACCTCTATAAGCGAAGTTTCAGGAACATTACGTGAAGTTAAGGACGATACTGGAATAGGAGATGAAAACAGCGTGAGTGTTGACATGGAGATGATCGATCTTTCTGAGAACCAGCTACTCTATGAAACAGCTGCGCAGTTATTAAAGAAGAAACTATCATTACTTAAATATTTGGTTTCAGAAGGAAAATAAAAGATATAAAAAAACATCTACAGAGGACCTTATGGATATTTTCACAAGTATGGATATAAGCGCATCCGCATTAAAAGCGCAACGAATACGTCTTAACACTATCAGTTCCAATCTTGCTAACGTCGAAACGACATCTACACCCGAAGGAGGCCCATACAAGAAGAAGTCTGTTTATTTTCAAACAAAGGCCATGCCTTTTAATGAGCAACTGGAAGAATCGATTCAAGGGGTTGAAGTTACAAAGATTATGGAAGACACGGCAGATCCGAGAAAAATTTATGACCCGTCTCATCCTGATGCGGCAGAGGATGGATATGTTGAAATGCCAAACATCAGTGTAATTAAGGAAATGGTGGATATGATGTCTGCAACTCGTTCCTACGAGGCAAATACAACAGTAATCAAATCAGCTAAACGCATGGCACTAAAGGCATTGGAAATAGGGAGATAATAAACAATGGATTCAATTCTCAACAGCACAGTCGGGATTAGACCGGAAGGTTTGCCCCTCAAAACCGTGGAAACAAACCCCGTTGCAAGAGCTGGTTCTGATTTCTCTAAGATGATAAAGTCAAGTATCAGTCAGGCCGTAAAAGCTGAATCTGCAAGTGAAAAAGCCATTGAAAGTTTACAGGGCGGACAGTCAAAAAACCTTCACGAAGTTATGATAAGTGTTGAAAAAGCTGACCTCTCACTAAAGATGCTGGTTCAGTTTCGCAATAAGGCTCTACAGGCATATGAAGAAGTTATGAGAATGCAAATTTGATTATACTGTGAATAGTTATAAAAAAGTGGTTTGCAAATATGAATCACTTACCCTCGTGAGTAACTATCTGTAAGGATGTCCTCTTTCGAGGATTTTTCCTAATCACAACTCACACGAAAGAGTATTTCGAGTAACCAGTAAACCTTCCATGCAAAAAGGAAATTTTTCATGGCCGAAGAAGATATTAAAACGACAGAAGAACACGCAGAGAAAGAAATCAATATTCCAAAGAGAAAAGATCTACTTAGCCTTATCAGAGAGTGGCCTCTTGTTAAGAAGATTGCCCTGCTGGCTGTCACAGTTCTTTCCATTGCAATATTTTCCATCATTATTATCCAGGCTCGTACTGCCGATTTTCAGCTTTTATACGCGAATCTTACTGAAAAAGATGCGGCATCTGTTGTTACTTGGCTTAAAGGACAGCGAATTGACTATCAGTTGAAAAACGGTGGCAAAAATATCTGGATATCAGCAGAGAAACTCTATGAAACACGATTGGAACTTGCTTCTGGTGGACTGCCGTCCGGTGGGGGAGTTGGATTTGAAGTTTTTGACAAACAATCTTTTGCGCTGACAGATTTTGTTCAGAAGGTGAACTATACAAGAGCGTTGCAGGGTGAACTTGCACGTACCATTACGTCATTACAGCCTGTTGAATCCACAAGAGTACACCTTGTAATTCCTGAAAAACGGCTATTCAAAAACCAGCAAAAAAAGGCATCGGCTTCCATTATTATCAGTCTTAATAAAACAGGAACACTTACAAAAAGCCAGGTTCAGGGCATTATTCACCTGGTTTCAGGCTCTGTTGAGGGCCTGGATGCTTCTGATGTGAGAATCATTGACAGCAGTGGCAACATACTCAAAGGATTAGCAAAACAGGACAACGATCAGCGCATCTCTGTCGAAAGGCTTGTGTTCCAGCAGCAGATTGAACAACGGATGGAAACACGGGCACAAGACTTACTCGACAAGACCATGGGCAAAGGACAGGCCATGGTTCGGGTAACCGCTGCACTCGATTTTGCAAAAGTTGAAAAAACAGAAGAACTTTTTGACTCCGAAGAACCTGTTATTCGCAGCGAACAGTTCCAGCAGGAAACAAGTGGAACCCGAAGCAACGGCGGAATTCCAGGAGTAGAATCCAACCTTCAGGGTAACAATTCAGCGGCAAATTCCAGCTCTTCACCAAAAACCAAAACCTCTCGTACGACAAATTACGAAATCAGCAAGACAATCAGCAAAACTGTTAATCCTGTCGGAACAATTAAAAGTATTTCAGTCTCAGTTTTACTTGCAGATAAAATCATTCCTGCAAAAGATGAAGAAAGTCAACCAACTTCAGAAACACGAAATGAAAAGGAACTGAAAGTTGTTGAAACAATGGTCTCAAGTGCTCTTGGACTCAATGTCGAAAGAGGGGACAATATCAACGTCACATCAATGCCATTTGTAGCCACCAGTGACGAACAAATTGCTGAAGGGGCCTTGCCTGCAAATTCAATTTACGAATATCTCCCAATTATTAAAATTGCTCTTCTTTTCATGGCAGCTCTTCTCTTCTATTTTCTACTGGTCAGACCACTTGTTAAGACACTTAAATCAGAAGTCACTGAACACAATAAAACCGTTACAGAGCTTGAGCAGGCAGCTCTTGACATTCAAGAGGCAAAAGAACGGGAGCAAAGAGAAAAAGATATAGTTGACATGCCGGAAGACATTGAATCTGATTCCGTTGTAGTGCTTCGCAATGAAATTATGCAAAATCATGTTCCCACGGCATACATCATTAAAAACTGGATCAATGAAGGCTAGCTTATGAACTTTGAAACACTTACAGGACTCAACAAGACCGCTGTGTTACTGATGTGTCTTGGTGAGGACGCAACAGCTAAGATTTTTGAGGAGTTGAGCGACGAAGAGATTGGCCTGGTTACCCGTACAATGGCCACCATCGATCATATTCCGGAAGATGTGAAAGATTCTGTTTTTAAAAGTTTCCAGGAATCACAACGACAATTTGCCGGTCTTTTCATCCGGGGAAGCGACTTTGCCAAAAAAGCCATCACTTCTCTGGAGGCCAATGACAGGACAGAAAACCTCCTCGATCAATTTATCTCCGGAACCGAGTCCCGCTCACTTGAAACCATTGCCCTTATGCCGCCGACCATGGTGGCAGGGTTACTGGAAAAAGAACATCCTCAAACTGTTGCCCTGGTTCTTTCAACACAGCATATCAACCATGCAAGTGAAATACTGTCCCATCTACCTGAAGAAATGCGCTCCGATGTTATTTATCGTATAGCTAAAATTGAACAGGTCTCGTCTGAAGTACTTGCTCAAATAGAAGAATCCCTGCATCGGGAAATCGGCCAGGTTGGGAACAAAAAACAGAACCAGGTCGGTGGCCTTGATAAGGTAGTTGAGATCCTGGGTAGTATGAAAAACAGTATGGACGTAGATATTCTTGAGGATATTGAAGAAAGTGATCCGGACATGGTCGAAGAAATCAGGAAGCGTATGTTCACTTTTGAAAACCTTGGAACACTTGACGGCCGCTCTCTCCAGATGATTCTGAGGGAAGTGAATAATGATACGCTCACCCTGGCTCTTAAAACGGCATCGGACGAAATGCAGGAAAAGGTGTTCGCCAATATGTCTGCACGTGCCGCTGACATGATCAGGGATGACCTTGAAGCCATGGGACCCGTTCGACTTTCAGAAGTTGAGGCCATGCAGCAAGCCATTATTAAAATAGCGATTAAACTTGAAGAGGAAGGGAAGCTGGTACTCGGAACCGGAGGCGGAGATGAGCTTGTCTAAATTTTATCGTGACAGCACAGGATTCCAGGCAACATCAGTTTTGGACAAATCAGATGTTGCCTGTGATCTCCCTGTTTGGGATACCATAGTAAAAAACGTACCTTCTGTTTCAGGTGAAGAAGTATC
This sequence comes from uncultured Desulfocapsa sp., assembly GCA_947311435.1. GTDB lineage: Bacteria > Desulfobacterota > Desulfobulbia > Desulfobulbales > Desulfocapsaceae > Desulfocapsa. The sequence goes on from CAMZKT010000047.1 coordinate 17,544, forward strand.
AGAAGGCGAATTGAAGAAAAAAGGACAAACAGAAACTCCTCTAGTAGAAGAAGAGGAAAAAGATCTCATCCCTGAACCTTCACCCTCTGCCAGGGGTAATGAAGTCGAGACGCCTGAAGAGCCCTTCCCTTCACCGGTTGAACAACAAGTTACAATTGACGTTGAAACAACTAAGCAAAATGCCTTTTTATCCGGTGTTGAAGCAGGAATAAAACAAGCTGAAGAGGATTTTGAAAATAGCGCACAAACCCTGCTCGGAATATGCAGGGAACTTGACACCCTCCGTGAAACTATTCTACGAAACAGTGCTGGCGAGATCAAAGAGCTGGTGCTCGCCATAAGTGAGAAAATCATTCGATATTCTGTTACTCAACAAGATGAGACTATAGTTGCAACTATCAAGGATGCCATACACCTTGCGGTTAAATCAGATGATTTTCAAATTCAGATAAATCCGGAAGACTTGGCTGCCGTCAAAGCAAGAAAACAGGAGATAATAGATACCGTGAGTGGACTTGAACATTTAATTTTAGTCGCGGATTCGACCATTGAGAGAGGCGGCTGTAAGCTTGAATCTACGTGCTGTACTGTGGATGCTACCCTAACTGGTCAAATAAAAGTAATTCATGATTCCATCATGACAGCTGACTCTCTGGCAAAGGTGACTCCTGATACAGATCCGGAGTGATAAAGGCATACGAGTTATATTTTAGTTTACAGGAACCTTATGACACTTTTTCCAGGATCCATAGAAGATATCCACCCTATCCGCATATGGGGCAAGGTTTCACGCATTGTTGGGCTTATCATCGAAGGCTACTGTCCTTACGCCTCCATCGGCTCCCTTTGCGAGCTTACCCCGCTTGATGACTCCTCACCAATCCTTGCAGAGATTGTAGGATTTAAAGACTCACGGGCCTTGTTAATGCCACTGGGAGAATTGCGTGGGCTGGGCCCTGGAAGTAAAATTCGAGTTGTAAAGGCAAGTGCAAGCATCAAAGTTGGTTACAATCTACTCGGACGAGTTATTGATGCGATGGAGAATCCACTTGACGGCTTGCCTGCGCCCTTACTTGAAGAAGAAAAACAGATCTATTCCCTTCCCCCAGGTCCCATGGAAAGGAAAAATATAAATGAATCGCTTGATCTTGGTATTCGAGCAATCAATGGCCTTATTACCTGCGGTATGGGGCAGCGTATGGGGATTATGGCAGGTTCAGGTGTTGGGAAGAGTGTCCTGCTTTCAATGATGGCCAGGTATGCCCGTGCAGATATTAATGTAATTGCACTCATCGGTGAGCGTGGCAGAGAAGTACGTGAGTTCATAGAAAGAGATCTTGGTAAAGAGGGGCTTGCCCGTTCAATAATAGTTGTAGTCACATCGGATCAGTCACCGTTGCTGCGAATGCGTGGTGCTTTTGTAGCAACTTCCATCGCCGAATATTTTTGTGGAAAAGGAAAAAATGTCCTGCTGATGATGGATTCTGTCACCAGGTTCGCAATGGCCATGAGAGAAATAGGGCTTGCCGTTGGAGAACCTCCCACAACAAAGGGCTATACTCCCTCTGTATTTGCGGCCCTTCCCAAGCTTCTTGAACGTGCAGGTCGATTTACCGGACAGGGTTCAATAACTGGACTTTATACGGTGCTTGTTGATGGCGATGACATGACAGAACCTGTAGCAGACTCGGTACGTTCCATTCTCGATGGTCACATTGTACTGTCACGGGCACTGGCTGCCAAAAATCACTACCCGGCCATTGATGTTATGAATTCAGCTAGCAGGATCATGCGTGAAATCACAACTCCACGCCACATAGAACTTTCTGGAAGAGCAAGAAATGTTCTTGCAACATATTCCGAGGCCGAAGATCTAATTAATATTGGAGCGTATTCAAAGGGGTCAAACCCCAAGATAGATTTTGCCATAGAGAAGATAGATGCCATCAATTCTTTTCTCTGTCAAGGCTACGACGAAACCACTCCGCTCAAGGAGACAGTTGAATCACTTGGGATGCTCTTAAGTGAAAGAAGAGCAGACACCGGGGAACGTCTTGACAGACGTGAAAGCGACAATAAACAATCTTAATCTCACACTTTAGGATATCCAACTACTCCATGCCCCCAAAACCCTTCTCTCTGGATTCTATTCTCAGGTTCAGAAAACGTCAGGAAGAACTGGCTCAGAAAAATTTCATTCGAAAACAACTCGAATCTGACAGAGCTGTCCGCGATCTTAAACAGGCAGAAAGCACATTTCAAGCTCTTATCGCCTTTCTTGAAGAAAAGCAGACCCTAGGTGTCACCATTGATGAACTTGCTCGTTTTGAAGAACGTATTCAGTTTGAACGTATACAAATAGAGAAGTTTAAAAAGATCCTGACCATAAAAAAGAAAGAAGTATCGCAGAAGCGCACTGTGCTTCTTGAAAAAATGAAAGACTACAAAACACTCGATACGCTAAAAGACGATCAAAACAAATTGTGGAAGAAATATATTGAGAAAAAAGAAGCCGCTATGATAGACGAAATGGCCATTCTGGGACACGATAGAAACAACAACTGACACACACCTACAGCCACCCAAAGGACATCATATGTTTTCTAAAACCACCTTATTTTTAATTGTAACGTTTTTTTTTACCACCGAATTTGCAACTTCATTGTCCCTGGCAGTTGAGTCCGGCGACGCTGAGAAAACGACAAAAGTTGCATCGGAGAAAGAGACACAAAAGACGTCTTTCAAATCTGTTGAAGAAAGGCGTCTTTACTCTGTATTACAAAACGAACGTGCAGATCTTGAAGAAGAGAGAAAAGTTCTTGTACTCAAAGAGAAGGAACTAAAGACTCTGCAGGAAGAAGCCGATAAGAAACTAAAGCTCCTTGATGAAAAACTTGCAGAGCTCCGAAAAGTGCAAGCCAGAATAGAAGAACTTCTTGCAGAAAAAGATAGCAGAGAGCGCAAAAAAACGGAGAACTTGAGCCTTATTTACGCAAAAATGACTCCGGACAGAGCAGCTCTTACCATGGCAGCTCTCGATGAACAGCTTGCAGCCGACCTTCTTGCAGCGATGAAAGTAAAATCGGCAGCGAAAATACTTGATCGAATGGATAAACTCAAAGCCTCACGGCTTAGTACAACCTTTGCAACCATCAAAGTGGAGTAGCATAGAATGGAAACACCTTTTCTCAGTCCTAACAGCCCGACAAGAAACCCCACTACGCGTGAAGGGGCTATGCTTACTCGAGATGAGGACACACAGGATTTTGGTCCTGTTATGAATGATGCGGTAGCATCCGTTGACAACGGACAAACCCGCCAGGACGATTCTGAACGACATGATACAGACCAGACGCATAGTACCTCGCTTTCCCCAGATGCTGCCAACACAAAAAATGAGTCATCAGCCCAAGGTGTGACCTTATCTGAAACAACAGTAAGCACGTCAGGATTACCTCAACAAACAGACGTTAAACCGTCTATTGAAGTATCGTTGGGAGACTCATATCCCCAATTTAAAGAAAAGGTACTCGGCCAGCTTGAAGAATCCAAGACACCTTCACAGCAAGTAAATGTGGCTGAAACGGGAAGTCACACTACAACCTCAAAGGCGGAAAGTCTTCTCTTGCAACAGATTCATCAAATTGTTGATCAGGGAAAGGAAAAAGGCACAATTGTTATTCGTGGAACAGATGTTCCTGACGACAGGATTAATACTCAGGCAGATCATTTGCAAAACTTATCCAGCCCGCTTTTTTCTGACAATACAAAGGATGTCAGTCTTATCCAAACTCGATCTCCAGTTGCATCTTTGGCCATGGACGACGAGAGCAAAAAAGGAAACCAGAAGTCTGTAAAACTTGACGGAATCCATCAAAACATTAGTGAACAATTTTTAAATGCAAAATTAAGAAGAGCAAATAACCAGACAAAAGGCGTATCAGAGAACACAGATTCCGGCCAGAACGATTCCAATCAACCAAACAAAGCATTCTTGCAACAGGCATCAACTTCTACAACGACACCTGTTACAGAATTAAAACCAATGGAGTCATTTTGGGGTCAGCAATTTGGTCAGTTCTCCAATTCATCAAGCCAAAGTGAAGCCTCCAATGTTGCGGGAAAATTCACCCCTCCCCCCCCCTCTCCTGTCCCTGAAAAAGAACTGGTTGCTAATATTATCCAGCGTTTCAACAATAATCCACGATTGCAAACCAGTAAAATCACCATGCAACTCAACCCGGCTGAGCTTGGGGCCTTGAAAATCGATTTGCTTGTAAAAAATGATTCGATATCTGCGAATATAGTGGCACAGAGTAGACAAGTTCTAGACACTTTAGAAAAAAACATGCCGCGTCTTCGAGCAGTTCTTGAAGAACAGGGATTCTCCATTGATTCCTTCAATGTTTCTATGGATGGTGCCGACAATAAACAAGAGGAATTCCTCCAACAACAATTCAGCCCGGGCCAAGAGGAGTTCACATCAGGAGAATTATCTTATATAGAAAACAATTCATTCGACGCTCTACTTCATACAGAAGAAGAAACCCTGGACTTTGATAACAATGACACAGGTGTAAACCTCACCGTTTGACGGAGTATAAAATGACAGCCATTTCAGAGCTTTTTTCACCAGCAACCGCTGCAAATTCCACTCCTGAATATAAAGGGGCTTCAAGCGATGCAGATATCATGGGGAAGGAAGACTTCCTTAATCTACTGGTTGCACAATTGCAAAATCAGGATCCACTAAACCCGGATGACGCGACTGAATTCACATCTCAGCTTACCGAATTCAGCTCCCTGGAACAACTTACCAATCTCAATTCATCGATGAGTAAGTTGATGGATTCGCAAATTGAGGCAAGCAGGTTTGATACAATGGGGCTAATTGGAAAAGATATCATCTATTCCGATAACAGCTTTTCGTTTACAGGGGAGCCTGTGACAGTTGGGTATCAACTTGATGGAGAAGCTGATTCAGTTAGTATTTTCATACAGGACGAAAATGGTGCAGACATCAGAACGCTTCACCCTACAGAATTGACAAAAGGTGAGCACCTTCTTCAGTGGAACGGGCTTGATAACAATGGAACTGAAGTTCCGGAGGGCGATTATAAAATAATAGTTAAAGCAAGTTCATCCGGTGATGACCTAAGTGTAGCGATATCTCCTCTTGTTCAATCTGAAGTGAGCGGTGTTAATTTCAGTACTGATTCAAACAACCCGGTTATTCAAACTCTCGCTGGAGCTGAAGTAGCTTCTACTTCAATCATATCTGTATTCCAGTCACAACAGGAAAGTACGAATGGAGAAGAATGAAGCAGACAGACCAAACACAACAAATACTGCTCAATCCACCCTTGCACGTGTTACAGGAAAGTCAACATCTCAGTCGAGTAGACAATCTGCATCCACGGATGCAGGCCAGAATCAACAGGATATACTACGGCATATATTAGCCAAATAGCCATTCATCTTTCAACAAAAATTAAAATTCGGGATATTCACAAATATATGATGTGTGAAATCCAAAGATTATAAAGGAGGAGTATCCCATGGGAATAAGCAGTGCATTATACAGTGGAGTAAGTGGGCTCAATTCAAATTCGCAGGCTATGAGTGTGGTTGGTAACAACCTGGCCAACACAAATACCATAGGTTTCAAGGGTTCCAGAGCACTTTTCTCTGACATGCTTTCGTCTACAATATTTGGTTCTGGTGGCACATCTCAAGTAGGCCGAGGAGTTAACCTCTCAAAAGTAGATAATATTTTCAGTCAGGGAACGTTTGAATCTACGGCTTCTGATACAGACCTTGCCATTGAGGGAGAGAGTTTTTTTGTACTCAAGGAAAATGGTTCAGAGGTCACCTATTATTCGAGAGCAGGTGCATTTCGTTTTAACGAGGATGGCTTCCTGGTGAATCCAGAAGGTTATCATGTACAGGGAAAGCCCTTTGACGCAAACGGTGCAGTGGTTGCCGGTGACCCTGAAAATATTCGAGTACAGGATGTAGGCCTGGTTCCGGCCAAAGTAACCGACACAGTTAGCATGACCACAAACCTGGATTCGAACAGTGCACCGATAGCAGCTCCTTTTAATCCAGCAGATCCGGGTACTTTTAATTATTCAACCTCCATAACTACTTTTGACACTCTGGGAGAACCGCATCTTGTGACCCTATATTTCAGAAAGGATGCCGCAGCAAATACTTGGAACTGGAATTTTTCTGCAGAGGACGATGCAGGCGGAGCAATTGGTGATGGCATTGGGGCAGCTCCCCGTGGACAAATCACTTTTGGCCAGGATGGAACACTTAACCCTCCACTTCCTGTTCCGGTCCCCAATCCTGTGCCACCTGCTGCACCCAATGGTCTTGGCTTCATTCCAGCAGCTGACCTAGCATGGGGTAACGGTTCACAAGGTACAGCAATCAGTATAACCTTTGATACCACCCAGTTTAACAGTAGCTCAACAGTTATATCAGACAAACAAAATGGTTATGCTGCAGGTAATTTAACAGGTGTTGGTGTTAATGGTGAGGGAGTTGTTGTTGCCTCCTACTCCAATGGCGAACAGGTGAAGATTTCCAATCTCGTTCTTGCGAAGTTTAACAATCCAGGTGGTCTTGAATTGGTGGGTTCTAACATGTTTATGGCGAACGAGAAAGCTGGCGCTGCACGAGTTGGACTTCCCGGGCCTGAACTTGGAAAAGTATTCACCAACTCTCTTGAACAATCAACAGTTGATATGGGGCAGGAATTTGTGAAGATGATTACAGTACAACGAGGATTTCAGGCAAACTCCAAAATTATCACCACTGTTGACGAAATGTTGGGTGAATTAATAAACCTCAAGCGTTAAAGACTCCGTGTACTACCATAAATCCCTCCTATCATAGGGGGGATTTTCTTTTCCTTTCACATCACCTTCCACCACAGCCTTGAAGTCAGATTCTTGACACACAGTTACAGCACTTCTCAGCCTTGAATCAAAAATAGCATCATTGCGCTGATAACACTACTAAAAACAGACTTCATTGAGCGAGGCATATATTTTGCATTGAGTTTTTGAATTCTAGAATATATCATTATTTAAAGCTTACGCTTATCTCTGATCAGTTAAAAAAAATCATTACAATACTATTTTTCTCAAGCGGGGGGATTTTCTTTGGATATTGCAACAATACTTGGCCTTGTTGTGGCACTTGGCCTGATGCTTATGGCCATCCTTCAAGGTGGTCCGCTGGGTATTTTTATAAACGTCCCATCCTTGCTGATCGTTGGTGGTGGAACCATCGGTGTTGGCCTGGTTCATTATCCTCTTAAAGATGTTTTAGGCGCTATTGCTATTGCCAAAAAAACAGTTCTTATCAAAGAGGAATCACCACATGACTTAATTGTTCAACTCATGGAATTTGCCAACAAAGCCAGAAAAGAAGGCATACTCTCATTACAGGGAATGATGGACACGGTAGATGATGATTTCCTAGTAAAAGCCATGCAAATGGCCGTTGATGGGCAGGATCCTGAAACCCTGCGGTCAATGCTTAGCACTGAGGTAGACTATCTCCAAGAACGTCATGAGAAAGGACAGGATATTTTTGTTTCACTTGCTGCATATGCTCCAGCCATGGGAATGGTTGGTACCCTGATCGGCCTTGTACAGATGCTTATGAATATGAGCGACCCTGACTCCATTGGTCCTGCAATGGCTGTAGCACTTCTCACAACCCTCTATGGAGCAGTCCTTGCCAATGTTTTTTTTGCACCAATGGCAGGTAAGCTTGCGAATCGATCAGCATCAGAAACACTTACAAAAAACCTGGTAATTGAAGGGATGCAATCTATTTTATCCGGAGAAAACCCAAGGATAATGGAACAAAAACTCCACGCATTTATTGCTCCCAAACTTAGAGAATCGACCTTCAAATAAATAGAAGATGTAATCATGGCTGATGACGATCAACAAAAACCTACTGAAGAAGTAAAATGTCCGAAATGTAAATGTGTAGCCGGTGCGCCCGCCTGGATGACCACGTTTGCAGATCTTGTGACTTTACTCCTAACGTTTTTTGTTCTCCTTCTTTCGATGGCCAATATGGAAGATGTGAAATTCGCTGAAGCTTCTGCATCGATAAGGAGTGCATTCGGATCTTATTCCAAACCAGCTCCGACTGAGTTTTCTATCCCTATTATCCCTTCCCCCCCTATCTCCAAATTTTCCCCTATCCAAAACGAGATGGCAGCAAAAGTGTACAAACGAATACAATCACAACTTAAATCGGACAACATTCCAGAAGATGTTGAGCTTATAAAAAAAGAAGACGATACAATCATTCTACGAATAAATGAAAAAATTCTCTTTCAAAAGGGTTCCTCCGTAGTTTCCCCCACAGCATATCCAATTCTTAGAAATCTAGCCGATATTATTCGTCCACTTTCCATGCGCCTGCGTATCGAAGGACATACCGATTCAACCAAGATATCCAAAAGAAAAATCGGGAACTGGAACCTTTCCATGGACAGGGCCGCTTCAATCATGCGTTTTTTCAAAAAAAGCAACCTTCTGCCATTGGACAGGATGGCAGCTGTTGGATATGGTGCAGAAAGACCGATTGCACCCAACACAAATGAAGCCAACATGGCTAAAAACAGAAGAGTTGATTTTGTTCTTCGTACCAACAACACCCTGGGGTTTGGAACGAACGCCTCTAAGGCTGGAGAACTCCCACTGTAACATAAAAGGATTACACCATGGCAAAAGATGACAAAACGAAAAAAGATCAGGATGATAGTGCTAAAGGAGAAGGTGGCGGCAAGAAAAAGCTAATTATAATAATTGCTGCTGGAGTTGTACTTGTGCTCTTGATTGGAGGAGCTGCTTATTTCTTCCTAAAACCCGCACCAGTCGTGGAAGAAGAAGTGGATCCTGGCCTTGATGTGCCTGTCCCTGAAATCATTCAGTCCACAGAGATAGGACCTATGATTACAATTGAAGAATTTATAGTCAATATAATCAGTGAAGAAGATCGTCATTACGTAAAAGCATCCCTTACACTCGAACTTAACAAAGAAGCGGCTGTGGAAGAAACGAACAAGAGAATGCCCCAAATAAGAGATGCTATCCTTCTTTTGGTTGGCAATAAAACCTATGAAGAACTTCAAGATCTACAGGGAAAAAAACAACTGAAGGCAGAGCTCATTTCAAAAATAAACTCATTCCTGCAGACTGGTAAAGTAAAGGCGATATATTTCACAAATTTTGTAGTTCAATAAAATCAGGAAAAATAAGTGGAAGCAATTTTAAATAGAGAGCAAATCGCCGAGCTCCTCCAGGGGATCAAAAGTGGTAAAGTCAGCACTGATTTAAAAAGTGATGGCTCCTCCGCGGATCAAAAAGACGTCGTCGAACTTGATCTCTTCAACATGGATGCCTCCGACAAGCAACAGCGTATTCCAAATCTGGACATTATACTAGACAGTTTTAGCCATCTTTTTGGCATCACCCTCACGAATCAACTGCAAAAGACTGTCAGCGTGACACGCTCAGAAATTAATTCTCTTGAATTTCAGGAATATCTACTTTCACAAAAAGATGCTGGAGCAATAGGAGTGCTGGGCATGAATCCATTAAAAAATGGTGCCTTGATCGTTATGGATTCATCTCTTTGTTTTTCACTTATCGAAATCATGTTAGGTGCATCAAGTGACATATCCCCCCTTCAGCCGGACCGAAAACCCACATCCATCGAATTAAATGTTTTAAAATCGATTTTGTTCACGGCTTGTGGAGAAATTGACAAAGCATTTGGACAAGTAACAACTCTTGAATCTTCTATTGTAAAAGTGGAATCAAATTCAAGGCTTGTTTCCATTGCAGAAGCTGAAGCAGAAGTCCTTTTCGGAAGATTTAAGCTGAAAGTAGGAAGCTTGTCAGGAACATTTGATCTTGTTTTCCCTGTCGCAACTCTTGATCCTATCCGGGACCAACTCAGGGATCTTTTGACAGTCACAACAGTGCGTCAATCCGGTTGGAAGGAGCTGCTGGTAGGGGAAATTGACAAAATGTCCAGCACCATCATTGCACAATCAGGTACCATCAGCATACCTGTACGTGACGTTTTAAAACTTAAGGAAGGCGATATCCTCGAGATAGATTACGACCCTAATTCACCACTCAAAATACTTATTGAAGATACTCTCAAATTTTTTGCCATCCCAGGAACAATGAATGGTAAAAAAGCCATTCACCTTACAGGCGTATACTCCCAAGGAGAACACAATGGACACAGTTGACATACAGGACAGCTCAAAACCCCAACCAGACGAGTTCAAGGAACTTTTAGATGATGCCGATATGGATTCACCGTCTGTTTCTGATACTCTGAACACATCCACGGGATCACAGGAAAACACACCACATGCAAGAGGCCTCGAATTTCTGTATGATGTCCCCCTGCAGATTTCTGTGGAGGTTGGACGAAGCAAGATCCTTTTAAAAGATCTGTTAAAGATGGGTGAAGGCTATGTAATCGAACTTGATAAACTTGCGGGAGAACCTCTCGATCTCTATGTTAATTCTCGTCTCATCGCCAAGGGGGAAGCTGTGATGGTTGGTGACAGGTTTGGGATCCTACTGACAGATGTGATTAGCCCCGCCGATCGTGTTGAACAACTGGGGTAAGAAGAGATGATGCCTCAAAGCAGCGACCCCACCCTCTTATCCGCAAGCCTGAGAATGATATGGGGTTTGCTTATTGTATCGGGAATACTGCTGATCATCTATGGCTTGATGAAAAAAAAGCTTCCCTTTGGACAAAGGGATTCAAAATCAAGGATCAAAATTAAAGAAATCCGTCACCTTATGCCTAAAAAATCACTTTGTTTGATTGAGATTGATGGAAAGGAGTTTTTACTGGGGCTTGGCACAGAAAGTGTCTCTTTAATTACCGAGCTTGAAGAGAACAAATCTCATAAGATTTTCCGGGATGATCTCGAAAATGCTGAAAATAAAGAACTCGAATCATGAAAAAACGATCGCTGCATTATATGTCCCCCAAAATACATACTTCCCTTGGGCTCATTGTAGTTGTTTCTCTTCTTTGCTGCCCTTCGATCAGTTCAGGAATTGATGTCCCGACAATCAGTTTTGGTATTGGTCAAGCAGAAACTCCCGAGCAGGTCTCAACAGGCCTACAGGTACTGTTTCTCCTTACCATCCTTTCCATTGCTCCTGCTATTCTTCTGATGACAACCTGTTTTACCCGTATCGTCATAGTTTTCGGCTTTGTTCGTATGGCGATGGGAACGCAAAACATGCCACCAACACAGATAATTATAGCGCTTGCCCTTTTCTTGAGTTTCTTCATTATGTCACCCACCATAAACACCATTAATGACGAGGCACTACAACCTTACCTGGCCGAAGAGATCACCCAGCAGGATGCATTAGAAAAAGCCGTTCAGCCCATGCGTGATTTCATGTTTTCTCAGGTCATGGAATCTGAACTGGCCATGCTTTCCGACATTACCATGACCGATGAGCCCTATGATAAAAACGATATCCCTACCCTGACACTTATTCCGGCATTCATGCTTTCCGAATTAGAACGAGCATTTCAGATGGGGTTTATGATTTATGTTCCTTTTCTGGTTATAGATATGATAGTTGCGTCAATTCTCATGTCCATGGGAATGATGATGCTTCCCCCTGTGATTATATCCATGCCCTTTAAATTGCTTCTTTTTGTATTAGTCGATGGCTGGGCTCTTATTGCAGGTTCTCTTATAAAAAGCTTTCAGGGATAATATGACTGATGAATTTGTTGTAGATATATGTAGAAAAGCAGTGCAGATTACCCTTATGATGGCAGGCCCCATGTTACTGGCTGGTATGATTGTTGGTCTAATAGTATCAATATTCCAGGCGACCACTCAGATTAATGAGCAGACCTTGACCTTTATTCCTAAAATTGTAGCAGTGTTTGTCACCCTTCTCATCATGACTCCCTGGATGATCCACAGCTTGACTTCCTATACAGTTGAAATATTTACCGTTATAGCAACTTTTTAAATTTGAAATGGATTTGCAGCTGATTCCCATGGAGGAGTTTCAGAGATTCCTTATCTGCCTTGCCCGTATAGCCGGGTTTATTTCTGCTATCCCGGTTCTTTTTGCCAACCAGACACCCGTTCGGGTTCGGGCCGGATTCGTATTTATGAGTGGCCTGCTTCTCTTCCCAGTTATGGAAGCCACCATTCCTGATATATCATTTACAACAATTACATTTCTTCTACTCATGATCTCAGAAGTGCTGCTTGGAAGCCTTATAGGGCTCGTTGCCCGAATGATATTCACAGCAGTTGAATTTGGCGGTACTGTAATTGGATATCAAATGGGTTTTGCGGCGGCCAATGTCTTTGATCCACAAAGCCAAAGGCAACTGTCACTTATTTCACAATTCCAAAATGTGTTTGCAATTCTCATTTTTCTCTCCATAAACGGACACCATATATTTTTTCAGATGGCTGTTGAATCATACAAAATTCTTCCTCCGGGTGTTTTCAATATTTCAGGAGATGCAATCCCCTACTTAATGACATTGTCATCCAGGATCTTTATGCTTGGTGTTCAGTTCAGTGCTCCAGTCCTTGCTGTGCTTCTTCTTTCAGGTTTAATTCTTGGCATCCTTGCTAGAGTATTTCCCCAACTCAATGTTTTTCTCCTTTCCTTCCCTCTCAATATAGGCCTGTCATTTACCGTCATTGCTTTGACACTCCCTCTTGTAACCATCCTGATTAGACGGGAATTTGACGATCTGGGTGAACGAATTTTCACCCTTCTCCAGCTTCTCAATTAGTTCCTGATGTTTTTCCCCTATTATGTTTCTTTTAAAATCCACATCATTTTTGGCTAATTATTTGCATGTCCCCACATACCAACTCATTCAACTTATAAGATATTAAAATGGCAGAAGAATCCTCAGGTGGTGGAGAAAAAACTGAATCGCCCTCGTCAAAACGCAGGGCTGATTTCAGAAAAAAGGGGCAGGTAGCTCAGAGCAAGGAAGTACAGACAGCGGTACTGCTCACCCTTACTTTTATCCTATGGATCTTTTATATGCCTGAATTCTGGAGTAGCCTGTCAGAATTGCTCAGCTCTCTCTGGAGAAACATTGACACTTTTGGGGGTAGCCCTTCGGATGTCTATAACCTCGCATTATTTATAGTAAAAGAGATGGCGATTCTTCTTGCCCCACTCTTTTTTCTTGTTCTGGTTGCCGGTTTTTTTTCAAGTATTGCTCAGGTGGGTTGGATTTTCACTACACAACCAATCAATCCTGACTTAGGAAAACTCAACCCTATTAAGGGCTTTGGTAGAATGTTTTCCATGAAAAGTTTGGTCGATCTTGTCAAATCAATTCTCAAGATTGCGCTCATTGCCTGGGTTGCCTACGCTACGGTGTACGATTACTTTCAGGAAGCATTAATTCTTGTCGATACAAGTATAACTGCAACAATCCTATATCTAGCCCGTATTGCAACGATTATCCTTGCAAAAGTTTGTGCGATTCTGGTTCTGATAGCGGTTCTGGATTTTGCATATACACGCTATGAAATGGAAGAAAAAATGAAAATGACCAAGCAGGAGGTAAAAGAAGAATTCAAGGAAATGGAAGGTGATCCTTATATCAAAAGCCAGATACGAAGGATTCAACAGGAGATGGCAAGAAAACGTATGATGGCTGAGGTTCCCGAGGCAGACGTGGTAATAACCAACCCCACTCACCTCTCAGTTGCCATCAAATATGACACGGAAACCATGGATGCTCCAGTTATTATAGCCAAAGGGGCCGATCATGTTGCGATGAAAATCCGTGAGATAGCAAGAGCAAATGACATCCCCCTGATAGAAAACCCACCAGTGGCTCGCTTATTGCATAAAGTTGATTTGGGTGGTGTAATACCCGAAGAGATGTTCAAGGCTGTGGCTGAAATACTTGCACACGTTTATTCGTTAAAAAATAGAAATTAATCTATATAATGGAACTTACAAATCAGGGCAATATCCTAAGCAGGATTCAATGGAGCAACTTTCTGGTACGTGCTGATGTTATTGCAGCGTTCGGACTGGTCGGCATCCTTGGAATCATGATCATCCCCCTGCCCTCTCTTCTTCTCGATCTGTTTTTATCCATGAATATCACAGTTGCTCTGCTTATTTTAATAATCAGTCTTTTTACAGTACGAGCCATTGATTTTTCCATATTCCCATCCATATTACTTGCCACAACTCTTTTCCGACTGGCATTGAACGTCGCCTCGACTCGCTTAATTCTCCTCAAAGGGCATGAGGGTCCATCGGCTGCCGGATCAGTCATTCAATCTTTTGGACAGTTTGTGGTGGGTGGTAATTATGTTGTGGGACTTGTCATTTTCATCATCCTGGTTCTTATTAACTTTATGGTCATTACCAAAGGTGCAGGGCGTGTAGCTGAAGTTGCAGCCCGTTTCACACTTGACGCCATGCCCGGGAAACAGATGGCCATTGATGCCGACCTTAATGCCGGGCTTATAAATGAAGACGAGGCCAGACAACGAAGAGAGGAAATCAGTAACGAAGCCGGCTTTCATGGTGCCATGGATGGAGCATCCAAGTTTGTCAAGGGTGATGCCATAGCAGGGATCATTATCACCCTTGTGAATATTGGTGCAGGTTTTATCATAGGTGTTCTCCAAAAGGGAATGCCCATGGCTGAAGCTGCTGCAAATTATACCATTCTCACCGTTGGCGATGGTTTGGTTGGCCAGATTCCTGCTTTAATCATTTCCACAGCAGCCGGTTTACTCGTTACCCGATCCACAGGAGACAAGGATTTTGGTTCCGACATTAAAGTTCAATTCAGTCGATATTCCATTGCTCTTTGGGTGGTATCAGCGATTCTCATGGTGTTGGCTCTTATTCCCGGGCTGCCATTTGTTTCATTTTTCCTCCTTTCTCTGACCCTGGGATTCATCGCCTATCGCATGGAACAATCCAAAAAACTTCAAGAAGAACAGATTGAAGAAGAAACAGTAAGCGAACCGCTACCAAAAGTTGAAGAAAACTACGAAGAACTTCTTAATGTAGACCTCCTTCAGTTGGAAGTTGGCTATGGCCTGATACCATACGTTGACGCTGCTCAGGACGGTGAACTGTTAACCCGCATCCAATCCATACGCAGACAGTTTGCTTCTAACAATGGTTTTATTGTTCCGCCTGTTCACATTAAAGACAACCTTCAGCTCACTCCGAATCAGTACATACTTGCATTGAAAGGTGTGGAGATTGCCACGGCTGAAATGCTTCCAGGCCACTTTATGGCCATGGATCCCGGTATGGTTACCGAACAAATAAAGGGTGTCCCGACAGAAGAACCAGCCTTTGGCCTTCCTGCAATATGGATAACAGAAGACAAAAAAGAACGAGCGCAGATTGCCGGGTATACCGTTGTTGACTGCACCACAGTTATGGCAACACATATTTCAGAAATTATAAAACAACACGCACATGAGCTCATAGGGAGACAAGAAGTTCAGAACCTTATTGACAATCTTGCCAAAACCTATCCAAAACTCGTTGAAGAACTTGTTCCAAACGTACTTAATCTTGGAACTATTATGCGAATTTTACAAAATCTTCTCTCAGAAGGTGTATCCATACGGGATTTACGAACAATCCTTGAATCAATGGCAGACTGGGCACCGGTTACCAAGGACACCGACATTCTAACTGAATATGTCCGCCACGCATTGGCAAGAAGTATCAGCCACGACCTCGCAATGGATAATGTGATCCCCCTTATCACACTATCGAAAAGTGTCGAGGATGAAATTTCTCAGTCTGTCCAACACAAAGAAACTGGCAGCTTTCTTGCTATTGACCCTGGAAAGGCACAACGTATTTTAGATTCCATTGGTGAGGCCATACCTCTTTTCGATGGCGGCCAGCGACCGACTCTGCTTGCAGCGCCGCAGATACGTCCCCATGTTAGAAAATTGACAGAGCGTTACTACCCACAACTGGTAGTTATCTCCCATAATGAGATTTTACCAAATATTAAAATTCGATCCATTGGCAGCGTGAATTTAGATGCAAGTTAGAGTCTTTGAATCCACAGATATGGCATCCGGCCTGCAAAAGGTTAAAGATGAACTTGGCCCTGACGCCCTCATTCTTTCTACAAAAACCATACGTTCAGGTAAACTTAGGGTTCTCGGAAAAAAAGTGTATGAAATTACAGCAGCCATTGACAACACATGGCCGCACCAGGGTGGGACTGCGCCAATTGAAGCCACCCAAGCAACGACAACTCCCCCCCCTCCCCCATTAACCTACAATTCTGCAATGCAGTTTAATCAGAATCCAGCCCTTGCTTCTGTCCCCCCCCCTGAAGATCATCTTCAAATTGCAACCATTCAGGACCAGTCGGTACTACAATCGGAAGTAAATGAACTGAAAGGAATGATTAAGAATCTTGGTCAGGAGATGCTCAGGATCAATAACTCAAGGTCAGTAGCAGATCCCAACACAAGCCAAAGTACTTCATTTGACCTTGACGCCTCGCTCAGACCATTGCAGCAACGCTTGCTAGACTACGGAATCAACAGCCATACGGCAAAAACCATATCTGGATTTGCAGGAGACTCACTGACACTCGAGGAACTCTCAGACCCATTCAAACAACACCAGTATATCGAACAAAGTATACAGGAGTTGATACAGGTTAATCCAAATACTTTTAAAGATGAAAAACAACAAACAAGGATAGCTCTTGTAGGCCCCACAGGTGTAGGCAAAACAACAACACTTGCTAAGATAGCAGCTGATCATATCAGCCGAAATTCTCTCGAAATTGGATTTATTACAATTGATACTTACAGGATAGCAGCAGTTGAACAGCTTAAGGTCTACGGCGAGATCATGAATATTCCGATCGAGGTAGTTATAAACCCCGAGCACCTTGAGAATGCATTGCTGAAATTCAGAGACAAAGATCTTGTTCTTATTGATACTGCCGGACGCAGTCCCCAGGATGGCTTGTGTATAGATGAACTTGCATCGTTTTTACGCCCCGATCTTAATATCGAAAAGCATCTTGTTCTCTCCGCAACGACCCGTGACGATGAACTGTTTGAAGTTGTTAAACGATTTTCAGTTCTTGGAATTGATAACAACATCATAACAAAAATTGACGAATGTACAAAACTTGGCATTCTCCTTGACCTTCAAATCCGTGAAGAGATTCCATTTTCATATATTACAAACGGACAAAGAGTTCCTGAAGACATTATGGCAGCAGATAAAGCAATTGTGACTGAGCTTATCATGTCACCTGGTAAAGGAATAGTATATGAGTGATTCACTTTCAACTGTACAGGATCAAGCTGACACCCTGAGAAATATCAGCAATACTGCAAAATCCTCAGACGAGCAGAACAGCAGACAAAGCACCAGGGTATACGCCATCACCAGCGGTAAAGGTGGTGTCGGCAAAACAGCGGTTGTTGCCAATACAGCAACGGCCATGGCACAGATGGGTAAGAAGGTACTTATTTTGGACGCTGATCTTGGCCTCGCAAACATCGACGTTGTTTTTGGAATAGCCCCCAGATATAACCTCAATCATTTTTTTGCAGGCGAACAGGATCTCAGCACCATACTTGCGACTGGACCCCATGGTATAAAGATACTCCCAGCAGGATCGGGAGTGCAAAACTTCACAAGATTGGATTCGAAACAAAAGCTACGACTTCTCGATGGCCTTGATGAGATGCACAACGATTTTGATTTTGTACTTATTGATACCGAGGCCGGGATTTCTGAAAATGTTACCTATTTCAACACTGCAGCACAGGAGATCCTTGTTGTAACCACACCAGACCCCACAGCCATCACAGACGCTTACGCACTCATGAAGCTTCTTTCAACCCAATACCACGAAAAACGATTTAATCTTGTCGTCAATCAGGTGCGAAATGAAAATGAAGCGCTCGACGTATACCGTAAACTGACCATGGTTTCAAATCGTTATCTTGAGATTTCCATCGATTTTCTTGGTTCCATCCCCGCAGACAAACAGATGACGGATGCCATCAGGAAACAGCGAGTGATTGTTGACCTGCATCCCTCCTCAAAAATATCTACGGCCTTTGAAGCGCTTGCTGCGACCATTTGTTCAGAACAGGCGGTAAGCTCACCCAAAGGAGGGGTTCAGTTCTTCTGGAGAAGGCTTCTTGATATGGGAGGAAAAGGATAAAATATGCCGTACATTCCACACCAACTCCCGGAGGATCGGACACCACTAATAACTGAGAATATCGACCTCGTTGATATAATAGCAGGACGGATGGTTACCCAGGTTCCGGCTTTTATGAACCGTGACGATATGCGAAGCGCCGGTATGATGGGGCTTATTGATGCGGCAAACAAGTTTCAGCCTGAGAAAAAGATCAAGTTTAAAACTTTTGCAGAATATAGAATCCGTGGTGCCATACTTGATGAAATGCGTAAACTTGACTGGTTTTCTCGATCTCTCAGGGAAAAACAGAACTCCATAAACAGATGCATGGTGGAGCTTGAACGCAAGCTTGGTCGATTTCCCGATGAACAGGAAATGGCGAATGCACTTGAAATGTCCCTTGAAGAATATCAGGAGATGTTGGGTCAGGTCAGTCACCTTGGTTGTGTCAGTCTGAACGAAACGCTTGACCACTCTGAAAGTGGAAATTCATTTCAGGATGCACTCATTGACCATAAGTTAAATTCATCCCCTGTAAATGTTCTTGAACAGCACGAGCTTACTCATATTATTGCAGAGGTACTTGACCAGCTGTCTGAAAAAGAAAAACTTGTAATCTCACTATATTACTACGAAGAACTCACCCAGAAGGAAATAGCAGAAGTCATACAGGTTTCCGAGGGACGCGTCTCACAACTCCATAGTCAGGCACTGATTAAACTGAAAACGAAGGTTAAAAAAGATCTTGATTGAAAACGTGATACAACTCCTCAAGCAAAGCGCTTTCCTGGTTGATCGAAATACATCATTGACAGTTTTGACGCTCCTGCTGAGTATTTTGATATTCTGGAGAGCGTTAGTATTAAGAAAGCGTACTGAAAAACAAAACGCTTTTATCCTGGAACAATCAAAAAGTCTCCATGAATTACAAACGAAGCTTCAAAAGGTATGTGAAAAGAGGGAGCGAGATGAGAATTTCCAGAAGAATCTTAAACATGCTGAAGTCACGACAGAACTTCAAAAACACAGATCTGGTTTTGTTCATCAGAGGGCCCCTCAACGTCCTCCTGAAAGATATGGCTACGCCACAAGTATGTTTCGCTCAGGAATGACCGTGGCTGAGATATCTTCTGCACTAGGAATGTCCCAAATAGAGCTTAATCAACTCCTTAAACTTGACAGCCTTTGTGGATCCATGAAGAGCGCGATGGACTCTTCATCTCCTGGAAGCACCGACTAAAGATTCAGTGAGAATAGGCCGATACAACAGAAGGCAAAACTATTACTGAGTCTAATTAACAATCTCTCCACAACACACTAAAAGAAAGATATGGGATCCGGAAAATACAGCGCACTAGCAGGAGCAATATCCCGAGAACAGAGGCTTGCTAATATTTCTTCAAATATAGCCAACGTAAACACTGTAGGCTATAAGAAAACCAGAATGAGCTTCGAATCTCTTTTACGTGGGGAACAGCAAACGGCACAGGCTAAGGGGATTAATTACAGCCGGGTCAAAGAGAATTTTACAGAGTTTACAGCGGGTCCCATCAGAGAAACAGGAAACACATTGGACCTGGCCATACATGGAGAAGGTTTTTTTAAAGTTCAAGGCCCAGAAGGAGTCTTGTACACTAGACGAGGGGATTTTCACACAGATAGAGACGGGACACTCTTAACCGGCAACAATATGCCCGTGCTCGACACTGGTAATGCTCCTATTATTATTCCGGATAGAGATACGTCAAGGATTTCTATAAACAATCTTGGTGAGATTTCAATACTTTCCCTTGAAGGAGGAAGAAATGTTATCGGGAACATTGCAGTTTACACCATCGATGATCCCAGCACGCTTAAACGTGAACCAGGTACCATGTATTCCCTGCAGGAAGGTGGCCAGGAAATCCCCACTGATATACCCAGTGTATCCGTTGGCAGTCTTGAATTGGCAAATGTTAATATCACAGAAGAAATGGCCTTGATGATCGAAAGCAATCGAACATTCGAAAGCTACCAGAAAGTAATAAAAGCCTACTCCTCACTTGGACAGAAACAGGATGAGCTTGGAACAGTCGGCTAACCCGAACCACTAGAAAACAACAAAAGGACACTCATGATACGATCACTTTGGACCGGTACCACCGGCATGAATGCACAGCAGTTAAGCCTGGATGTCATAGCAAACAATCTGGCGAACACCTCAACCACCGGCTTTAAAAAGAGCCGTGCGGATTTTCAGGACCTTATGTATCAGGTTATGCGTGTACCAGGTTCGCAAACCTCCGTTGACACCGAGTCTCCCACCGGAATTCAGGTAGGACTTGGAGTTAGGCCTGCAGCAGTGCAGAAACTTTTCACTCAAGGTGATCTCATCCAAACAGGGAATGAACTTGATGTTGCAATAGAGGGTGCAGGATTTTTACAAATTGAGCTCCCAAATGGAGAAACAGCCTACACACGATCAGGAGCACTTAAACGAGATAGTGATGGCCGTGTAACCTCCTCCGAGGGCTATCCCATTCTTCCTGCCATGACCATTCCCGATGGCTCCAAGCAGATAACCATCAGTGAAACAGGTGTTGTAAGTGTATTGATCGGAGACGATACTGAAAGTACTGAGATTGGCACGTTTGAAACGGTTAATTTTACAAACAAAGGGGGTTTACTTGCTATTGGAAGAAACCTGTTCAGAGATACCGATGCTTCAGGAACCCCTCAGACTGGTACTCCAGGGGACGACGGCTACGGTCTTTTACTTCAAAATTTTCTTGAAGGATCAAATGTTAATATTGTAGAAGAAATGGCTACAATGATTACGACTCAACGTGCTTATGAAATCAACTCAAAGACCATCCAGACGTCCGATGAAATGATGCAAACCACAAACAACATGGTGTAAATGATGTGTAGATTCCTCCTGTTGGTGTTCTGTGTCCTTCAGTATTTGCAAGGTTCCTGTTTCGCACTTACTATCAGCTTCAACAAAGAAGCTGAAATAACTGGAACTCATATTTTACTTGCAGATGTTGCAGAGTTTGATGAAGACTCTTTGCTGGTCAAAGCTCTTGCGAGTAAACGCATTGCTATTGCACCAAAAGCCGGGGAGAGCCTTAGCATCAGCAGAAATAAGATTCAGAGGAAAATCACAAGAGAGTTAGAAAAATCAAACAGCACTGAAGTTCAATTGGTCGGATCCCCATCCACTCGGGTTACCCGAACAGGTATTCCTGTGACCGCCAATGATATCGAGGCTGTTATTGATGACTACTTACTTGCTAAAGGTGTTGATCTTCCTATGGCAGAATACAGTTTTTCCCCACGGGAATTACCTCTTCCATTTACAATCCCGGTTGGGAAACTTGAAATTGATGTTATCCCAAGTAATCCTGAAGTGATCGGTAGCCGGAGAATAACTTTAATTTACAAGGTTAATGGAAAAACTATAAAAAACATTTCCATCCGAGGTACTTTGAAAGCCATGGCTCCCGTGGCAATCCTCACTCACAATGTTAAACGGGGAACAATCCTGACACCCAACATGGTTCAGTTGAGAATTAAAGATTTAGGGAAATTACGTTCTCCCTGCACAGATCTTCGTGAGGTGCTTGGCAAAAGACTCACAAGGAATCTTCGGTCCGGAACTGTTCTTGATCTGAGCTCAATAGACTTCCCTCCTTTAATAAGAAAGGGACAACTTGTTAAAATTCTTATAAACCACAATGGGCTGTACCTTAGTGCCAAGGGTATTTCTGCCATGAACGGAAAACAAGATCAAATAATTCGGGTAACGAACACTGGTTCGAAAAAAACTATTTACTGTAAAGTTCTTGCACCTGGAATAGTGGAGGTACAAATCTGAAATGAAAAATTCTATAACCTTACTCCTCACAGGATTACTTATCAGTTCATGTGCCTCGAGAAATGAACCAGTTGTTCCCCTTCCAGAGCCTTTAGAGGAAATACAGATTCTACAACAAGCAGAACGAACTGATGGTTCACTCTGGCCGGGTGAACAACATTCCCTTTACGCTGACCTCAAAGCAAGAACCATTGGGGACATTGTTACAATTACCATCTCAGAAAAAGCCAGTGCCAGCAAATCAGCATCCACTTCAACTGACAGATCATCCAGTATGACTGCAGGAATTCCGCATTTGTTTGGCCTGGAAAAATCAAAATGGCTTGTAGATAATCCTGAAATAGATATAAAAAACCTTGTTGAAGCCACGTTTGCCAACAAGTTTGCAGGTGCTGGTACCACTGTAAGGAAAGAGGATCTTATTGCCTCTCTCACAGCGCAGGTGGTTGATATTTACCCCAACGGGAATCTCAAAATCAGGGGCGGAAAAGAAGTCAGAGTAAACAATGAAACTCAAGTGATATACATGACTGGAATAATCCGACCTGTCGATATTATGGCAAACAATACAGTCGATTCAAAACATGTATTAAATGCAAAAATATCATATACCGGTAAAGGTGCCATCAGCGACAAACAGAAGCCAGGTTGGCTGATGCGTGCACTTGATAATGTGTGGCCATTCTAAATGAGTGTTTCAATGAACGTCAATCGGATAGTTATAGCAGTAATGGGTTTTTTCGTTTTGTTTGTTACGTGTTCTGATAGTAGCGCTGCCAGGATCAAAGATATTGCAGAGCTTCGTGGAGTTCGGAACAACCAATTGGTAGGATACGGTTTGGTTACCGGTCTTGCCGGAACTGGTGATGACCTAAAGAAAGTTCTTTTTACGAGGCAGGCCCTCTACAACATGCTGGTTCGTCAAGGGATCACAATAAACCCAAAGGAATTTGATAAAATCAAGGTAAAGAATGTGGCAGCGGTTATGGTGTCCGCTTCATTGCCTCCTTTCGGCAAACCAGGCTCCACCATTGATGTTCAGGTCTCATCCATAGGAGACGCTAAAAGTCTTGCAGGAGGAAACCTTCTTATGACTCAGTTAAAGGGTCCAGACGGAAAAGTATATGCAGTGGCTCAAGGCCCTTTGACCATTGGTGCCTTTTCATTTGGTGGAAAAGCTGCAAAGGCTCAGAAAAACCACCCCACCGTTGGACGGATCACAAGTGGTGCTATCATTGAAAGAAAACCTCCTGGAGTATTTGCCGCTAATGGAACCCTTGCGTACAGTCTCCGCAGTGCAGATTTTACAACTGCGTCGAATATGAGTGATATCATAAATAATCAATACGGTGCAGGTACAGCTTTCCCGATAGATTCAGCAACGATTAAAGTAGTAATCCCTGAGAAATATCTTCAAAATAAAGTTCAATTTGTTGCATCAATTGAAGGAATGCAAATTGATACCGATGCCAACGCAAGAGTTGTTGTGAATGAGCGTACCGGAACAATAGTAATGGGGGAAAATGTCCGACTTTCTACCGTCGCAGTATCTCATGGGAATCTTTCATTAATTATCAGGGAAAATGTTACTGTTTCGCAACCAAACCCTTTAGCACAACAAGGAGAAACAGTAACATCCCCCGACACTCAGCTTGATGTCGTTGAAGATGATGGAGAATTAATGGTCGTTAAAGAAGGAGTATCAATTGGTGAGGTCGCTGAAGCTTTGAACGCCATTGGTGCAACGCCAAGAGATCTAATTGCTATATTCCAAGCCATTAAAGTGGCAGGAGCAATGCAAGGAGAGCTTATAGTACTATAGGTAGACAAACGATACCCTGTTATTCTCTTGATAAAAAAATCAGGATTGCTTCAGGTGACATCCGAATTAAGCCAATCCACCGTACTGTAACCGTTTAGGAATCCCCCATATTCGTTCATTTGGACATTCGATTCGTACTGATGTTACTTGCGAATGTTCAAATAGACGTAGATGAAGTGCTCCTGAATAGATCAGATATCAAGACACAGATTTTTTCAAAGGAGTTTACCATTATGGACATTTCAGCAGTGGATCCCAGGGCAATACAAAATGTCAGTAATATAAAAAACGATGCAACAGATCCTAAGGAACAAAAGCTACTCTCACTGCGCAAATCCTGTCGGGAGTTTGAAGCTATATATGTGAATGAATTGTATAAAACCATGCGGAAAAGCGTTCCTGACTCAGGCTTATTTAAAAAAGATATGTCCAGTACCATTTACCGTGAGATGCTCGATTTTGAGATGGCGAAAATTACTGCTGAGGGGAATGGTATTGGTTTAGGGAAAGCCATGTATGAACAGCTTAAATCTCACCATTTTCCTGATAAGAAATAAAAGAAGAAGGAGAATTTAGCTTGGCCATTGGTTTAGATAATAACTAGATAATAAGAGACAGACCACGATAAAAACTGCAACTCCTTTTTAAATCCGGGTCTGTCGAGAATGGCACTTACACTACTGATAGTATTGTATATGTAGATGGTGCCTCCACGGATAATCGGTCACATAGGAGACTTATGGGATTTTATCTCGCAAAGTTGGGTTAATACCATCTTACCTAAAATGAGTCCGTTAAATCCGCAATATATCATTTTAAAGACAACTGTTTCCCAAGAGATTGCGGCTTTTGTTGAAAAGTTTAAAGGCGTGGGAGGGCGGGTTTAAAACACAATCAGCTATTCGCGAGGAGGGGAAACTCGTTTGTTCTATTTTCGGTTATCTGTTTCCTGTACGCCAACACCACAGTCGCTTGTGCCACCCTGTATTTTATCAAGCGCATGAACAAGACAGGGCAGTAATACAGCTATATTCTCTCGAGCTGCTTTTTCGCTTCCCGGAAGATTGATAATCAGGGAGTTGCCACGAATACCAGCACGACCACGAGAGAGTACAGCATGGGGAGTCTTCTTCAAACTTTCAGCACGCATGGCCTCCGCCATTCCCGGAAGCTCCTTTTCAAGCACATCATCCATGGCTTCCGGTGTTACATCTGTAGGAGCAACCCCCGTACCACCAGTGGTGATAATCAGGTCTATTTCTTCAATATCCACCCAGGAGATAAGCGTGTTCTTTATGGTCTCGACACGATCTGGAACAATCGCGTAGGCTTTTTGCTCGTATCCTAAACCCTTCAGTGTCTTAAGAAGGTAAGGGCCACTGGTGTCTACACGTTCACCACGCGCGCCTTTATCACTCATGGTAAGTACACCAAATGAAAACATGCTTATTCTTCCAGGGTTCATATTGTTTTTATACTTCCCTATTGAGCCGTCCGAGCCGCTACAATTTTATCCGCGATCTGGGCAGGAACCTCTTCATAATGAGAAAATTCCAGGCTAAACTTTCCAAGCCCACCTGTCATTGCTGTCAGGTCAGCTGCATAAAGGAGAACCTCTGATCGAGGAACCTGAGCATTTATCACCTCACGACCATTTGCAGCATCCATGCCCATGACTTTTCCACGCCTGGCATTTAAGTCTCCCATTATGTCACCCACATGGTCCTTGCCAACCATTATGGTCATATCGACGTATGGTTCCAGTAAAACGAGACCGGCGTCCTGTGCCCCTTTTTTAAAGGCCAGAGAACCTGCGATCTTAAAAGCCATTTCAGAAGAATCAACGTTGTGAAAAGAGCCATCAATAAGGGTGACTTTTATATCAACCACAGGATAACCCGCAAGTACACCTTTTTCCATGGCTTCAACGATTCCTTTCTCAACCGCTGGTCGATACTGTTGAGGAATAACACCCCCAACAATTTTATCCTCAAACTCAAATCCTTTACCTGGGTTTGGGCTGATCTCTATTGTACAATCTCCATATTGACCACGGCCTCCACTCTGCTTTTTATGTTTCCCCTGGACCGTTGCAGAACCACGAATGGTTTCCTTGTATGGAATTTTGGGAACGCTTAGATCCATCTGCACCCCAAACTTCCTGTTAATACGTGCCCCAACAACCTCCAGGTGTACCTTCCCCATGCCGGAAATAAGCACCTCCCCTGTCTGGGCTTCTCTTGACAACCTCAAGGTAAGATCTTCATCAAGCATTCGGGTAATGGAAGAGAACAGCTTTTCCTCATCCCCCTGTTCTGCAGAAATGGCAAACGAAATAACCGGAGACATGACGTCAAGTGGATCGTATATGATTGGGGCAGATTCGTCACATAGAGTATCGCCAGTTGTTGTCTCTTTGAGTTTTGCAACGGCTACTATCATGCCTGGTCCGGCGCTCTCAACTTGTCTCTGTTCCTTTCCTTCCGGAATAAAAAGATGCCCGAACCGTTCTTCCGTCTCTTTATTGGCATTATAAAAAGTATCTCCGGAAAGGGTGCCTGAGTATATTCTGAATATGGTTAATCGTCCTGCGTATGGGTCAGCCATGGTTTTAAATACCTGGGCTGAAAATTTTCCATCCGCTGACACCATTCGCTCAACAGGTTCTCCCGCGGGATCAACGCCCACTTTTGGGGGTCTGTCAGAAGGAGATGGCAGAATATCGTTTATCATGTCAAGAAGTGATGATGTCCCGAAGTTATTCGTTGCCGCCCCTACACAAACCGGAACAATACTTCCCCTGGCAACGCCTTCTTTCAAACCGGCTGTAAGATCCTCTGTTGACAGTTCACCATCTTCAAGGAATTTCTCAATAAGATCATCATCTGTTTCCGCGACATTTTCCATCAAAGCTTCACGATACCGTGTAACATTTCCTACCAAATCGTCGGGAATTTCAGCCTCAGTTACGCCGCCACCGCCTTTTTCATCAAAGAGCCAGGCCTTACCGCTCATCACATCAACAAAACCCTTAAAGTTTTCTTCTTCTCCAATGGGAAGATGTAAGACCACAGGAGTTAATGGCAGGGAATCTTTTATCTGACTAATGGTACGATAGAAATCAGCACGTTCACGATCAAGCTTGTTAATCAATATGAGGGACGGCAGCGATTGCTCAGCTATAAAATCGGCAAACTTGATTGTCTGGCCCTTTACACCCAGAACGGCTCCGACGATAAAAACTGCAGCGTCAGCGATTTGGGTTGCCACACTGGTTTCATTGAGAAAATTATCATCTCCTGGAGTGTCCAGGAGATATACATCGTGTTTTTTCCAGGTATAATTGTGAAAGGAGGTGTTGATTGAAATATTACGCTGTACTTCTTCATCTTCAAAATCAAGAGTGGTACTGCCATCATCTACCTTGCCTAGACGGTTAATCTTCCCGGCCGTATACAGCATGGCTTCGGCCAAAGAAGTCTTTCCACAATTTCCATGTCCAATGATCGCGATGTTTCTTATCTTACTGATATCCTGCATGCAAACCTCCTTGAAGATTACGTCTTACAAAAAAAACAGTGCCAAATTTGGGTTTTACGAGAGCAACAATCATTCATATATTCAATAATTCCCTTGAAAGTCAAGGATGTTCCATTCATCACAGTAAATATTAAGCTAACAGCCACTCTTCATCCGGACAAATAACTACCAAAAATTTAAAATTAAAATCAGTTGCCACACATGGGGAGCTTATGACAAACACTATACTTACAGCTAATTACAAACCACCCTACTTTATATGGCAGTGGAGATGAAAAAACTGTATTATCACCTAATTGATTTGGTAATTCGGATCAATTTCAATTTAAGGTTCAAAATATAAATCATTAAAATTCCGAAATATTGAGAAACATAGTATTTCAGGATATTCTCCGCTCACCTTAATTTTTTTATAACACGTGAAAAGTAAAGCAAAACAGAGTGGCAAAATCGCAAAATCTGCTGCCACTGTCTCCATCGCAGTAATGTGCAGTCGTGTTCTCGGGCTGGTGCGAGAACAGATTTTCGCCGGAATGTTCGGTGCAGGAATGGCATATGACGCCTTTGTCGTGGCTTTTCGTATTCCTAACCTGCTTAGAGATCTTTTTGCAGAGGGAGCCTTGTCGGCAGCCTTTATTACAGTGTTCACAGACTATGACACTAATCGCAGCAAAGAAGAGACCTGGCAACTAGCCTCTAATGTGCTTGTCTTTTTTGGTGTTTTTCTCTCCTTACTCACTCTTACCGGGATGTTTTTTTCAGAACACCTGGTGAACCTCCTGGCATCTCACTTTTCAGCAGTGAATGGGAAAACTGAACTGACTACCCTGCTTACCATGATTATGCTCCCATTCCTGGTGGTCATTTCCCTTTCTGCTGTTGTTATGGGCATCCTGAACTCCAAGGGGAAATTTTTTGTACCGGCCATGGCTTCTACCTTCTTTAACCTTGGGTCTATTATCGGTGGAGTGAGCCTTGCGTTTATTCTTCCCAAATTTGGTCACCCGGCTATTATCGGTATGGCAATTGGTACTTTAATCGGCGGGACACTTCAGCTCCTGATGCAGTTCCCTACCCTCCTAAAATGCGGTTTCAAATTTACTCCCCATCTGAACATAAAGGACTCTGGATTACGGCGCATCATAACCCTCATGATTCCTGCAATCATTGGCCTTTCACCAACACAGTTAAACATCTTTATTAATACCAATTTTGCTTCATCCTGTATCGAAGGTTCTGTTTCCTGGCTTAACTATGCCTTTCGTCTTGTGCAACTCCCCATTGGTATTTTTGGCGTTGCCCTCTCCATCGCAGCCATGCCGGTTCTTGCCAGACATGCAGCAAAAAAAGATATGGAAGGCATGAAGGAGACACTGGTATCATCGCTGACCATGGTCTTCAGTCTTACAATACCAGCCTCAATTGGGCTTATGCTTCTTGCCGAACCCATTATTCGAATTATCTTTGAGCGAGGTGCTTTTACAGCTTCCGATACCAGTGCAACAGCTCACATTCTTATCCTATATGCCACCGGACTTTTTGCGTATTCAGCAAACAAGATTATGGTTCCTGTTTTCTACGCCCTGGAAGACACCAAGTATCCACTGATTGCCGCATTTATAGCCGTTGGAACAAATCTCCTTATAATAAGTTTCTCCATTGATCATTTTCAATACCTGGCCATTGCTCTTTCCACTTCCTGCTCAATGATGCTTAATTTTCTTTTTCTGAGTATCGTTTTGTATATTAAGACAGGCGGGTACTCTATCAGGTACCTATTCAAAGCACTCTCCAAAATTGCCATTGCAGGATCAGCCATGGCATTTCTTCTCCTCTGGAGCAGAAGTTTTTTTATGGCTCAACTCAATGGAGGACTTTTGCAGGCATGTTTTGTCCTTGCTGCTATAATTGCCTTTGCCGCAGTACTTTATGGAACCCTTCTCCATATGATGAAATTACAGGAACTGACTTCAGTCACCTCTAAAATCAGCGAAAGATTCAGCCGATAATCTCTCTTTGCATTTTGTATCAGCCTAAAAAATGACTTGCTTTATTCGCGATACCACCTACAGTACAAGCATGATTGGTTGAATTGCCAACTCACATTTATGACACAACTCCTCTAACTGTGCACCTTTCCTGATAAGGATTGCACAGTTTTTTTATTGAAGCACTTTGTAAATATCAGGATGGACAACAATTATGACATCATTCAAAGATCTTGGCATTAACGACACTCTCCTTAAAGGTATAGCGGAACTGGGATTCACACAGCCAACTCCTGTTCAGGAAAAAGTAATCCCCCTGATGCTCAAAGAACGGGTTGATCTCGTCAGCCTTGCTCAAACTGGAACAGGAAAAACTGCTGCTTTCGGAATACCTCTCATTCACTGGGCAAGCCCTTCTAAAAGACATACACAAGGACTGGTTCTATGCCCAACCCGTGAACTTTGTATCCAGGTGGCCAAAGATCTTGCCGGACTGTCAAAATTCATTCCAAAACTGTCCATCCTCCCCGTATATGGAGGCACGCGCATTGACCAGCAGATCAACAAACTCCGCAAAGGAGTTCAGATAGTCGTTGCAACTCCCGGTCGCTTAAAAGATTTATTAAAGCGCAAAGCAATTGATCTCTCACATATCAATACTGTTGTTTTTGATGAAGCGGACGAAATGCTGCAAATGGGGTTTAAAGATGACCTGACAGAGATTCTGAGTCATACCCCTGAGAAAAAAAATACACTTCTTTTTTCCGCAACCATGCCTAAAGAAGTTGCAATGATAGCAAAAAAGTACATGAGAAATCCGGTGGAGCTAACCATTGGAACCAAAAACAGTGGTGCTGAAAATGTCAGGCATGAATATTACCTCATTCATCCGCGAAACAGATATCCCGCACTCAAACGAATAGTGGATAATAACCCTGGGATTTACTCAATTATTTTTTGCAGAACAAGACGCGAAACCCATGAAGTTGCAAATAAACTTATTCAGGATGGGTACAATGCAGATTCCTTGCATGGCGACTTGTCCCAGGCTCAACGGGATCAGGTAATGGGAAGATTTCGTTGTAAAAATATCCAAATTCTAGTTGCCACTGATGTTGCCGCCCGTGGACTGGATGTAACTGATTTAAGCCATGTCATTAATTACAACCTTCCAGATGAACCAGCTGCCTATACTCATAGAAGTGGCCGTACCGGGCGAGCTGGGCGTAAAGGAACATCCATCGTTATCCTTGCAGGAAATGAGCAGTACAAGCTGAAACTCATCGAGAAGAAAATTAATAAACAATTTATTCAATGTCTGGTTCCAACGGGCCCACAGATCTGCTCGAAACAACTGATAAACCTTCTTGATGAAGTAACAAATGCCTGCGTAAACGAAGAACAGATTTCCCCATTGTACGATGAGATTTCAGCTAAACTGGATCACCTTGACCGAGATGACCTCATAAAACGTTTTCTTTCCCTCGAATTCAATCGCTTTCTTGAATATTATAAAAACGCCCCTGACCTCAATGCTTCAGATCTCCCCCACGGCAGAACGGGAAGAAATAGAACAAAAAAGGACGCTTTCCGTGACTCGCACCCCAGACAGAAATATACTACATTCAGCCTCAATGTGGGAAGACGGCAGGGAATCATTCCTCAGGGCTTGATCGGAAAAATAAATGAAATCGAGAACGTGGGCAGGATAAAGATCGGGCGTATAGATATTCTAAGAAATTCCGCTACCCTGGAGGTGGATAGTCGCTACACCTCGCAAGTCCTCAATGCTTTTCAACAAGCGGAGATAAATGGAAAGACTGTATCTATTGAAGTCGCAAAAGCGGTACCTGCCGCCAAAAGGTACAAAGGAAAACGCAAGGCAAATTTTCAACGAAAAGAGCGAAGATAATACACCCCGTTATGATGGGGAACAGGGGGTCAAGGCTGTATGAACAGCCTTCTTCAATCCTGTGAGGTCAAACGGTTTAGCGATGGCTGCGGAAAATCCATATTCCCGATAATTAGCCATGATAGGATCTGTTGAATAGCCGCTTGCGACTATTAACTTTGCTTCCGGATCCAATTCAAGAATTTTTTTGGCTGCTTCCTGCCCCCCTGTTGTCAGTCTCTTTATATTACAAAATACCGGCATGTTTCGGTCTGATTATCCCAGCGGTGGAATTACCGACTTGGTAAAGTAAACAAGCATTAAAGCTATGATGGGTTTATTCGCAGCCCTCTCT
>CAMZKT010000048.1 GCA_947311435.1 uncultured Desulfocapsa sp.
CTTGTGCTGCTGCGAATTCGTAAATGCTACCAGAGGGTTCTCCTGGAACCCTCGCACCCCGCCGTTTCTTTCGCTCTGGTCAGCCATTTCTGATGGTTGCACCGTCCCATAAAGTCCTCCTTAATTGACAGTAAGTCATAAAATCATTAAGCTGTTTTTTTGTAAGGCTATTGTTTATTCGTCTCCTATAAGTACTCTGATGATATCAAAATTTTATTCATGAAAAAACTTCTCCTCATCTTACTGCTTTTTATTCTTGTCCTTGGAAGCTATACTCTTTGGCGGAGCATAAATCGACTAGATACTCTTATTACCACACGCTTTGAGGGGAGACGATGGGAGTTGCCTGCTCGAATTTACGGCCGGCCTCTGGAGTTATATATTGGCAGGGAACTTTCGCTAAGGCAGTTGCGTCAGGAACTCAATTTACTGCACTATATCGAAACAGAGCGCCCGAAAAAATCGGGTGAGTATTCAATAGTCGGCAACACAGTTACTATTTTCAGCAGAGAGATTCGTTTTTCAAATGATAGGCAAGAGGCTGCTGTAATTAAAGTTAGTTTCCAGGATACACATGTTTCCTCCTTGACCAGCGCAGGTGGTGTCAAACAGCTTTCTCTGTTTCGTCTGGAACCTCTGCTTATTGCGTCCATCTATCCTAATGATAATGAGGATCGTCTTCTTGTTCGTCTTGAAGACACTCCGCCTTTGCTCGGAGAAACTCTTTTGTTGATAGAAGACAGAGAGTTTTATCGTCATTTTGGACTTCGTCCGTCAGCCATCCTCCGCGCACTGGTTGCGAATATTAAAGCTGGCAGAACTGTACAGGGGGGGAGCACTCTTACCCAGCAGCTGGTGAAGAATTTTTTTCTCACCAGCGAGAAGAACATTCAAAGAAAAGTTAACGAAGCCCTGATGTCTCTTCTTCTTGAATATCATTACCAGAAAGATGAAATTTTAGAAGCCTATCTCAATGAAATTTATCTTGGTCAGGATGGTGGGAGGGCTATTCATGGATTCGCAAAAGCGAGCAGGTTTTATTTTCAGCGAAACATAGATGAGCTTGCTCCAGAACAGATTGCTCTGCTGGTAGGCATCGCTAAAGGTGCCTCTTTTTACAATCCTAGAAAACATCCGGATCGCGCTAAGCTCCGACGAGATATGATTCTTGGAAAAATGGCTCAGGCCGGATTGGTGCCACTTGAAGAGATTGATATTCTGAAAGAAAAATCTCTTGGCGTCAGTAAACGCATTCCTTCTGGACTAACACCTTATCCGGCATTTGTTCAACTTGTTCGCAATCAGCTGAAACGTGATTATCGGAATGAAGATTTACAAAGCGAAGGCCTTAGCATCTTCACGACATTTGACCCAATTTACCAGGAGCAGGCCGAAAAAAGTATACAAAAGATACTTACCAAAATAGAAAAGGAACGTAATCTTCCCGAGGCGACATTACAGGGTGCTTTTGTGCTTAGCTCGGTGGATCAGGGGGAAGTTTTGGCTGTTGTCGGTGATCGTTTTTCTGGGAAAGACGGTTTTAATCGTGCGTTGGACATGGAACGCCCGGTAGGATCGGTTATTAAGCCAGCTATATATCTGAATGCACTTAATATTCCTGATACATACAATTTGTTGACTCTCCTCAATGACACTCCACTTAGCATCTCTTTAGTGGGAGAGGACTGGCAACCGCAAAATTATGATAAAAAATTCCACGGTTCCGTTCCACTTATACAGGCCCTGGTTGATTCTCTAAACGTTGCTAGCGTTCAACTTGGTATGGAACTCGGTCTTGATTCTGTCATTGACACTCTCCATCAGTTAGGCATAGAAAAGACCATGCAAGCGTATCCTTCGTTACTGCTTGGTGCTGTTGAACTTCCTCCTGTTTCCGTTCTGCAGATGTATCAGTCCATAGCCGCCGGGGGGTACAAAACTCCTCTACGAACCATACTTGCAGTGACAGACAGGAAGAATAAATTATTGCAACGCTATCCATTAACGGTAGAGCAGGTGGCTGAACCAGCTGCAGTATTCTGCCTGAATACTGCCCTACAAGAGGTGACCAGGAGAGGAACAGGGCGAAGAATACAGCAGTTACTTCCACCAGGAGTATCTGTGGCCGGAAAAACCGGTACCACAAATGAGCTTAGAGATTCGTGGTTTGCAGGATTTAGTGCATCCCATGTTGCAGTGGCCTGGGTTGGTCGTGATGACAACAAATCCACAGGGCTTACAGGTTCAACAGGTGCGATGCGTATCTGGGCAGAAATTATGAAAGAAATCAAAACGACTTCTCTTGATTTACGCCCTCCGGAAAATATAGATTTTTACCATTCAGATATTCAAACGGGGCAGCTCTTCAGTGACCAGTGTCAACAGGGGGAATTGCTTCCTTTTGTTCGTGGCGGTGTGCTGCCACCAGTTATTGCATGCGAGTCTTCAAAACAAAATCGATCCGGAGAAACTCAGCAGAACAAAAGTGTTAAGCAGACTCTTCGGGAAGGTGTACAAAAATTTCTCAGGATTTTCCAATGATGCCAAAAACGCTGTCCTTATATTTTTTTCTTGGTTTGTGCCTGTTGCTGATAATGCAGGCTTGTGCTCCTGTCAGGCAGCAAACGGCCACACCTTATCGTGAAAGGCAAGAGCCCCCCCCCAGAGAAATTGGCAAGCAAATTGAACAGGTAGATAGCAGAGGGGGCTTGGAGCGCACTGTTTTTTCAAAACAAAATCCCATCGTAGTGGATATTGGACATCAGGCGGATCGACTTGTTAGTGAAGGGAAATTAGATATAGCAGCGCAAACGCTCGAACGAGGTTTACGTATTGTCCCTAAAGAGCCGACTTTATGGTCGCAGTTGGCTGCCGTAAGATTGCTGCAAAATCTCTATCAGCAGGCGCAGTCTTTGGCAGCGAAGTCTAACAGTCTGGCTGGTGGTAACTCGTCGCTTATCCGTAAAAACAGATTAATTATCAGAAAAGCTAAAGTATTCGAGGATCAGTAAACCAGCCTTATTATCCACATATAACCATGGCATCGCCATAGGAATAAAAACGGTATCCCATGGAAATCGCTTCTTTATAGCTTTCAAGAAGTGCCTTTCTTCCACAAAGAGCCGAGACTAAAAAAAGCAGCGAAGACTCGGGGAGATGAAAGTTTGTGATAAGGTTATCCACCACTTTGAACCTGTAACCAGGTGTGATATAGAGCCCGCACCAGTCGTCTCCTGTTCGTACTTGTCCCTTTTCGTCGGACATGAATTCAATGGTTCGTACTGTGGTGGTTCCCACTGCCCATATTTTTCCTCCAGATTTTTTTACCGCATTGATCTTTTCGCTGCTTTCAGCAGAGACGGAAACGTACTCTTGGTGAATAGTATGTTCCCGGATGTCACCGCATCGGACAGGAGCAAAAGTGCCATGTCCAACATGGAGAGTTATTTGGGTTGTGTCTATACCTTTACGCCGAATATCACTGAGAAGTTTTTTAGTGAAATGGAGGCCGGCAGTCGGGGCAGCCACAGCTCCGGTGTTTTGTGCGTAGACCGTTTGGTATCGTTCGCGGTCTGCTTCGGTAATGCCTGATTTTCTATTTATATATGGCGGAAGGGGAACCTGACCGTGTTTTTCCAGAATGTCAACGAGTTGGTTTTCGTGTGAGTAAATCAGCTTGATCTTGACTTTTCCGTCGGGGAAAATCTCTAATATCTCTGCCTGCAAGTCAGGTCCGAGAGCAATGAAGGAACCGGGTTTAGGGCGTTTTGAGCTTTTAATCAATGTTGTAACTTCTGCATGTTGCAGTTTTTTTTCTGATTTGAGTTCCACTGGATAAGAGAGCAGAAATACTTCTACTTTTCCGCCACTTTCCTTTCTCCCGAACAGGCGTGCGGGGAAAACCTTTGTATTGTTTATTACTAAAAGATCTCCCCGGTTCAGCAAATCAATAATGTTATGAAATCGAACATGTTCACGTTTTACGCTGTGCTTGTTTAACACCAGGAGTCGTGAGTTCTCTCTTGCGTCTGCCGGGTGCTGGGCAATATTTTCGGGGGGAAGGGTGTAGTTATAAGACTGAAGTGAGAATTCCTGTCGCATGATAATTTGATTTTACAGAATTAGATAGTGGTGATATAAGAACAAAAGAACAAAAGAACAAAAGGAAAAGGGCTTCTTTTCAAAAGTAAAACAAAACACAAAATCCGTCTACCTACCATGTTCCTCGTAGTTTGTGCAACAGAATTTGAAATGCAGGCGCTTCGTGAGAGTCTTTCTCCTGACCAGGCTGAGTGGATTGCCTTGGTCACTGGAGTGGGCATGGTGGAAACTGCGTTAAATATGGGAATATTTCTTGAGCGCTATGGAAAGAAAGATTCAATTCGAGGTGTGTTGAATTTTGGTGTTGGTGGAGCGTATCTTTTAGAGCCTGGGGATAAGGCTGTGCTTATGGATGTTTGCCTTGCAGAAGCAGAACTCTTTGGTGATTTTGGTATTTGCTATCCAGATCGAATGGAACCGCTGGCAGAACACCTCGTGCAGCGTGCGGTTTACGAATTGGATTCTGAGCTGCTTGACAGGGCAGAATCACTGCTAAATAAAGAAAAAATAATTGTCAAACGTGGATTATTTCTCACTGTATGTGGCGTTAGCGGAACAAAAAAAAGAGGAGATATTCTTTGTTCGCACTACAAGGGGATATGTGAAAACATGGAAGGTGCCGCAGTAGCAAGGGTCTGTGAGGCCTTTGGGCTCCCCTTTCTGGAGATGCGTACCATTTCCAATTATGTTGAAGACAGGGATTTGTCGCGTTGGAAACTCCCTGAGGCTTGTAAACAGGCGGGAAAAGCTGCTGCCATCCTTTTAAGGGGATTATCAAAAGAATGACATCTGTATTAACCCTTGGATATTCACCGTGTCCAAACGATACGTACATCTTTTACGCTCTAACCCATGGCAGACTTGCACTGAAGGGGATTGAACTAGCTCCGCCGTTGCTTGAAGATGTGGAGATGCTGAATCTTATGGCCCTGGAGAAGAAACTCGATGTTACAAAGCTATCTTTTCATGCACTCGGTCACGTGCTTGATGAATACTGTGTCCTTTCATCGGGAGCTGCTTTAGGGCGTGGTTGTGGGCCGCTTCTTGTGGCAAAATCAGGAATTGATCCCAGCAGTTTGAAGGGTGCAGAGATTGCAATACCTGGTCGTCTTACCACGGCGAACCTTCTTTTTCGTATGTACTGCCCGAATGCAAAAAAAATTCGTGAGTTGCGTTTTGATACCATAATGGATGCAGTGATTCGAGGAGATGTTGATGCAGGGGTAATTATCCATGAAAGCCGTTTTACGTATGCTGAGAAGGGACTCGTCTGTTTGCAGGATCTTGGCAAATGGTGGGAGGAATCTTCCGGATACCCCATTCCTCTGGGCTGTATTGCTGCAAGGCGATCCCTGGGAAAAGAATGTATTAAGCAGATAGACCGGGCTATTCGTCAGTCAATTGACTGGGCAGACCAGCATCTTGAAGAATGTCTTCCGTATATTCAACATCATGCGCAGGAGATGAACAGAGAAGTGATGCAGAACCACATAGGTTTGTATGTAAATGACTTTACAAGAGAACTAGGGATTGAGGGAATAGCAGCCGTAGAAAAATTCCTGCAACTGGGACGTGAAGCAGAAATATTACCAGATTCCTGCCAGTCGATTGGCCTCCAGGAGTGATTAGCTCCCCTGTCAGGGCCTGCCTGTTAATAGGTGGCCGTAGTTCGAGGATGGGAAGTCCCAAACATTTACTAACAGGGGATAATGGTTTTACCTGGATTGAAAATAGTGTGAAGCTCCTGCAACCATTTGTAGAGGAGATCATTTTTTCCGGAGCAGGTACAGTTCCCGAAAATCTGAGCCATATTACTCGTATTCCGGATGTGCCGAATTTCCATGGCCCGATGACAGGGCTTCTTGCAGCCATGCGTCGGCATCCAGATTCCTGTTGGCTACTTCTTGCCTGTGATATGCCGTGTGTCAGTTCGGAATCCATAAAATGGCTGTTATCAACAAGATCGTCATCTTCCTGGGGAACTGTTCCCCGCTTGAGTGAGGACGGTTTTTTAGAACCCCTGCTTGCTCTATACGAACCCCAGGCTCGAGTATACCTCGAAGAGTTGTTTGCCTCTGGGTGTCCCCGAATTTCCATGCTGGCTAAGCGAGCAAAGATTGAAACTCCAATTATTCCTGATAGTATTTCGTCGGCATGGTGCAATATAAATACCCCTGAAGATCTTTCACAGATACTCTCGTAATCACCTTGGATTACTTGGAAAGAGGACTGATATGCGTTTTGAATCCGGAAAAATTATCTCTGATTTTGACCCTCACTTCAAAATATTCCATGAACTCATGCCATTTAAGGTTCAGGAAATCCTATTGGTTTCCAGTCCTTATGATGCTTTTATTATGGAAGAGGATGGCTCTCTTGCCACCCGTATAATCAGTGAGTACCAGGGATTGAATCTCAGTGGTGCCCCACGTATTACACTTGTTTCGTCTGGGCGCGAGGCTTTGGAAATATTACGTCGTCAGCCATTTGATGTGGTTATCACCATGCCAAATGTCGGTGGTATGGATGCCTTTGATTTGGGGGCTAAGATAAAAAGGATCCATCCCAATCAGCACGTTGTTTTGATATCTCATAGTTTGAGAGGAATATACCCATTACCCGATAGAGTAGAATGTCACTCCATCGATGAAGTGTATCTTTGGTGCTGTGAAGCAGACTTGCTTCTTTCTCTTATCAAGAATTATGAAGACCATGTGAATGTAGATTCAGACACTGCACGCGCTATGGTACGAGTGATAATTATGGTGGAGGATTCTCCCGTTCATCGGTCATATTTTCTGCCTATTCTATACCATGAGGTTGTCCGGCAGACGCAGGCAGTATTGGACGATAGTCTGAATGAACCCCATCGTATTCTGCGGATGAGGGCAAGGCCAAAAATTCTAACAGCCATTAACTATGAAGAAGCTATGGTCCTCTATGAGGCTTACAAACCTTATGTTTTTGGTATTTTGTCAGATGGAAGGTTCCCAAGAAGGGGAAAGATGGATCCTGAGGCTGGCCTAAAATTACTGAGAACCATTAGAAAAGAACTTCCGGACCTGCCCATGCTTTTACTCTCTTCCGAACCGAAGAACAGGAAAAAGGCCGAGGCTGTACCAGCAGTTTTTCTTGATAAAAATTCATCTTTCGTAAAAGAGGGAATTCATTCATTTTTTCTTGATTATCTTGGCTTTGGCGACTTTGTTTTCCGTATGCCGGATGGGGTTGAAATAGCTCGCGCTTCAAATTTATATGAATTTGAACAAAAACTCCGTACCGTTCCAACTGAATCAATCAGATATCATGCCAATCGTAATCATTTTTCAAACTGGGTTATGGCCAGAGCCGAGGTCGCACTGGGGACACGTTTGCATTGTGATTGCCTAAGCTGCATTGAAGATTGTTCAGAGCTCCGTGATGATCTTGTTTTCAAAGTCCATTCTCTCAGAAAACTTCGTCAACAAGGGGTCGTTGTAAAATTTTCCCGTGAAAATTTTGATCCTGAGATAATGGATTTTGTGAAAATTGGGAGGGGGTCTATTGGGGGAAAGGCCAGGGGCCTTGCCTTTATGTGGATGCGGCTCCAACAATCCAGGAAGAGTCATGAGGCGTTGAGTGTTAATCGTGTGACTCTTCCCAAGACTTGTGTGATTGCAGCCGATGGGTTCGATGACTTCATTGCTGGGAATGGCCTGCGTTTAGATAAAGATGCCTCTGATGAGGTCATAGCAGAAAGATTTTTGGCAGCGGAGCTCCCTGTCTGGTTAAAGGAAGATTTGCTGGTGTTTCTCAGTAAAACTACCATTCCCTTGTCGGTCAGGTCCTCTAGTCTCTTGGAAGACGCACATTTTAAACCCTACGCAGGGTTATATTCCACTTATTTTCTTTCAAATAATCATCCGTCATTTTCCCGCCGTTGCCAACAACTTGAGGATGCAATAAAACTGGTGTACGCATCAACCTGGTTTGAAAATCCTCGCTTGTACTCAAAGGTTTCCGAGCAGGGTAGGGAAGATTCCATGGCAATCATTATTCAACAGGTTGCTGGACAGGAATTCGATGGATATTATTACCCGCATATTTCAGGCGTTGCTCAATCTCATAACTACTATCCGGTTATGAAGATGAAAGCAGAAGAGGGAATATGTCATATAGCATTAGGTATTGGTAAAACTGTTGTTGAGGGGGAACGCTCCCTGAGATTTTCGCCAGCCTATCCAGAGCGACTTATTCAATTCTCAACGGTAAAGGATATTCTTCAGAATTGTCAACGCGAGTTTTATGCGCTGAATATGAAATTTTCAAAAAAACTTAACCGTAACGGATCAAACCTGGTGAAGCGTCTTGTGCAGGATGCTGAGGGTGAAGAGGCGGTACAGATTCTTTCTTCTACCTATATTCCGGAAGAGGATAGAATACGCGATTCTGCAATGTCCGGCCTGAAACTTATTACTTTTGCAAGAATACTCAAGTACAACCTCTATCCGCTTTCCGACATTCTTAAAGCTCTTCTTGATCTTGGAAGACGGGGGATGGGCTGTGAAGTGGAAATTGAGTTTGCAATTCGCCTTGACCGGGAAATGAAAAAGAGTGAGTTCTTCTTCCTGCAAATGCGTCCCATGGTCACCGGAGGGGAGTATGCTGATGTGGCTATCGACAGGCAGGACATGGAGGATGCGTTCTGTTTTTCCAACTCATGTCTTGGACATGGTCGATTTGTCAATATGGCAGATATACTTGTTGTACGACCAGAGAGTTTTGATGCAGGGCAAACAAGTCTCATTGCAACAGAAATTAATGGATTGAACGCAAGACTACAGGCAGAAAATAGACCCTATGTTCTTATTGGCCCTGGTAGGTGGGGGTCCGCTGACCCATGGCTTGGTATTCCCGTTCAGTGGCGGGATATTTCAGGTGTCGGTGCCATTATTGAACTGCAAAACGAACTCCTTCATGCTGACCCTTCTCAGGGGTCGCATTTCTTCCAAAATATCACTTCTCTAGGTATTCCTTATTTAACGATCATGGAAAAAAAGAGTGGTGAAGGCACTATTTGTGGTGGTGAGAATGTAGGCTGTGATTGTTTCAATTGGAATTGGCTGTTCGAACAGAAAAATTACACAGATACTGATTTTGTTCGACACATCCAGCTTCCTTCTGCCTTCATCATGAAATGTAATGGCAAGGAAGGTATTGCAGTCTTGGTCCCTGTGGGTTCATAGAACGGGAATTCTTAGAACTCAGTAAGTTGTATCAGTGGTGAATGAATAGGCGGTATAAAAATATTTTTTGTCTATATAATAAGGAAAGGGCATGGAGAATTGTAAAAACGAAATTGTTTGTTTGATAAAAGGAAAAGATCCTGAACAGCGCGAGTTTCATCAGGCAGTTGAGGAAGTTGTGGATACAGTGAAACCAGTACTTGATCGGAGTCCTGAATATCGTAAACATGCAGTTCTGGAGCGCATTACCGAGCCGGAAAGGGTTATTATGTTTCGTGTTCCCTGGATGGGTGATGATGCTCAAGTGCATGTGAACCGTGGGTTTCGTGTAGAGATGAACTCGGCAATTGGTCCTTACAAAGGTGGCTTGCGGTTTCATCCTTCGGTGAATTTAGGGATTATAAAATTTCTGGCCTTTGAGCAGGTATTCAAAAATTCTCTTACTACGTTGGCTATGGGAGGGGGAAAGGGTGGTTCAGATTTTGATCCAAAGGGTAAATCTGATGCAGAAGTGATGCGTTTTTGTCAGGCGTTCATGGCTGAATTGCATCGCCACATAGGACCAAATACGGATGTCCCTGCAGGTGATATTGGTGTTGGTGCAAGGGAAATTGGATTCCTCTTTGGTATGTATAAAAAGCTTCGTAATGAATTTACAGGTGTGTTGACCGGGAAAAGTTTGGATTGGGGTGGAAGTTTAATTCGTCCTGAAGCAACAGGATATGGTGTTGTATACTTTGCTTCAGAAATGCTTGCCAGTAAAGGAGATACATTAAAGGAGAAAACCTGCCTGGTATCCGGTTCTGGTAATGTAGCCCAGTTTCTTACAGAAAAGGTTCTTGATCTTGGGGGCAAGGTGATAACGCTGTCTGACTCTTCAGGGTACATTTACGATGAAGAAGGAGTAGACAGGGGCAAACTTGCCCATGTACAGCATATTAAAAACATCAGACGTGGACGTATCTCTGAATATGTTGATGAATATCCAAATGCTGTTTATACACCAGTTGACCCTACTCTTGATTATAATCCTCTATGGGGGCACAATGCTGATTGTGCTTTTCCCTGTGCAACCCAAAATGAGATTAATATTCAAGATGGACAAAACCTGGTAAGTAATGGTGTTGGTTTGGTTTGTGAAGGTGCTAATATGCCAACTGTTCCGGGTGCCGTAGATCTTTTCATCGAACATCGTTTACTCTATGCTCCTGGAAAGGCGGCCAATGCTGGAGGTGTGGCGGTGTCGGGTCTTGAAATGGCCCAGAACTCCATGCGCTTATCCTGGCCGCGGGAAGAGGTTGATGAACGATTGAAACATATTATGAAATCAATTCATCAAACCTGTGTGGATGCTGGGGATATGTATGGAGTACCTGGAAATTATGTTGCTGGAGCAAATATTGCTGGTTTTGTAAAGGTTGTAAATGCCATGCTGGATCAGGGGTTAGTTTAACAATGGGAAAGAAGGAGAAAAGGAAAATAATAGTCAGCAGGGTGAAACACAGTGTCTCTTTATGACGATCAATGTGGACGGGAGTTTAGTTTTCTCGAGTCTCAGATGGGAGAGTTTTTCGCTGAAATGGCTGTGGAATGTCCGTATCGTCTCCCTCACAATGCACTTTTTTATCAGGCGCTTTTTTCTCCACTTTCGGACAGGACAATGGAATTATTTCTTGCTTCCGGGTACAGGAGAAACGGGAATTGTCTTTATACTATGCATTGTCCAAATTGTACGTCCTGTATTCCCATTCGTCTTCATCCGCAGGAGATGAAGTTTAATCGAAATCAACGCAGGGTGCTCCGAAAAAATAGGGATATAAAGCTTGAATTTGCTCCCATGGAACCTAGTGAAGAGAACGTCAGACTCTGCGAAAAATTTCTCAGAAAGAGATATCCCCAAAAACAGAACGATGGAAGATCCTATTATGAAGGATTTTTTCTGAATCGAATCATCCCGGGAATGGAGCTTCGGTTTCGTTTACAGGGGCGCCTTGTTGGTACTGGAATTGTGGATGTTGGACAAAACTGGATGAACGCTGTCTACTTTTATTTCGATCCCGAGGAGTCGCCGAGAAGTCTGGGGACATTCAATATCCTGAGTATGATCGAGACGTGCCTGAAACTGGATATCTCATATCTGTACCTTGGGTATCATATTGAAGAAGTTCCCGGCATGAGCTACAAGAGCCGTTTTAACCCTCATTATTTGTATTGTAATGATACGTGGAAGAAGGTTCTAAAGTGATTTGTTTACAGAATTGTTAAAAGGATACCGCACTTTTTTACTAGTCTGTAGCAGTGACTAACAAGTCGGTGGTTTGAAAATAAACTGTATGCATACCTCCTGGAGGAGGTTTAGAACAAAGGTAAGAACCAGTGGCTGATTCTGAAATTCTTACCTTTTGGATCTGGTCATTTAGGGTCTTAATTTCTCATAAAATTTTTTCAGATCCCCTTCGAGGAATCGATTGATTTTTGCAAGATTACTGGCGTGCCCATGCCAAATGTCCTTGACTGTGATGTTTTTTATTAACTCAGTGGCTGAAGTAGCCATTTTTTTCCACAAATTTCTACGATATTCGTTGTCAAGTTTAACCAGGGTACTACTGTCTGCGAGTGTGTTTTTGATAAGGTTTCTGAACACAATACGATCAAAAACAACAAAGCCCAAAACAAACGTACCACACAGGAAAATAAGCGGTAGAATCAGGTTCCCAAAAGAAAAGGTTCCTTCTCTCAAAGATGAAATAAGTGTTTGTGATGGAAGAGAAAGAATGCTGTTCGTTAAGA
Organism: uncultured Desulfocapsa sp.; assembly: GCA_947311435.1. Lineage (GTDB taxonomy): Bacteria > Desulfobacterota > Desulfobulbia > Desulfobulbales > Desulfocapsaceae > Desulfocapsa. The sequence continues at coordinate 12,117 of CAMZKT010000048.1, forward strand.
CATCGCCAAATACAAAGAGACCAAGTGCAAGACCAACTGTGACTTCTGCTACTTTTGTGAAAAGTTTTCTGCTTCTTCTACTCAATTCGGACATGGCCTCAGATAGTATTTGCAACTCATGTACCTGGCGATCCACATCTTCAAGTATATGATTTAGCCGAAGTGTGGGAGCCGCAAATATTTTCTTTTTGAGTTCGTCCCGTTCCTGCGGCCACCATTCTGAATTCTTGATAGCATTGGCCAGTTGTGGCGCGTATGTAAGATAGATATGGGGAATATCTTTACGACCAGTCATCTGAGACATATTCCAGCACAGAGTGCCGTATGAACGTACGAGGTCGCTGATATTGTCACATTCATCAATACGGCTCATAACAAAGATAATTCTGTCTTCGCCTGATTTTTCAGGGAGAGTATCGCGTATTGCGGAATATGTTTCCTTTATGGTTCCAGCCTTGTGAGGGTCAAACATGAGGACAATGAGGTCGGCCATTTTGGCAAATTCACCGAGCACTTCCATATAATCATAACCACGATCTTTTTCAGTGGTGGCATCTAGCATTCCAGGGCTGTCAATGATGGCCATATCCTTAAAGTCGGGTGAGTCTATATTCCTGAGACAGAGGTGAGATGTGAGTTTTTCACCATACTGTTTGAATTTTATAAATGGAAGATTTTCATCGTTTACAAGCGTTGAGCCTGGAACTTCTTTTGGCTTTTCACTACCCTCATTTGTGATGATGGTGAAGGCATCATCGGTGGGTGCCTGCCCTGTTCGTTGGACATCTGCGCCAATAATTTCGTTGATCAGGGTGGATTTACCGGAAGAATAGTTTCCTATGATAAGTACGATGGGTTTCCATTTCATACCGGATTGGAGGCCATTGACATCCATATCGTACTTAGCAAATAATGGCGCAATTTTTTTATTAACTTTATTCTGTAACTCTGTCTGTAATTTCGTTTCAAGCATTGTCCCACTCTCTGTCTCAGATGTTAATAAGGCTTGTAACCGCTCATAAGGGTGTGAGCCATTTTATGAGTTGATTGTCATTGTTGGTGGCATACTACAGAATATTTTCTATGAAAAAAACAAGAAAATATCGAATTTGGTATTTTGCTTTACGGTTTCAGCCAATAATTATACTGAAGGGAGCATTGTGTAGTGCCGAGCCTTGATGAACACTTCTAAGAAAAATGTTGTATAGGAGGCGTGGTGAAAAAAATAATCATTCTGGCTATATGAATTAAACCTTTCCTCAATTAATATATAGTGAAGACATTGATAACACAGATGCTGTGTACATTTAGAAAAGGAACAGGGGAAATGAAAGAACGATTCGTTGGTATTATTCTTGGTTTGCTGGTTCTTGTTGTTCTTGTAAGTTCAGAGATCAAGCTTGTCGCTTCACCTCTTTTTATCGTTTTTTTTGGTCTGTATATGGTTGGAATTAGCTGGTTTGGAAGGGAAAAAGATGACAAAGACAGTAAACACCCTCTGCAGGGAGTATAGTTGTCAAGGACAGTTTTACTGAAAAATCATGTCAGTTATTTGGTAAGACTTTCCTGCACAATTTACCAAACCCGCCTGGAACCGTCCCGGAAGACCAGTATATCTTCCCCTGTTTGTAGTCCACGAACCAGTAACCAGTGGGGCTTCGTTTTGCTGCAACAAAGATGAACGGCTGGTTTTTAGAAAAGCAGGGATGAAGGAAAAGACCCTTTGTATTTTGTGTTTTTTCCAGAAGAGACATGGCTTCTTCCATACTTGGCATTCGCCAGTCGTTAAAGCCGGCAAAGGCATTTTTGTTCAGTTGCTCTATCTTCTTGTTCATTTGCCGGATCGAGCAGAGATCAAGGCCGGCTTTCTGCCACATTAATCCTGTTCGTTCATCTACGAGGATAAGGGTGTTTCCAGTATCAGCAAGAGCATTTTCAAAGTTTCCCTGTGGGTTGAGGGTGGAATCGTAAAAACCCCATTGCTTGATACTTGCCTTTATTTCACTCTCAGATAGAGTGATGTGCTCAAAGGGAAGAGCGAGTTTTTTCTGATTAAATCCTGTTTGCCCAAGTGGTTGAAGAGGAGAACCAAAATCTTCTTGTTCAGTTTCTTCAGAGAGGGTAGGAACAAGAAAAGGGCTGTTTTTCCGTCCTAGTACCTCACTTTGCAGCCATGTTTTTAGAGAGTTGTTGATCGGGAAGTTGTCTTTGGTTGAAAGGGGGCAGCCATGGTTGATGATACAATCGTTCATCATCTTCAGTGGCGCTTTTATTTCAGCTAGGATATTTACGTACCGTGTTCCACGCTCCACAAGAAAGAGCCTTGGTGTTTCCTCGTAATTATCCACAAAGAAGTAACAAACTCGTTCGTCGGTGTTGGTGAGACCTTTACGTAGCCCTTTAGCAGTAAATGTACAAAAGGCGAGATCTGGTGTCATATCCCATTCAATCTGAGCTTTTGTCGAATCGCTTAGCTTCAGTTGTGATAACATCTTGATCCAATCCTTAGTTGTTGTGTTTTGTTGTTACTAAGATAGGCTATACGTGTCTGACCTGAGTGTGGTTTGAAATTTCAGAATTGGTGGTACAGAGATCCGTAATAGATAGCCCGTGTACGTTGTTGTTTCCCGTTAACCGTGAGAAATCCTTGAGTTCTTCCGTGCTAACCTTCAGGTAATTATGGAGCATGGCTGCTGCTTTATCAATGTCAAGCATGGCACGCAATTCGGGATCTTGTGTAGCGATCCCCATGGGGCATTTTCCTGTGTTACAGATACGATATTGTTGACAGCCAATTGCCATCATGGCACTTGTACTGATGGCAACAGCATCGGCGCCAAGCGCAATTGCCTTGGCAAAATCGGACGAAATACGTAAGCCGCCGGTACAGATGAGGCTCACATGAAATGCTTTCTGTTCATTCAAAAATTTTCTGGCACGGTGTATGGCAAAGATGGTTGGAACACCAACCGATGCTTTTACATATTTTGGTGAAGCCCCAGTTCCTCCTGAGCGTCCGTCGAGTGTAATAAAGTCAGGTTCTGCGTAGAGTGCTATTTCAAGATCGGCCTCAATATGGCCAGCGGCAAATTTTATGCCGATGGGTCTTCCTTTCGATATTTCCCGCAGCCAGTCAACTTTTTCCTTCAACTGCTCTTTGCTGAGGATGTCTTCATAATGGGCAGGGCTTATAATGTCATTCCCCTCTGCAAAGCCACGAATGGAGGCGATTTCGCTTGTGACCTTGGCTCCCGGAAGATGACCTCCCATACCGGGTTTTGCAGATTGACCGAATTTGATTTCGATTGCGTCAGCTCTACGAAGGTTGTCGTCAGTTACGCTGTAGCGGTTGGGGACATACTCGAATATGTATTTGTATGCGTTTTCCTGGCATTCATTGAGGATGCCCCCCTCTCCTGATCCGATTGCAGTCCGCATGGACTTACTCCCCCTGGCGAGAGCAATTTTTGCCTCCCTGGAGAGTGCTCCAAAAGACATGTGGCTAATGTAGATCGGGGTGTCTATAACAAGAGGCTGAACAGCGTTGGGGCCGATGGTGGTTTTGGTGTGTACAGCATCATCTTTGTTTAAGGGGATTTTTGCAAGTTGAGCTCCCTGGAGAAGAATATCATCCCAGGAAATAACCGGTTTTCTGCTTTGCATGGGCTCGATGATTGATTTCCCACTGCTGGCCATGGCATGGATATCCGCCATGTATGATTCATGTGCGTCTTCTGTCTTGTCTGGCTCAAAGGAAATTACACGTTCTCTGGTTGCTTCAAGAGAGTCTTCTGAAGTATCCGGCTCAGCACCAACTCTTCGCCAAAATGGCTTCTCAGCTTCACAAACCGGACAGTGCCAGTCGGAGGGTAAATCGTTCCAGCGAATAGATTTTTCATCTTCATCGTATCTGGTTTCGCAGACAGAACATACATAAATGGACATAGCTCGTTTCCCGTGAAATAAGAGGGTGCTATTGCCAAAAAAAACAATAGCACCGGTGACTATTGGAGACCTGCCTTACATTAGATATCCATGTTTGCGGGTTCGTAGTACTCTTTTGGGTGTTTACAGGCTGGGCATTTTGGTGGTGGCTCTGTTCCCTCGTAGGTGAAGCCACACTTGGCACATTTCCAGCGAATTGCTTGCTCACGCTTGAAAACTGTACCATTATTTACCATTTCAAGGCAGCGTTTATAACGGTCACGGTGATGCTCTTCTACTTTTCCGATCTGTTTAAAAAGGATGGCTGCAGCCATATTGCCCTCTTCTTCTGCCTCTTTGGCAAAAGTCGGGTA
>CAMZKT010000049.1 GCA_947311435.1 uncultured Desulfocapsa sp.
AATATTAACATAAGAGGGCTCTGGGGTGCAATGAAAAAATATGGTTTTATCTGTAAAATTAATTAGTTGACTGAAAATAACTTTTTACGAGACCATCAATAATGGAATTAAACATCGCACTGGGGCGCATGAAGGCAGAGATCATGGCAGTATCTGGTTTGTAATAGCCTCCCATGTCAACAGCTCTTCCCTGACACGTGATCATCTCATCGACAATCGCCTTTTCATTATCACCAAGCTCCCGTGCCACTGGAATGAATCTAGCCCGCAAATCAGCATCTTTTGTTTGGGCAGCCAGAGCTCTTGCCCAGTGTAATGTCAGATAGAAATGGCTTCCACGAGTATCAAGTTCACCGACTTTTCTGGAAGGTGACTTTTCACTTTCAAGAAAATCCCCGATGGCCTGGTCAAGAGTTTCTGCAAAGATCTTCGCTTTTTCGTTAGAGTAGGTGGAAAAAATGTGCTCAAAGGAAGGGACCATGGCACAGAACTCCCCCAGTGAATCCCACCGTAAATGTCCCTCGCTAACAAACTGTTGAACATGTTTTGGAGCAGACCCTCCTGCACCGGTCTCAAACAGTCCACCACCATTCATAAGAGGAACAATGGATAACATTTTTGCACTTGTTCCAAGCTCCAAAATAGGAAATAGATCGGTTAGATAGTCACGAAGCACATTCCCCGTTACGGAGATGGTATTCTTCCCTCTTCTGATACGTTCTATGGACTCCCGCATTCCTTCTACAGGGGTCACAACTCGTATATCCAGCCCCTCAGTATTATGTGCTGGGAGATACTTTTGCACTTTGGCAATAATCAAAGAATCGTGACTTCGTTTTGGATCAAGCCAGAAAAGAGCAGGTACACCTGTAGACCGGGCACGGCTTACTGCAAGTTTTACCCAATCCTGAATGGGGGCATCTTTAGCTTGGCACATTCTGAAGATATCACCCTTTTCAATACACTGTTGTAGAAGAGAAACACCATCGGCATCAACCACACGAATAATTCCTTCTCCAGGTGCCTCAAAAGTCTTATCATGGGAGCCGTACTCCTCCGCCTTTTGAGCCATAAGACCCACATTGGAGACACTGCCCATGGTTGCGGGATCAAAGGCTCCATTTTTCTGACAATCAAGAACGACTTCTTTGTAGATGGTCGCATAACACCGATCAGGAATCATGGCATGGGTATCATGGAGCCTGTCGTCCGGGCCCCACATTTTTCCACCATCACGAATAACAACAGGCATGGAAGCATCAACAATGATATTGTTTGGTACATGCAGATTCGTTATCCCCTTGCTTGAGTCAACCATGGCAAGCTCGCACCGCGAATCATATACAGCCATGATATCAGCTTTAATCTCTTCTTTTTGTGTATCGGATAAGGAATCTATACGCTCATACACATCGGCCAGCCCGTTGTTCACGTTTACCCCAAGGCTTTCAAACAGTTCAGAGTATTTATCAAAAACAGTCTCATAAAATACAGAGACACAGTGGCCAAACATAATTGGATCTGACACCTTCATCATGGTAGCCTTCAGGTGCAGTGAGAGAAGTACTCCATTTTCTCTGGCCTCATCAATCTGGGACGCAAAGAACGAGCGAAGACTACGTATATTCATCACTGAGGTATCAATGACCTCGCCTTCCAGCAGCGGTATTTTGGGGTTCAAAACTGAGACATCACCCTCGGATGACACATACTCGATTCGAGCATCTCCGGCTGAAGAAATAATAGTGGATTGCTCACTTTCATAAAAATCCCCCTCACTCATATGGCTCACTTGACATTTTGAGACTTCAGGCCATGGTTTCATCATACGATGTGGATTTTTCTGCCCGAATCGTTTTACGGAAGCTGCAGCTCGTCGGTCCGAATTTCCCTCACGAAGCACTGGATTTACTGCACTGCCAAGAACTTTCGAGTATCTGACGTGTAACTCTTTTTCCTGGGTACTTTGAGGTTCTGTCGGATAATCCGGAATATCATATCCCTTTTCCTGCAGCTCATGTATTGCTCCGATCAATTGCGGAATAGAAGCGCTGATATTGGGCAACTTTACGACATTTGTTGTTGGTTCTTTGACCAATCTGCCCAGCTCACTTAAATCGTCAGATATTCTTTGTTCCGGTGTCAGTTTTTCTGGGAAATTGGCTATGATCCTACCGGCCAAGGAAATATCTTTTTCCACTAATGAAAAACCGGCCCCCCTGGTGAATGCACGTAATACTGGCAGGAGTGAATAGGATGCAAGGGCAGGGGCCTCATCAACTTTGGTGTAAATAATTTCCTGGGTGGCCATAAAATTCCTCAAATGTCTTTTTTCTGTTTCTTATATTTTTATAAGTACGGGGCAAGAACGATTACTCGTCAAAAACTTGAAAGCCTCCTCCATGCAAGCAGAAGGGAAATCAGCAGGGTATTTTCTTACTAAAACAGGTGGAAAACACCCTGCAAATTCTCGTTGGAGTTTTTTGTAACGCAGTATCTTATACGATTTGACGACACATAGCCATATTGAAACAGGCAGTGAAGGGGAAAAACGGTGTTGCAGTTTAAATCTCAAGCATTTTTTGATCAAGAATTTCAACCTGCCGACGAACGGAAGTGTCTCGCCTGCACAACTCAGAGACTACTTTTACAGCATACAGAACTGTTGCATGGTTTCGATTAAAGGTTTTTCCAATATTTTCAAGAGATTCCTCTGTGTATTTCCTGCTCAGATACATCGCCACCTGACGGGGGAAGGCTATTATCTTCTTTCTTGAACGAGATTGCAGGTCTCCATAACTAACATTATACTCACGGCAGATCATCTCCCCTATGAGTTCCGTGGTCAGATTTCTGGGAAGCCCCACAATATCGGCCACGACCTCCTTTACCAACTCCATATCCACAGAACTACGGTGGAGTGACACTCTGGCACTCAAGGAAAGAAGAGCTGACTCTATGCGCCGGACATCACCTTGAATTTGTTGACTAATATAGGCAATAACATCTTCTGAGAGATCTAGTCCTCCCTGGATAGCCTTGTGCTCAACAATACGATACCTGGTTGCCAAATCCGGTGCCTGAATAGTTGTGACAAGCCCAGACCCCATGCGAGACCGGAACTCGTTATCAATCCCTTTCAGATCGCGTGGTGAAGTTTTGGCCGTAAGAATAACTCGCTTCCCACTTTTGATCAGTGAATCCAGGAGTTCGTTTAATTCCTCCTGAGTTTTTTTCTTCCCCTTTAAAGAATGGACATCTTCAACAAGCAGAAAATCGCACTGATCATGATAGGAAGTTTTGAACTGATCCATGCTTTTGTTCTGAATACATCGAACCATCTCCGCAGAAAACTGCTGGGCAGTAATATAACGAAGTCTGGTGGACGGCGATTCTTGGAGAAGGGTGTGAGCAACCGCATGAGTCAGATGACTTTTGCCAAGCCCCGTTGAACTATTTATATATAAACAGGGCCCCACTGAATCCTCCCCATTAACAATGGACTTACAGGCAGACTGGGCCAAAAGATTAGACTCTCCAAGCATGAAGGCATCAAAAGTATAACGAGGATGCAGGGAACGATAAACAGATCGTTTTTCAGGAATATGCGGCAACCGAAGCTGCTCCTTGGGCCGCGCCACCGGCAGAGCCGGCACATCTTTTTCACAAAGGACTACTTTGCAGGAAGTTGTGCTGAGCTCCGAAACTATTTTTTGTATGCTTGCAAGATGATTACGATCAATATGGGCACGATAAAACCGATCTGGACAGGCAAGCCGGATCTCGTCTGCCTCATGAGAAACACACTCAAGAGGGCTTATCCAAAGATTGAAAACTGCATCACCAAGACGTTCCTGCAAAACTGTTTTTGTCTGTTCCCACATCATATGCTTCTCCAACCTTATGTCTCTAACAATGAAAATACGTCAAAATACCTAATAATAGAGATTCACGTACTTTGTAATAAACTGTTTCTTTACTCGAAAAGTCTTATTTGAAAAGAAGAAAAGATATGCCTTTCTTCAGGTCACAAAAGGATACGGAGGTGAGGTTCACCGCCGCAACTCATGACGGGAAATGAACTCTATTTTCGTTTATTGGTCAAAGCCGATTTTTACAGATTTTCTTATCAGTACCACACATTAGCACCACACTGCTGAATCGTACAACAGACAAGGAAAGACAAAAAACGACACCCCTAAACCCTTTATCCACGGGGCAAAAAGAAACCTGCTGTCAATTCTCTGTAATCTTCACACCTTAGTTTATGAGGTAACAAGTTACTAACAAGTTTTCATTTTTCTTTAACTCAATATTTCTCAAATTAACTACGATATACGATGAATTCCTATTTTTTTTAATCTATGTCATCACATTCAGCCTATGTAAGGGAGAGTACGGGATAGAAGGACATTGTTTATAATTTCTTTTTTCTCAAAAAAAAAAATTGGTATAAAACGCAGACCTGCCCAAAAAGCATTCTCCATTCCCCACCAAATCAGGACTCATTATAAAACTATTACTCTTTGACTCTCGCCAAAGTAACCACATGCACCTCACTTGCTCCAGCGCGAAGCAGTACCCTGCTGCATTCAGCCACAGTAGACCCCGTGGTATAGACATCATCCACAAGAACCACTCTTTTTCCAGAGCAAAGGACGCCATTCCTGACAGCAAAAGCTCCCTTAAGGTTTTTGCGCCTTGCCCTGCCGTCAAGACCAGTTTGCGGGTCGGTATGCCTGTGGCGCTGCAAGAAATCCACCCGAAGCAGAGATTTGTTCCCGGGAAACAACACATCTACAAGAAGCGCAGACTGGTTAAAACCACGCTGGCGTAATCGTTTAGTATGGAGAGGTACAGGAATAAGGATTTCATTTCCAGTTAAACGTGCAGGGGGATGTTGCTCGACAATTATCCGTAACGCTGGCAGGACAGCCATGTCCCCCTGGTATTTCAACCTATGAACCAGGGTACTTAACGGTTTCTGGTACAGGGCGACAGCAAATACCGTTGAAAAAAGAGGGGGGGTTCGCAAACAGGACGCGCAGAGATGATCTCCGGGAGCAGAGCTGCTCATTCCACGCCCACAGCCCGGACACCTAGGTGAACGAATAAATGTAATATTCTCGAGACAATTACCGCATATCACACCTGCCACAGGTTTGCAACAGACAGTACAAAAAGGAGGAAAAAGCAGGTTTTTAATAGACGATAACACCCCATGAAATTCTTTCCTTTGCATCTGCACGTCTCCTTTTGTGAGATTCTTCAGTCAGACCGGGCACCCTAAAGGACTCAGTAGAATACATTCAGGAAAACCTCCTCAAGGTTTTCAATCAGTACTGTGTATATTCCGCATACCGCATGCTAACAACACCTTCTTTCATTCTTATTATTGCAAACAGGTGATTTATTGCACAAACTATGCTAAAGAAAGTTTTAATACTATCGCTTAATACTGCACAGAGGGGGGACTCTTCAACATTGTGACACAGGGAAATTCTTCTTCAAAAAAACTATTGGGTATCCTCGTTGGCGGCTCCGGTCTGATCGGGGGAACCCTTTCAAATTATTTCACATCGCAAACTCCTGACACAATAGAATTACGTGCTCCAAGCAGCAAAAAACTTTCTATCAGAAAAGCCTCAGACATCAAAGACTACTTAAAACGATTTCGACCTGATTTTGTTATCAACACAGCCATTGCAAGCATCAGTGCCAATGCTCAACTTGCACTGGAAGTAAACTATATCGGAACATTAAATCTTGCCCGTGCCTGCGCGGCCCTCAAGATCCCTTATATCCATATCAGCTCTGCCGCCACCTTACCAAACGGCGAGAATCTGGAGGAAACAGATACCATTTCCTTGAAACCTGAGCTGAACAATTATGCAAAGTCAAAACTTATGGCCGAGTTAACACTCGATTATATGCAAAAAACAGCTGGACTTGACTACACCTGTATTCGATTAGGTATCGTGTATGGCAAACATGACCACAAAACCCAGGGATTCCACCGCCTGTTTTTCTCCATTGCAGATGAATCCATGCCGGTTATGTTTACTCGGAGAAAGGTGATGCACTCCTACTCCAACGCCTCCAAAATCCCCTACTTTGTCCATCATGTTTTGTACAACCGTCAAGAATTTAGCGGCGAGACCTATCACTTCGTTGACAAAGACCCCGTGGAACTTGCCAACCTTATCCTCACCATCCGTTCCTACCTGGAATTAAAAACGCCAAAAGAAATATACATACCATATTCCCTGGCCATTATCGGAAAAAAGGTGTTACAAATACTTCTTCGGGGGCTTTCCCGCCTGGGAATTCACGGAGGACTTCCACCTGAGCTTCTGTTTCTGGAAAATTTCTACAAAACCCAATCACTCTCTGCTGACAAGCTTCACAAATCAAGTTTTATTGACCCAAACCCTTCCGAGACAATCTACACAAAGCTCCCCGAACTCGTTATCTTCTACCTCACCCATTGGACCCATAAAAACATGATTAACACCTTTAACGAAGATGTACTTGGTCCTGAGACCATGTCTTACGGGTTTACTTCGTCTCCTACAGAATTATTAAAAAGTATCCATCAAGATTCCACTGCACCGTTCATGGATATTATTGAGCCATAAGCTCTTTGTCCTTTTTTCAATTGATGCCATGTAGTCTTTGCAAAATTCACCAGACATGGCATAATGCGAAGTTATTTGAAAAATTTCTTCTTTTTCTCCTGCTCTTCAGCTTTTAAAAGACAGGACACAATGACTGAACCGAGAGATACAAACATTTGTTCCATTTCAAAGAAACAGGACACCACATGGATTATTGCAGAAAAGCCACCCCACTTTCCAAAATGTATCGACAGCCCAAAAGGCTTCTTCTTTTTCTTTTGGTCTTTGCCTTCTCTTTTGGCCTGTTGTTCCCCGGATTTGCTTCCGCTGTCAAACAAAACACCACCTACCTCCCGCTTAAAATCAACAGTCCGTCAGACAAAACTGCCCTTACAGAAACTGCAGACAACGCACTCCGCAGTGCTCTCTCCGCCACCTCATTTACCATGATGGATCGGAAAAAAGCCGAAACAGCCCTGAACTATTCCGGCAGTTGGCCCCCCCCGCCAGAGAGTTTAAAGAAGGTTGCCACAAACACTGGCCTTGATTACGTTGCTGCCGGAAGCCTTACTGTCATCGGGGAACAAATCAGTATTGACCTCCAAGTCTTTGATCTACTCTCCCCCAGCACTCCCAAATTTTTCTACAGCCATGGGAATTCCATGGAAAATCTGGCTGGCAGCCTGAGCGAAGTATTACGAGAGGTGGTCGCTTATACCCAACGTGATTTTATAATTTCCTCCATCGGTCCAAAGGGGAATGTACGTATTGATCCAGGCGCAATATCCAGAAAGATTAAGAGTAAAGCAGGAGATTTCTATGACCCTGCTGCTCTTCGAGAAGATTTAAAAGCCATCTTTAAAATGGGATTTTTTGAAAATGTCAGCATAGAGGTCGATGAAAGCGAAAAAGGGAAAATTGTTACCTTTAAGGTGACCGAAAAGCCCATCATTAGAAAGATAGAATACACCGGCCTTGATGCACTCTCGGAAGAGGATCTCTCAGAAGTCGTAAACATTGGGATTAACACCATTTTAAACCCAGGAAAAGTCAACAATGGTGTTACAGCCATAAAAGCTCTGTATAAATCCAAGGGCTATTACAACACCGAGGTCACATCCCAAATAAGCTACCCCGATGGGGACCATGCCGAACTAAGATATGTGATCGATGAGGGCGACAAAATTTACATCAAAGAGATTACCTTTATCGGCAATAAAACCTTTGACAACAATGAACTTGAGAGTGTAATCGAGTCACGTTCCAAGAATTGGTTATCCTGGCTCACCGATGGCGGCTTGATGAAACAACAGATACTTGCCCGAGATGTTTCACGCCTCGGTTCCTTTTACAACAACCAGGGGTTTCTTGAGGTAAAAATAGGAGAACCAAAAGTTGAGCAAAAGGAAGAATGGCTCTATGTCACATTCACTATTGAGGAAGGCCCCCGCTATCGTGTGGGAACCGTTTCCTTTTCAGGAGATCTTATTAAAGACAAACAGGTACTGCGTAGTATGACTTCTATCCAAAATGAGGAGTTCATCAATCGCCAGGTGCTTCGTGATGATGTATTGAAAATCACAGACTTGTATTCTGAAAATGGCTTTGCCTTCGCAAACATCCGCCCAAAAACTCAGAAATCTGCAACCGGGGCAAGGGTTGATGTGGATATCAATATCGACAAAGGTGAGTTGGTATATATTCAACGTATTGTCATTAAAGGAAACAGCAGAACTCGCGACAATGTCATCCGACGTGAGTTAAACATTGCAGAGGGTGGGCTTTTCGATTCAAAAGCACTCCGCACAAGTACTCAACGCTTACAGCGCCTCGACTTTTTCGAGGAAGTCAACATTGTTCCGGAGCCAGCGCTTGACCCCTCAAAAATGAATGTAAGCATACAAGTGAAAGAAAAATCCACCGGACAATTCAGCATTGGCGCTGGTTACAGCTCTGTAGATTCCTTCATGGTCATGGGTGAGATTTCTGAGAACAACTTTCTTGGCCGTGGAGACAGACTTTCCCTTGCAGCCAATCTCAGCGGTAAATCAAATCGTTTCAACCTTGCCTATACCGACCCACACTTTCGTGATTCCCAGCTTTCAGTGGGTGCCGACCTGTTCAACTGGTTCAGGGAGTTTGATGACTACGACAAGGATTCCAAGGGTGGCGCGCTACGATTTGGGTACCCAATTTTTGAAAAATGGCGGGGATATGGAAGCTATAGCTATACTGACACTGAACTTTCCAATGTTGCCGACGACGCCTCCCGGATTATCAGAGATTCCATGGATCTCAATGTAACAAGCGCCTTGAAATTCAGTATGGTTCGAGATACCCGTGACCGAAGAGTCGGAGCACGAAGAGGATCTGAAAATTCCCTTACAATTAAATATGCCGGTGGCCCATTGGGGGGAGATGCTGAGTTTACCAAACTGGAAGGATTCTCCAGCTGGTATTTCCCCATGCCCTGGACCACAGTCTTCCACTTTAAAGCTGCAGCCGGACAAATCTGGGAAAACGAACCAGGCAAGCTCCCTGTCTATGAACGATTTTTCCTTGGCGGTATAAACACTATTCGTGGTTTTGAATATGCGAAAGCAAGCCCCATCGATCCTGAAACCGGAGATCGCATCGGTGGTGATAAAATGTGGTACACCAATATTGAATACGTCTTCCCCTTAGTGGAAGAAGCAGGTGTTCACGGAGTAATATTCTTTGATGCCGGTAAAGTAAATGCCAGCGAAGAAGAATGGAACCTTGACAGCTATAATAAAGCTGCGGGGGTCGAACTGCGCTGGCTATCCCCCATGGGGCCTTTACGTCTGGTTTGGGGATACAATCTTGACCCTGAAAATGACGAAGATACATCTGTTTGGGACTTCTCCATTGGTGGAAATTTTTAGTCTTTGCTACTGATTGCAGACACAGCGTTTCCGCAGCTTACAGATTACAGCATCATTTATTTTCATCACTTTTAAACTTCTGCCGACTGTATGTCCATCATACAGTCGGCCATTTTTTTTGACCCATGCTTACTCCACTTTTCGTATCTCAGATACCAGCAGAAACCCGGCAATCCTTCTCTACACTTCGGGGCAGCTCAAAAAGCCTCATGGCAGCACTGCAGGCTGAGACCCAGCCCTGTTGCTGCATAGTTCCCGATGAAGACATGGTACGCGATGTCGAAGAAGACATAAAACTCTTCACCTCTCTTCCTGTATTCACTTATCCAGGCTATGAAATTCCACCTTACACTCCACTGTCCCCCGACCCTCTCACCACCGCCGCCAGACTCTCCACCTTGTACCGTCTGCATGAAAGCAGTGCTTCCTTTGTACTTGTGGTATCAGCAGAGGCACTGATGCGACGAACCCTTCCGGCAGAGATACTTTTCAATCACGCAGAACTCCTCCTTGCTGGAGAAGAATGTGATCGAGACGGCCTGTTGATAAAACTTCAGGATCTTGGTTACGAGCAGGTCAATCTGGTGCAGTCCGTTGGCGACTATTCGGTTCGGGGGGGTATAATAGACATCTACCCGCCTTCTTTTCTCACCGACAAAACACTCCACAACACCCCATTACGTCTTGACTTTTTTGGGGACACCATAGAATCGCTGCGAGGATTTAACCCCATCAGCCAACGCTCAATCACCAACATTGAAGAAGCTATTATTCTCCCGGCAAGTGATATCTGCTTCCCCGCCGTTGATTCCAAAGAGATGATACAACTCCTGGAAGCCTTTGATAAAGCTGCTCTTGCGCACAGTTGGGATATGGAAAAAAGTCTGCATATCCGCACCAGAATTGCAGACGGCCAGCGTTTTGCCGGAATGGAATTTTTCCTTCCCGTTTTCTATCCAGGTAAAAACCAGATCAGCAGCCTGTATGATTTTCTTCCTGAGAATACCTGTCTGATCCATTACGCACCTGAAATGGAAGACCAGGCCAGTGCGATGATAGAGGAACGTATTCTCACAAACTTTGAGGAAGCACAAAGCACAAACACCCCGGCCCTTGATCCCGGGCAACTCTTCCTCCTTCCCGGAGAAAGCAAAAAACGTATGAACGTTTTTGCCCAAATTTTCTGTACCGCCTATACCGAGTCCGAGCAGATCCATCCACTGGCTGCAAGCAACCACCAGGTCTTAAAACAGGAAATCAGCCTGCAACGTAGAGAGCGAGGGCTAATTCCTCCACTCTCAGACCATATTCACAGCTTGCATGATCGTGATGAACCTGTCATTCTCTGCTGCAGATCCAGACAACAGACCCAAACCCTTGCCGAGCTTCTGGAAAAACATCAGCACCAGGTAGAGATTCTTAAAAGCCCCATAGAGGTCAACAACAAGAATTTCCCGAAATCACTTCATTCAGACATTCTTTATCTCTGCGACCAACCCCTCAGTAGTGGGTTTTCACTCGGCAGTCCTGCCATCCACTTCCTTTCAGAGAGTGAACTCTTTGGGGAAATGCGTATCGGCAGACGAAAAAAAACCAGTAAAGAAGAATCCGCTCAGCCCATTCGCTTTTCAGAACTTCACGACAGAGATGTGGTTGTCCACCGTGATCACGGCCTGGGAAGATACCTGGGCATGGTCACACTCAGCCTGCAGGATGTCATCAACGACTATATGTTGCTTGAGTACCGAGATGGCGACAAGCTCTACCTCCCCGTTGATCGACTGAATCTTATCAGTCCCTACGAAGGCCTCGCCGACAGAGAGCCTCGTATCGACAAGCTGGGGACTAATTCCTGGCGAACAACCAAAGCAAAGGTGAAGGAAGAGGTGTGGAAGGTGGCGGAAGAACTCCTCCAGATCTACGCACGCCGCGAGCTTCGTGAAGGCAGGCGTTTTTCAATGCCCGGCGAGTTATACCATGAGCTCGAAGAGTCTTTTCCCTATGATGAAACCATCGGTCAGGCAAAAGCCATCACCGATGTCATCGAAGACCTGACCTCCGACAAACCCATGGACAGACTTGTGTGCGGAGATGTCGGTTACGGAAAGACAGAAGTTGCAATTCGAGCTGCCTTTAAAGTTGTAGAAGATGGTTTACAGGTGGCGATTCTTGTCCCCACAACTGTCCTTGCTGAACAGCATTTCAAGACATTCACAGAACGAATGCAGGGCTTTCCAGTAACTGTTTCATGTATTAACCGGTTCCGCAGCAGTTCTCAGCAAAAACAGATTGTAGGTGATCTTGCATCAGGAAAGATCGATATCATCATCGGTACCCATCGCCTGCTCTCAAAAGACATCCAGTACAGGGAACTTGGGCTGCTTATCATAGACGAAGAGCATCGTTTCGGTGTCAGCCACAAGGAAAAAATAAAAAAAATCAAGGCCGAAGTTGATATTCTCACTCTCACCGCCACCCCCATCCCCAGAACTCTTCAAATGTCGCTGCTCTCCATCCGGGATCTCTCTGTTATCTCAAGCCCGCCTGAACACAGACGCCCGGTTAAAACATTTGTTGCACGCTACGATGAGCTGGTGATTAAAGAAGCCATACTGAAGGAAATGCGACGTAAGGGGCAGGTCTTTTTTGTGCATAACCGTGTAAAATCAATTTACAAGATGGCTTCCACCATCCAGAAGCTTGCTCCTGAGGTCCGGGTTGCAGTCGCACATGGGCAGATGAGTGGTAAGGAACTTGAAGAAATCATGGTTCGATTTGTAAACCGTGAAATCGATGTTCTGATCGCCACCACCATAATAGAATCCGGCCTTGATATCCCCTCTGCTAATACTATTATCATCAACCGTGCAGATACACTTGGGCTTGCCGGGATTTACCAGTTGCGCGGACGAGTTGGCAGATCCTCGGCCCAGGCCTTTGCCTATCTGCTTGTACCATCTCTTGACAGCTTGAGTAAAGATTCCAAAGATCGCCTCCGAGCCCTGATGGAATGCAACGAACTGGGCGGAGGCTTTAAGCTCGCCATGAGCGACCTGCAAATTCGTGGCGGTGGCAACCTGCTTGGTGTCTCTCAATCCGGTCAGATTGCTGCAATCGGGTACGATCTCTACCTGGACCTTCTGCAAAAAACCGTTGCCGACATGAAGGCTCGAACAGCTGCAGGTATTGACAAAAATATTCCTGTCGACCTCCAAGAAACTGAGATCAATCTGCAAATATCAGCATATATCCCTGAATACTATATTCCGGATATCAGTCAGCGTTATGTGGCCTACCGTCGAATTTCCGCACTGTCAACGGCAAATCCCCAGATGTATGATGATCTTTTGGAAGAACTTGAGGACAGATATGGAAAAATCCCGGAGGAAACCTCAAATCTTTTCACCATTGTAGCATTAAAGAAAGAGCTCTCAACACTTGGGATAAGCAAACTCGAAAAAGGCAAGGACAGTTTTGTCTTCTCCTTCACAGATCACACGCCGCTGGATCCCTCCCTGCTCCTTGGCTACCTGCAACAGGGAAGCGGGAAGAAAAAGGGAAAACCACGTCGGATCACTCCCGATGGACGGCTTATTGTTCCATCTTCCAATCGATCGCCAGATCAACTGTTTTCAAACTTACGGAAAATAATTCATGAGCTTTCCGGCCTGACACAATAGCCTAACCTTAGGGAAACAACTATGCCACCAACACAAATAAAACCGACATTTTCCTGGTCTCAAATAGACACCATCCTTCTCGACATGGATGGCACCCTGCTGGATAAATATTTTGATGACCATTTCTGGGAAGAATACGTCCCGAAAATATTTGCTGAGACAAATGATCTGTCCGATGAAGAGGCAAGGAAAATACTTTTACAGCGATACCAGCGTGTGGAAAGTACCCTTCAATGGTGCGACCTTGATTACTGGTCAAAACAGCTTGATCTAGACATACCTGAGCTAAAATACAAAGTGGCGCATCTGATAAAAGTACACCCATACGTCACGGATTTTCTTCAATACGCAAGGAGCATCAATAAAACTGTCTGTCTGGTCACCAATGCCCACTCAAAAACCCTGAAAATCAAAATGGAAAAAACAGCATTGGGTTCACACTTTGACCGTATTGTCTGCGCCGAGGAAATGGGATACGCAAAAGAACAACCAGAATTCTGGAACAAACTGGAAAGACACCTCGGTTATGATAAAACCCGTACACTCCTTGCCGATGACACGGAAAAAGTACTCCGCTCTGCCAACCAGTACGGCATTGGTTTTCTTCTGTTTGTTGCACGCCCCAGTTCACGTATTCCTGTTAAGTTTTCCAGGGAATTTCCTTCAATCACCTACTTTAACGAACTGATTACATGATAAACACGCGGTTTCTCCCCTCCTGCCTGTTTCCATATTAGTTCCATTCTTCCCCTTTTGTATTGTTTAGTGACTGAAACCATGTTATTCTTATTACACTGGAAAGATTGTATGAGAGACATGTTTTGCTCATACTACCCGAAGGGATATACAGAATCTTGCTAATACAATATTGGCTCGTTCTGTCTATTTCACTGTTATATTTAAAGAAAAGTCTGCGTGTCGCTAAAATATGGAAATACAATGAAAATAATATTCACAGAAGACTTTGAGAAACTACAAGAGAAACTCTTGCCATTAGGTGGTGAATGGGATGTTACTCAAACCAATAAGAAAGTATTTCGTTTGAATGGAGGGATATTAAATTGGTATGTGACTACAGGAACCATTCAGTTTCAAGGCCAAGCAGGTGGAAAATTATTTCTTGAGTCAAAAGTTAAGTCACTGCTCTACCCTGATGAATATCCAGTTGATGAAGTTATAGAAACAAAAATTAGCGACAATTCTGCTACTCAAGCGCCTGAAGGTGCAGCAATAGAAAATATTTCCACTCAGTATCTTGACGGAGAGTTTGAAGGTTCTGAAATTATAATAGGAGTTGTAAGCGCTGTTGGCACAGAAGTAACGCGTGTTATTACACCGTTAAAAGATAGATTGTCACGCTTTGGATATGAGGTAAAAGAAATAAAAGTTTCGTCTCTATTATCTGGGGCTGCAACAACAAATGAATATGAACGAATAAAATCCTTAATGGGAAAAGGCGACGAACTAAGAAAAACAACTAAAAACAATGCAATATTAGCTTATGGTTCTGCCAAGCTAATAAAGGAATCTCGAGTTGGTTATAATAAAAAGAAAGCTTATATTA
>CAMZKT010000050.1 GCA_947311435.1 uncultured Desulfocapsa sp.
CTGCGCTTCTCAGCGTTTGAACAAGCAAAAAGACGCTTGTTCAAACACCTGCGATGCTCGAGGCTCAATTCTGCTCCGTAATGCGCGAAAAGAATAGAAATATGGCAACTATCAAAGAAAGGATTTGAAAAATAATGTTCGATTATTCTCTTGCCCATTGGGCTACATTTTTTACTGCTGCAATTTTGTTAAACCTGTCTCCAGGTCCAGATATGGCTTTTATTCTCGGTCAAACTGCAAAAAGAGGTGCGCAGTCTGGATTTTCAGCGATGTTCGGTATTTGGACTGGTGCATTCATACATGTCATTTTTGCGGCTCTTGGTTTGTCAGCGATTCTGGCCACTTCTGCTATCGCATTCTCAGCGGTTAAGTTGATTGGTGCTGCTTACCTGGTTTGGCTGGGAATACAGGCATTACGCTCTAAAGGTAACAAGATGTCTGTCAACGGTCATGTTTCTCCAAAAGGTTATATGAAAATATTCAAACGGGGGGTTTTGGTTGCAGTATTAAATCCAAAAGTAGCTGTTTTCTTTTTGGCATTTCTTCCGCAATTTGTTGAGGTGGGAGCAGGTTCAGTTAGTGCACAGTTGTTTCTTCATGGCTCTCTTATAATTGTCGTAGCTGCTTTTGTTGAGCCTCCCTTAATTCTTATTGGTGGTAAGCTAACTGGCTATCTCGGTAGTAACACACAAGTATCACGCTGGATGGATCGCGGACTTGGAGCATTATTTATTGGATTAGGTGTCAAACTGGCTACAAGTGACTGAATATAAAGATGTTTTGCATGACAAATCACTGCTATTGAATTTTACTCCGCTGTGCTCCGTAAAAACCAGTGAGTTCAAGCGATAGGACAGACCGTGTACCGCGGTCTGTCCTATCAAGTCGTTCGAGCGACTGTTTCTTTCTGCTTGCAACCAGGTAAGGATAGTCATGATCTTTCAGCCAATCAATATTCTCTTGTGTAGCCATGCCCGCATCCATGACCACCATAGGTTTTGCTTCTGTCGAATGAAGCTTATTGGACATTTTCTCTAAAGTTGTGGCTTTGCTAATGTTTCCCTCAAAGACATGACTTCTTTTGGGAAAGCTACTACCATCAAGCACCAGGGCCAAGGTAACCAGCGGACAATCAGATCTCTTTTCTTTGGAGTGGCCATGTTTGGTGAGGGGGGCGACAAGACAGCGGTGCGTCTCTCGTTCACTTGCAGGATGACAGGCATGACCTATAATCGTACCGATTGCCAGGGCTGTTTGAGGTGCTGAAAAGCCCAGTTCGGGAAACGTTATGTCAAACTCAAGCAATCGAAGGGCCTCAAGTACAGCATGCTCACAGCCAACATTGCGGGAGCTGTTCATCTCCACGCTGTCGATGTCTATCTCTGAAATCCAGGGCTGTGTCGTCCGTTCCGACCTGCTGTTTTGCTATGATTCGTGAAGCATGAAGCATAGCTACGTGCATATTTCTCAATTTCAGAATCTATTGACAAGAGATACTGCTGCCCATGAAGTACCTCTTGTATCTTTTTAGTCAGTGTTGACTACTGATCCTCTGCAATAGAAAACTCTGATCCCAAGTTCAATAAAGTGCGTTGGCTACCCTTTTTCCCAATACGCTGGGACTCAACAATTCGATAGGTGAAAGAGTGACCACTGGACTTTTTTTCTGGATTTGTGTTTTTCGAATACACATGCAGGTAGAATAAATTTCATCCGCCGTCAATGTCAGCAAGGCACTTCATGGCTCTACAAAAGGTAACAACGATAACTAGCTTATATTATAACGTATGTAAATTGTTCCTCCACGGATAATCGGTCACATAGGAAACTTATGGGATCTTATCTCGCAAAGTTGGGTTAGGTGTTATGCTTGATTTTCAATACTGCAAAACATATAATAACTACGTGGAGAGACTGCTCACGGGGATAAAGAGCGTAAATTTAAAAAAACATAGAATTTGTAACTGATTACAGTGTGCCGCATGAGAATAGTACTGTTGCACAGGAGTGAAGTGTCATGATACAGGGGATATCTCAATCATATAGCAGCAGCGTATATGCAAGCAGTAAAAGTGGTGCGTTGTGTCGTGCAAATCCAGGGCGTGCAACTCCTCCAGGGAAACGCTCAGATTGTGTCTCAGATTCAGTATCACCTGAAGAAAACGTCACTATTTCGGCCAAAGGCAACCAACTTTCAAAAAATAACGAACTCTTTGCTAACAGTGAAAGCACCACAACCCAAGCCCCCGCGGAGAAAAATCTCACTCTGGAAGAACTTAAAACGACGGTTGAACTTCAAAAACGTGATACCGAAGTAAGAACCCACGAACAGGCACATCTTTCAGCAGCTGGTCAGTACGCAGCGGGGGGCGCATCTTTTTCTTATGTTACAGGACCCGATGGTAAACGCTATGCCAACGGAGGTGAAGTGCCCATAGATATGTCAAAAGAAAAAACACCAGAAGCAACCATACAGAAAATGCGGACAGTACGTCGCGCAGCTCTGGCACCGGCAAATCCATCAGGAGCTGATCGTAGTATTGCAGCTCAGGCAAGTTCCATGGAAACTGCGGCTATGAAAGAGTTACAGACCCAGTCGAAGGTTTCCGCCTTCGTCTCCAATACCACTGAAGATGGAGGTGATGGGGAGGGTGCTATCAACCAGCGTGCCGATGATGTACCTGGTGAAAAGTGGGTTGCCGGTGCAGATTCCTCATCACAGATATCAGGAGTTAGTCGTAAATCCATGACGTCTGCATACCAGGCCATGGCCGCATTTGCTGCCTGAGCTCCACACTCCGTTCCCAAAACGTGACTGCTCACAGAGTACCTCATTTTTCTGCGGTCACTTCGACTCCTGTCCCTGAACCATGGACAATCCTCCTGTTAGGCGTCGGATTGTGGTGCTGGCTTTTCAGGTGAAACGAAGAGCATCTGTACAAAACAAGTAGATGTTCTCCAATTTTGTCTAACTACCGATGGAGCCATATCCTGTACTTTTATGGCTCCATCAGCTCCTTTTCTAAACTGACTCTCATTTCCGTAAAATAAAAGCATTCCCTCCTTCCGAAATAGAAGCAACCCTTCCTTTTTGTAACATTCTCTACAATACATTAAGGGGAGTTTGTACTTTTTGTCTGATGCCTTTAAGTCCTATCTAGCTTGAATTATACAATATGTTTTAATAGCGTCTGGCTGGCATAGTTGTTGAATTACCCTCAGGCACAACAATACCAAACTCAAGGAGAGGCCATGGAACTTTTAAAAGAACGGGAAGAACAGGTACACCGAACAGGTGACCATCCTTTTACACTTACTTGCAATAAAGATTCTCTCGCCGGTGCAGTAAGCCAGCGGGCATGTGTGTTCTGCGGTTCCAGGGTGGTGCTGTATCCCATTGCCGATGCACTGCATCTTGTACATGGCCCCATAGGTTGTGCCGTTTATACCTGGGATATCCGTGGTGCTCTTTCATCGGGGCCTGAGCTGCACAGGCTTTCGTTTTCAACAGATCTCCAGGAGATTGACGTTATTTTCGGTGGTGAAAAAAAGTTAACCAATGCACTTCATGAACTCATAGAGCGTCATAATCCCAAGGCTGCATTTGTTTATTCCACCTGTATCGTTGGTATTATTGGGGATGACCTGGAGGCGGTATGCAGACAGGTTGAAAAAGAAGTGAATATCCCTGTTATTCCGGTAAAATCGGAAGGATTCAAGGGAAATAAGCGGGCAGGCTATACCGCTGCCTGTACTGCCATGGCACGACTTATTGGTACCGGTGATACTTCTGGTATCTCCAAATATTCCTTAAATATTTTAGGCGATTTTAATTTGGCAGGGGAGATCTGGATAATACGGGAATACTTTGAGCGCATGGGAGTTGAGGTGGTGGCAAATATCACAGGCGATGGTCGGATAGCCGATATCCAGAGAGCCCATGGTGCAGCTTTGAATGTGGTTCAGTGTTCAGGTTCCACCATGGATCTTGCCAGGCTAATGGAGGATGAGTACGGGATTCCTTCCATGCAGGTGTCTTACTTTGGTGTCGAGGATATGGCACAGGCGCTCTATGATATTGCCGAGCATTTTGGTGATCCGGACATACTTGAAAGAACCAGGGAGTTGGTGCGGGAAGAACTGGAGGTTCTACTGCCAAAGCTTGAGTTTTACAAAAAGGCATTGACGGGGAAAAAAGCAGCCATTTATGTCGGAGGATCCTTTAAGGCATTTTCACTGGTGAAAGCATTTCGTCTTTTAGGTGTCGATGTTTTGATGGTGGGAAGTCAGACAGGAACCAAGAAGGAATATGAAGAACTGGCTGCCATAACCGATCCTGGGACAATTATCGTCGATGATACAAATCCTCTTGAACTCACAAGTTTTCTTGAAGAAAAGCCGGTCGATATTTTCGTTGGAGGGGTCAAGGAGAGGCCGATAGCCTACAAGCTTGGTGTCGGATTTTGTGATCATAACCATGAACGGAAGGAGATACTTGCAGGATTTGTCGGAATGCTCAATTTTGCCGAAGAAGTGTACTCCTCTGTGATGAGTCCTGTTTGGCGCTTCACATGCCAAAAGCAGGAAGACTAATGCTGAAGAACAATAAGTAACAAGAACAAGTCACTTAAAAATACTCCATGAGCGAGAGATACCATGTCGAAGAAAGCTCCAAATTATATTTCAACCACCAATGCCTGTAAACTCTGTACCCCGTTGGGTGCTTCCATAGCTTTTAAAGGAATCGAAGGAGCTGTTCCTTACCTTCATGGTTCACAGGGCTGTGCCACTTATATGCGGCGTTATATCATTAGCCATTACAACGAACCCATTGATATCGCATCATCGTCACTTTCTGAAAAACATGCTGTTTATGGGGGGGGCGCAAATCTCAAACTTGGTCTGATCAATGTTACCAAAAAATATCATCCCCGGATTATTGGTATTGCCACAACCTGCCTGACAGAAACCATTGGTGATGATGTCCAGATGTTTCTACGCCAATTTGATCAGGAAGTTGAAGGGGAGAAACCCATCATGGTTCATGTCGGTACTCCTAGTTATAGCGGAAGTCATATGGAAGGTTTTCATGATGCTGTTACATCTGTCGTGGATACACTGGCAGGAGTTAATGAGGACAACAGTAAGAAGAAAAAAGTTAATATCCTGCCAGGTTTTGTCTCTCCTGCCGATATTCGTTATTTGAGGGAAATCGCAGAAGATTATTCTCTTGATGCAACAATTCTTCCCGACATATCCGATACTCTTGACGGGCAGGCGGCCAAAACCTATGAGAAAATCCAGCCGGGAGGAACACCGATTACGGAAATTAAAAGTATGGGGAGTCGTTTGGCCAGCATAGAGTTTGGTCACACCATGGGAGAGCGCAGTGGGGGGACTATTCTAGCTGAAAAATTTGGTGTTCCAAACAAAAGAATTTTGCATCCCATGGGGATTTCTGCCACGGATAAATTTCTTGATCACTTATCCATGGTGAGTGGTCAAAAAATGCCTGAAAAACACAAAGGTGAACGGGGGCGTTTGGTGGATTCTTATGTGGATGGCCACAAATATATCTATGGGAAAAAAGCCATTGTATATGGCGAAGAAGACCTGGTTGTTGGTTTAACAGGGCTGCTGGCTGAAATAGGCGTGATGCCTGTTCTATGTGCCTCTGGTGGAAAGAGTGGTTTGCTTGCAGAAAAAATTACTGAGGCGACGGATGGTAATTTACCGGAGCAGCCACAAATTCATGAAGGAATGGACTTTTATGATATCAGTGAACTCGCTGAAGCACTTGCTCCAGATCTGTTGGTGGGGCATTCCAAGGGGTATGGCCTTGCGAGAAAACTGAACATCCCATTAATAAGAGTAGGGTTTCCTATCCATGATCGCATGGGTGGTCAACGAATTCTTCATCTTGGCTACAGGGGGACTCAGCAGTTATTTGACCAGATTGTTAATGCTTGTATTGCTGAAAAGCAGGGCGATTCGCCCATTGGTTATTCGTATATGTAAACAATTATAATTCTGAGAGTTTGCAGAAGTTAAGTCGTACACCCCGTGAGTAGTTATGGCTTTAGTTTGAAGGCTTATTTTACGAGACAAATTTGAAAAAACACAAGGAGATCGCAATGCAAAAAACAGTAACAGCACCAGACTATTCACGGCATCCATGCTTTAACGCAGAAGCCAAAGGAAAATTTGGCAGGGTTCACCTTCCAGTCGCTCCCAAATGTAATATAAAATGCAATTATTGCAATCGAAAGTATGATTGTGTCAATGAATCACGGCCTGGTGTTACTTCCACTGTTTTGAGTCCTGAACAGGCGCTGGTTTACATGGATAAGGTGCTGGCAGCAGAGCCACGAATCAGTGTGGCAGGGATTGCAGGCCCCGGTGATCCATTTGCAAATGCCAGTGAGACGCTTGATACCATGCAGCTTCTGCGTAGACATTATCCTGATCTTATTCTTTGCCTGTCCAGTAATGGGCTGGGATTAGGCCCCCATGTTGAAGAAGTTGCGGATATTGGCGTCTCTCATGTTACAGTAACGTTGAATGGTGTCGATCCTGAAATAACAAAAAATATTTATAGCTTTGTGAAAGACGGAAAGATTATCTACCGCGATCTCCAGGCGGCTGAATTGCTTCTTGCAAGACAGTTGGCAGCAATAGAAAAATTAAAATCCTGTGGTGTGGTTGTAAAGGTTAATTATATTGTGATTCCGGGCGTAAATGATCATCATGCAGTGGCTACATCCGAGGCAATGGCCAGGATGGGGGTAGATCTCTTTAACTGTATGGCTATGCTGCCAAATGTAGACACCCCATTTTCGGATGTTATAGAAGCAACAAGAGATGTTATGGATACACTTAGGGACAGTTGCGAGGAACATCTTCCCCAGATGCGCCACTGTAAACGGTGTCGAGCAGATGCTGTTGGCCTGCTTGGGAAAGATAAATCCAGTGAAATGGCAGGGTGTCTGAAGTCCTGCGCTTCTCTACCTGCTGCTCCTCAAAAGGTCAGGCCATATGTTGCTGTGGCAAGTCTGGAAGGGATGCTTGTGAATCGTCATCTCGGAGAGACAACAAAATTCTTGATTTATGAAAAAGAAGAAAAGGGATATACACTTGTAGAAGAACGAAAAGCCCCTCCTGCTGGCGGTGGGATAGCTCGCTGGGAGGCTCTAACCAGGTTACTTTATGATTGCCGCGCGGTGATGGTTAGTGAGATGGGGGAAACTCCACGAAAAGTTTTTAAAAGAGCCGGCATTACCCCTGTGACCATGTCCGGGTTTATCGAGGCTGGGTTGGATGCTGTATACAAGGGGAAAAGACTTTCATCACTGCAACGAAGAAGCAAGAAGAGTTGCTCTGATGGCGGTTGTATGGGAACGGGGACAGGCTGTGGTTGATGATGAGGGGGCAGAACCAAATCGTAAGAGCTAACGGTTTGGTTCTGTTGCCATGAACTGTGCTTTATATGAAGTGCTGCTGAACAGTTACCGAGTTTATCACTGTTTATAACCAAGAGCAAAAGCCTTAAGGTTCACTTCTACAAAGTTTTTGCGGGTCTTGTTTTGAATCGTCTCTGTAATACTCTCTGTAGAAACAGGAAGAAGATCTGTTCTGGATAATGCACCAAGGATGACCATGTTTACTGCCATAATATTTCCAGCCTCAATGGCAAGAGCTGTTGCATCAAAACTCTTCAATGTCCCTGCTTTATCCAATATTTTTTGCTGAATTTCGTATTGGTCCGGGTAGTTCGCCTCACCAACTGCAGCAGCAAAGGGTGGTAGGGGAGCAGAGTTAGTAATAACCATAGTTTTCTTGTTACATTTTCCCAGGGCCCTGAGAGTTTCAAGAGGTTCAAAACCAGCAAGTATATCTGCCTCGCCGTCGGAAATAAGGGAACTGTTGGCATCGCCGAAAACCATGGCTGATTCGACCACTCCTCCCCGCTGTGCCATTCCATGAATTTCACTCATTCTGAAGGGGACATCGGTTAGCAGAGCAGCTTCACCAAGCACCTTAGCTGCCAGCAGGTTGCCTTGACCGCCAACGGCTACGATCATTAATCTGATTACATTCATATCTTATCTTCCCAAGGGGTTCTGGTTGACTGTATTGAGTTAACTGGCCTTTAAAGGACGAATAGCGTTTTCAGGGCATACCTGAGCACACAGAGCACATCCCGTACATCGGATGGGGTCGATTTTTACTCTGCCTTTTTTAATAAAAAATGCAGGGCAACCAAGCTGATCAATACAATCTTTATGGTTGGTACATTTTTCACTGACGTAGAAAGGCCTTCTTTTAGGGAGTTTCAGACTTTTGCCATAAAGGGTACATATTTCCCTGGAAATAACCACTGAAACTCCGTCAAAGGCAAAGGCCTCCTTCAGGGATTCCACGCTTTTTCTGAGTTTGAAGGGATGGATAACGGAAAGATGGCCAACCCCCAGTGCTTTCACCACCTCTTCGATATCGATGCGTCCAAATCCGGAAAGACCGAGTTTTTCCATATCAACACCTGGGTGTGGCTGGTGTCCGGTCATGGCTGTGGTGCCGTTGTCGAGAATGATCAGGGTGAAGTTGTGCTTGTTAAATACTGCGTTCACCAGTCCTGCCATGGCAGAGTGGAAAAACGTTGAATCCCCGCAGAAGGTCACAACCTTTTTGTCCAGGGATTTCGAGAACCCCGCAGAGGTTCCTGTGGAAGATCCCATACAGATCAAAAAATCAGCCATCCCAAGCGGAGGAAGCATCCCAAGAGTGTAGCAACCGATGTCTGTAGGGTAGATGACATCCAAGTCATCGGCGGCCTTCTTGACAGCGTGAAAAGTCGCACGGTGCGAACATCCGGCACAGAGAGTGGGGGGGCGCGGGGGAAGGTTGTCAGGAGCAGGGGGACTCTCATTGGGTGGAAGGCGATCTTTAACTCCAAACCAATGAGCAATAGTTTTTCGCACAAGTGCAGGATTGAATTCACCAAGGCGGGAAAAGAGCTTGTCACCTTTCCCACCAATTGCCAGTATCTGTTTTTGCTCCTGTGCGATTGCTTTGACAGCTTCTTCAATAACAGGTTCACCTTCTTCAACAATGAGGACACGGTCACAGGTAGCCAGAAAAGCGATGAGCATCTGTCGAGGTAATGGATGTGAAAAACCGAGATGAAAAAGTGTAACCTCATCTTTAATCTTTAAATCCTGTATAGCGTCGGCTACATAAGTATAACTGACTCCATTACAGAGAATCCCCCACTTACCATTTCCCTCAAGGGAGTTAAAGGGGGAGTTGTTAGCGAGTTCTTCTGCCTTGGCAAGATTCTCCAAAAGACGAACATGTAACTGGCGTGATACCACAGGGACAGTGACATAGCGCATGGGATTTCTGGTGAACTTACCTTTTGTCTTCGGGGAAGTTAGCTTCCCAAGTGTAACAGCTGACGTTGAGTGGTTGATCCGTGTGGTAGTTCTTAGAAGTACGGGTTCTTCCAGCTGTTCCGAGAGTTCAAAGGCCTGGATGGTCATCTCCTTTGCTTCCTGGATGGTGGAAGGCTCAAGCATTGCAATCCCTGAAAGCTTGGCGTAATAGCGACTGTCCTGTTCGTTTTGACTGGAAAACATGGAAGGATCGTCGGCAACCAGGATAACAAGGCCGCCTTTTACCCCAACATAGGCCAGGGTCATTAATGGATCAGCAGCTACATTCAAACCAACATGTTTCATAATACACATGGAACGTATCCCGCTGTTGGCAGCAGCAGCAGCTACCTCAAGTGAGACCTTTTCGTTCACGCTGTATTCAAAGTAAAGATCACTCTCCTGAGACATTTGAAAAAAGTTTAGAGATATCTCGGAAGATGGGGTTCCAGGATAGGCGGCAGCCAGTGCCACTCCAGCTTCTATTGCTCCCCTGGCAATGGCCTCATTGCCAAGTAGCAGCATCTTTTTCCCTGGCTCATCAGTCAATAATTTATGCATTGTATCTCTAGGTACTCCTGTTGAGGTGAATAGTTACGGTTCAGAGGTCTATTATCCTTTAGCAGGAAATAAAACAGGACTGGAGGGAGAAAATCCCTGCAGTCCTGTTAGTTACGGTGCTTTACCGGTTGTTATACCTCTGGTTCCAGCGCTTTACGTCGTCCATCAAGGAATTTCCATCCTTTCTCGACGTCTTTTTGGGCCATTGCCATCAACTCATCAAACATATCAGGATTAGTGAGTTTTAGAGCCCGGTAACGGTTTTCATTCATGGCATAATCTGAAAACGTTAATTTTGGTGGTTTAGAATCTATCACCAGTGGATTTTTACCTTCCTCTTCAAGCAATGGGTTGTATCGATACAGTGGCCAATGACCACAGTCAACGGCCAGCTTTTGTTGATCCAAGCCCTTGGCCATATTGATACCATGGTTGATACAGTGAGAGTAGGCAATTATAAGAGACGGGCCATCATAAGCCTCTGCCTCGTTAAATGCTTTAACCACCTGAGCAGGGTTCGCTCCCATTGCAACCTTGGCAACATACACATTCCCATAGGTGGCGAAAATCATGCCAATATCCTTTTTTGGCATACGTTTCCCGCCTGCTGCAAATTGTGCAGTGGCTGCTCTTGGGGTGGATTTAGACATCTGTCCGCCTGTATTTGAGTATACTTCAGTGTCAAGAATCAGAACATTGACATTCTCACCGGAAGCAAGAACATGATCAAGGCCACCGTAACCAATATCATATGCCCAGCCGTCACCACCAATTATCCAAACAGACCGTTTTACCAGATTGTCTACGACATTCAGAAATTGTTGAGTTTTTGCGTAATTGCTACTTGCTACCTTGTCTTTGAGGGCAGCAACTCTTTCTCTTTGCTCTTCAATTTCTACCTGTGTGATCTGGGAGGCGTTAAGGAGTGCCTCTTGTTCGGATTGTTCTACAATACCTTCACTAACGGCTTCTTCAAGGTACATTACTGCTTGGTCAGCCATTTTGTTCACAGTCTGTCGCATACCAAGGCCAAACTCTGCATTGTCTTCAAAGAGAGAGTTTGACCAAATAGGACCACGGCCATCTTCTCTTTTACAGTAAGGGGTGGTTGGCAAGTTTCCACCGTAAATGGATGAGCACCCAGTCGCATTTGCGATCATCATTCTATCACCAAAGAGTTGAGTCGCTAGTTTGATGTATGGAGTCTCACCGCATCCAGCACATGCCCCTGAATATTCGAATAGAGGGCGAAGGAACTGGCTGCCTTTGATGGTGGTCGGTGAAATTTCGTTGTAGCCAACCTCAGGTAACGAAAGGAAAAAACCGTAGTTTACAGATTCACGTTGACGAATGTCTTCGTCATTGTTTTGCATTCTCAATGCCTTCTCATCAGTTCTCTTGCCGTCTGCATCTTTTTTACGTGCAGGACAGACTTGAAAACAATGGCTACAGCCATTGCAATCTTCAGTTGATATGGAGATAACAAATTTACGCCCTTTAAACTGCTTTCCATTGGCGTCTGCACTTTTAAAAGAAGCAGGAGCGTTGGTAAGTGTTTCGGGGTCGACAATTTTCATGCGAATACAGGCGTGAGGGCAAACGATTGAGCACTGGCCACACTGGATGCATGTATCAGAATTCCACACAGGAATCTGAATACCAACATTACGTTTTTCATATTGGGTTGTGGCGGTGGGCCAGGTACCATCAGCCGGCATCTGGGAAACCTTGATGGTCTCCCCTTTTCCTTCAATCATTTTGGAAGTGACTTCCTTTACGAAATCAGGAGCATGGTCTGGTACAGAAGGTGGAATCTCATGACCTGAAATAGTGGTTGGGACATCAACTTCAATAATGTTTTTTACTGCTGCATCTACTGCGTCGTAATTCATGTTTACGACTTTGTCACCTTTTTTGCCGTAGGTCTTTTTGATGGCTATTTTAATGGCCTGAACAGCTTCATCCTGGGTGATAATACCGGAGATCAGGAAGAACGCTGTTTGCATAATCATATTGATTCGTGCACCGAGCCCAATGGTAGTGGCAAGAGATACGGCATCAATCAGGTAGAATTTTATTTTTTTAGAGATGATCTCCTTCTGTACTTTCGCAGGTAAATGATCCCAGACTTCTTCTTTGCTGAATGTGGTGGTAAGCAGGAAGGTACCTTTCTCCTCCAGGTTGCTAAGCATGTCATATTGGTCAAGAAAGGTGAAGTTGTGGCAAGCAACAAAGTTTGCTTTTTTAATGAGATAGGGAGCTAGGATTTTTTCCTTACCAAAACGTAAATGGCTTGTAGTGATAGAACCGGACTTTTTAGAATCGTAAACAAAATAACCTTGAGCTGAATTGTCTGTTTCCGTTCCGATTATTTTAATAGTGTTTTTGTTTGCTCCTACGGTTCCGTCGGCACCAAGCCCGAAGAACATAGCGCGAAAGACACCCTCATCTTCAATGTCAAAGGATTGGTCGTAGTCAAGGCTGGTGTGGGCGACATCATCATTTGGACCGACACAAAAACGCGTTTTTTTGTTGTCGGCTCTCATGTTGTCAAACACGGCCTTCACCATGGCAGGAGTGAACTCCGCAGAACCAAGGCCATATCGACCGCCAAGGATCACTGGAGCAGAGCTTAATGAACCCTTGTCCACAGCTTCGCCGACTGCGGTACGAATATCCTGGTAGAGAGGCTCTCCGTTTGCCCCAGAATCCTTACTGCGATCAAGAACTGTAATGTTTTTCACGGTACTGGGAAGTGTCGCAATCATTGCTTCGGAATCAAAAGGACGATAAAGACGGATAACCACCATGCCCACCTTTTTTCCTTGTCTAACCAGGTATTCTATTGTGGCTGCTACAGTTTCAGCACCAGATGCCATGATGACAATGATGTCTTCAGCATCTTCGGGACCAAGATAATCAAAAAGGTGGTAACTGCGACCTGTAAGGGATGCAAATTTGTCCATTGTGTCTTGGACAATAGCTGGGACTGCTTCGTAATATTTGTTTACTGTTTCACGTCCTGTGAAATAAACATCAGGGTTCTGGGCGGTTCCACGTATCATTGGGCGATCTGGTGAAAGACCGCGTTTGCGGTGTTCGATGATCAACTCTTCATCAATCATTGCTCTCATGTCATCTTCGCTGAGCATTTCGATTTTTTGGATTTCACTGGATGTGCGAAAGCCATCATAAAAGTGCATGAAAGGGATGCGAGATTTAAGAGATGCCTGAGTGGCAATCAGAGCCATATCCTGAGCTTCCTGTACGTTTTGTGATCCAAGCATGGCCCATCCTGTTTGGCGAGCTGCCATAATATCGCTATGGTCGCCAAAAATTGAA
>CAMZKT010000051.1 GCA_947311435.1 uncultured Desulfocapsa sp.
CTGTGGTTGTATATCCTGACATCATTTCAAAAAACGCATCGGTAAATGACGGAATCGCCCCATGTACCATAAAGGGGATAGCAGAAAAGGCTGAGACAACAATCCATCCGGTCAGAGCTATAAAAAAACCGTCTTTAATATTTAATTCATTTTTTTTTCTGAATGCGAGAAATACAGGGATCCCCATACCAGTGGTTATTATAGCTGAATAGATAAGGGGCAGAAGATCGTTCTCGTGATAAATAAAAGAACAGGCAATCGGCAATGCCATGGAACAGCCGGTCACAATAAGTAGAAGCCCCATAACATGGGCGATTGAAGGAAAATGCATGGGATTAGTTTTTCAGGGTATTAATGGTTTTATGGAAATATGGTGCTATCCGCTCGGTAAGAGTGATGACAACTCGCATGGGAGCACCACTATTCAAAAGCACTCCCTTTTTTCTACGATTTTATGTTGAGTCGACGTACAACTGCACATATGGTATGTACCATACATCTGAAAGAAATAAATTACCAATAACCGAAGAAACAATACTAATGTGACAAAAAAAAACAAATCAATCGGCCAAAGAGCGCACGAGACCATCCTTGACTCCATATCCGACGGCGTTTTCACGGTAGATCATGACTGGAGAATTACGACTTTTAATCGAGCCGCAGAGGAAATCACCGGCACACGTAGAGAAGATGCCATCGGCCGGTACTGCTGGGAGGTTTTCCGCTCCAATATGTGCGAAACCGACTGCGCTCTGAAACGTACCATGCAGGAGGGGAAACCCTACGTCAACAAATCCACTTACATTATCAACAACCAACAGCAACAAATTCCCATTTCCGTCTCCACCTCACTTCTCCGCGATGAAAAGGATGGTATTCTGGGTGGCGTGGAGACCTTCAGAGACCATAGCCTCGTCGAGGAACTACGACGGGAATTAGAAGGAAAACATAAGTTTGCAGACATGGTCAGTCGCAGCGAGTCGATGAAAGAGATTTTCCGGATTCTCCCCCAGGTCGCCAGAAGCAACGCCACCATTCTCATAGAGGGTGAAACAGGAACAGGTAAAGGGCTGCTGGCCACCACCATCCACACCCTGTCAATGAAAAAAGACGAGCCCTTTGTCAGCATTAACTGCGGTGCACTGCCAGACAATTTACTGGAATCAGAGCTTTTCGGCTACAAATCCGGAGCTTTTACCGGTGCGGTGAAAGACAAAATGGGTATTTTTGCTTCAGCGGGTCAAGGGACTATTTTCCTGGACGAGATCGGTGACACAAGTAGTGCCTTTCAAGTGCGGCTACTGCGTGTACTCCAGGAACATGAGTACCAGCCACTTGGTTCCGTGAAAACGATAAAAACAGAGGCACGGGTTATTACCGCCACCAACCACAATCTCAAAGAAATGGTTGCCAATGGCAGTTTTCGTCGCGATCTCTACTACAGAATTAATATTATCAGCTTTTGCCTGCCTCCACTTCGGCAACGAATAGAGGATATCCCCCTCCTGGTTGAAAAATTCATCACAAAACTCAACCGTATCCAGAAAAAAACCATCCCCGCTGTCGACCAGGAAGTTATGGCGATCCTCCTGGCCCACGACTACCCCGGGAATATCCGTGAGTTGGAAAACATTATTGAGCACTGCTTTGTCCTCTGCCTGGAAGGAGAAATCAACACCAGTCACCTCCCCCCCTATCTTCTGCAAAAAATCACAAAACTCCCCACCACCACTAAAGCCGTACACCAAGCCATCAGCAAAACAGAAAAGGAACTCATTCTTGAGTGCCTGAAAAACAACCACTACAACCGTTTGGCTGCTGCCAAAGAGTTGGGGATTCACAAAAGTACCCTGTTCCGTAAAATTAAAAAGTACCAGATCAGCCTGCCAAAAATTGATGGTCGAACAAGCCCTCAAACCAGCCCGACAGACAGAAAAATCTATTAAACACGCAACAAGGGTAGCAAATGGCCATCAATGCGACCCTATACAGTCGCACATCCGCACCACTAGCCACCAGGGTGACCATTCTCCTCTCAGGAACTATTCCCCCTTGTATAGGAAACCATGAGGATTTTCACACAAAACACGAACTGGCACGATAGTTGCTTTTCTCAGAAGGAACCGACAGTGAGGAAGACCAATGAAAATAGCCATCACCGTATGGGGAAATCGAATTTCCCCTGTATTTGATTCTGCCCGAACTCTCCTGCTGATTGAGGTTCAGGGAAATGAGATAATCTCCAGGCAGATGGAACAAATGAGATGCTGCATACTTGGAAAAGTTTCAGACATTCTCGAAAAGCTAAGTATTGATGTATTAATCTGCGGAGCAATGACTAAAGATACGGCTACTCTTTTTGAGAGCGGCCAGATCGAGATAATTCCTTTCATTGCCGGAAATACAGAAAAGGTTTTAACATTTTATATAGAGGGTAAAAACCTTACTGACTTCATCATGCCTGGATGTCTTCGGAGGCAATACGGTCGAGGCAGACGATGCGGGAGAAATCGACAGACAGAAAACTGCTGTCACAGTGACAGTGAAATAAAAAGTACAGAAAAACGACAGGAGGTATGAAAATGCCAGGATTCAACAAAAACAACGCAACACCTCAGGGAACTGGAAACGGTAAAGGAAAAGGAATGGGAATGGGAAAATGCCGCAGACAAAACGTTAATGATTCTGCCAATGCTGGCACCGGTGCTTCTACCCCTAACGGTTGTGGTATGAAACGCGGTCAAGGTGCAGGACGTAATTGTGGGCTTGGCAGGGGAAGAGTGAAGGGACAGGGGCAGGCTGGAAACCAGGGATAATTAAAGGATAGTCTGGCCGGAATTTATGTTTTTTTCCGGCCAGACCTGGAGAGAAAGATGGCACAAATATTACTTGTGAGCAACAATCCTGCAAATTTTTCCGAATTTGCAAGCGAGTTAAAAGAAAAAGATGCGATTCAATTGCTCATGGTCGAATCAGCACAGGAAGCTTTGCGAAAGGCGGAAAGCACAAGCCTTGATGTTGTGGTGACAGATGAGGAACTGAGTGATGGGAAAGGTCTGGAATTAGTCAAGCAACTAGTACAAAAGTTTCCTCTTGTTAATTGTGTCATGGTCAACACGCTTCCCGCAGATGACTTTCACGAGTACACAGAAGGCCTTGGAGTGCTCATGCAACTCCCCCCACAGCCCACCCGGGAAGAAGCAAAAAAAATGCTTTCGATTCTCGATTCCATCAATGTCCTGCTCAAGGAAACATAAGAAGTAACACAAGGAGTTTATAATGATTATCAGCGTGGCAAGTGGCAAGGGTGGTACCGGAAAAACAACGGTGGCCACTAACCTTGCGGCATCCTTGGATCAGAGAGTACAACTCTTGGATTGTGATGTTGAGGAACCAAATTCCCATCTTTTTTTACACCCCGACTTTAAAGAAACACAGGATGTCACGACTTTCATTCCTGAAATAGATGATGAACGGTGTACCGGCTGCAAAAAGTGTATGGAAATATGCCGTTTTCGTGCACTTACAGTTGTCGCTGGAAAGGTATTGGTTTTCCCGGAACTGTGCCATAGTTGCGGTGGTTGCGTAGAGGTGTGTGAAGAAGATGCCATTAGTGAAGGAAACCGAAGCCTTGGTATAATAGAATCTGGAAATGCCGGAGACATCCTGTTTGCCCACGGCAGAACGAGAGTCGGTGAAGCCATGTCCCCTCCTCTGATCAAGGCAGTTCGCACACTCGAAGACAGAGAGAAAATCACCATCATTGATGCTCCGCCTGGAACATCCTGCCCTGTCATAGCAGCCACTCGCGGAGTTGACTTTGTCCTTATGGTCACAGAGCCCACTCCCTTTGGCCTGCATGATCTGCAATTGGGTGTGGAAGCAATCCGAACGCTTAACATTCCCTGTGGACTGGTAATTAACCGCTCTGATATCGGAGATGATGGAGTAAAAAACTATGCAAACCGGGAAAAGATCCCTGTATTACTTGAAATTCCATTTGAGAGAAAAATTGCCGAGGCTTATTCCGTTGGTAAACTG
This sequence comes from uncultured Desulfocapsa sp., assembly GCA_947311435.1. Taxonomy (GTDB): domain Bacteria; phylum Desulfobacterota; class Desulfobulbia; order Desulfobulbales; family Desulfocapsaceae; genus Desulfocapsa. Next base: position 4,042 of record CAMZKT010000051.1, read on the forward strand.
ATTGTTGAAATTATGCCTGAATGGAAGGAAAAATTTCGTGAGTTATACAAACAAATGACGAAACTGTCCAGGTAGGACTGCCAAATTAGCAAAACCACCGAACTGTAACTGTTCAACAGCACTTAGCAACACCTGATGGAGAAAAATCAATGAGAGAACTGGTAATTATCAGCGGCAAGGGAGGAACGGGAAAGACGAGTCTCACAGCAACTTTTGCAGCCATGGCAGAAAACGCCATTTTCTGCGATGCTGATGTGGACGCATCGGACCTGCACCTGCTGCTGAACCCCGAAATTCGGGAAAGAAATGACTTCATGGGTGGGGCTTTGGCATTCATTCTCCCAGACGAATGTACGCAATGCGGCAACTGCCTGGAGTTATGCAGGTTTGAGGCGATATCGGAACATTTTGTGGTAGACCCCATTGCCTGTGAGGGATGTGGAGTTTGTGTGGATCTTTGCCCCCAGGAGGCCATAAATTTCCCCATCCAAAAATGTGGTGAATGGTATATTTCCGACACCAGATACGGCACTATGGTTCACGCCCGCCTGGGGATTGCCGAAGAAAACTCCGGTAAACTGGTGAGTCTGGTTCGCCAACAGGCCACAGCTGTTGCTGAAAAAGAAGGCAGAGATCTGATCCTCACCGATGGGCCACCGGGAATCGGATGCCCTGTGATTGCTGCCATTGGCGGAGCAACGGCCCTGCTTATTGTTGTGGAGCCCACTGTCTCCGGACTGCATGATATGTCGAGGGTAGCAGACTTGGCAAAACATTTTCAGGTTCCTGGGCTGGTTTGCATCAATAAGTATGATCTCAATACCGGAATGTCAGGAAAAATCGAAGAATTTGCGCGGGAAAGAAACATGGAACTTGTTGGCCGCATTCCCTTTGACCCCGAGTTCACCAGAGCCATGGTACAAAAGAAGAATGTTCTGGAATTTGCTCCGCATTCGCCCACCACGGCAACAGTTCGACAGGTATGGGAAAAAATTCTTTCTTCCACGGCGATGAACCGCCTTGGTTTAAAAGACATGAGCAAAGCAATACGATGATTATATCCCTCAAAGATGAGGCCTTTTAACAAAATATCAAACTACAAGGAGAAAAACATGGCAACAACACGCATAGCAATTCCATCTGAAGGTGAAGGCGGACTTGATGGTAAAAGGGCAGGACATTTTGGACACTGTGACGTCTTCACCCTGATAGATTATGAAGATGGTGAAATCAAGGAAGTTTCGATTCTCCCTAACAAAGAGCATGTACAGGGTGGTTGTATGGTACCGGTAAATCTGCTTGCTGAAAATAATGTGCAAAAACTGGTTGTTGGCGGAATTGGCATGCGCCCCCTTATGGGCTTTCAGCAGGTTGGCATTGAAGTATGCCACGATTCTGAAAGAATGGATATCAGACCCGTGGTTGAAGATATGATAGCCGGGAACATACCAGTCATTGAACCGGATCAGGTCTGTGGCGGAGGCGGCCAATAATTACGACTCTTACAGGACACTTTCCACTCACGAGCTGAACAAAACCCCACATGCTCGTGAGAAATACACACATGCAGGAGCTACCATGAAAATTGCTATAACAGCTAAAGGAACAACCCTTGACGATGACGTTGACCCGCGTTTTGGCAGAGCACCTTATATTATTGTAGTTGATTCTGAAACCATGGATTTTGAAGCAATAGACAACAGTGAAAATGTCAACGCTCTTAAAGGTGCCGGAATTCAGGCGGCAACCATGATAAGCGAAAAAAATGTAAATGTTCTACTCACCGGTCATTGCGGCCCCAACGCATTCAAGACCGTCGATGCCGCTGGCATAAAGGTGGTTAACGATGTAAGTGGTACCATACGGGAAGCTGTTGAAAAATTCAAAACAGGACCAGTTGAGTACAGCACGGGTGCTAATGTGGACGGCCACTGGTAATGCCAGGGCAGAACCTGAGTTCACATATCCCATAGCACGAAACTGTAGCGAGCCCATTTTTCCGTTGCATCAATTTGAATAATTTGTAGGTTAATTACCATACAGCCCCCCCTTCTTTTGCTTGGTCATACGCTGAGAAGGAGGGCACTTCTTTTCAAAACCACACAAAACTCAAATCAGAAGAAACAATGGACAGGCAAAACATTCCGACAGACCGCCTGCTTCGTCTTGCTACTTATGCGTCCGTGGGAACGGCACTGCTTCTCATAGGCATTAAGGCAACAGCATGGTTTATGACCGGATCTCTCAGTATTTTGGGAACCTTGGTGGACTCTTTAATGGATGTGGCGGCATCGTTTATTAATTTGGTTGCAGTACGCTACTCTCTCAAATCAGCCGATGATGAGCACAAATTTGGACATGGAAAGGCGGAATCCCTGGCAGCTCTGGCACAGGCATCCTTTATCACCGGCTCTGCTTTTTTCCTGATGATCCATGCCGTCGAACGGTTGAGTACTCCAAAACCTGTCACGTCTATTGAAGCGGGTTATGTGGTTATGGGCTTGTCAATAATTGCCACCCTGGCTCTTGTTCTCTTTCAATATTATGTTATTCGCAAGACAGGATCAACAGTAATTCGGGCAGATGCCTTACACTACGTTACTGACCTTCTGACAAACGCCAGTACCATTGTGGCATTGTTTTTTATTTCCTTTGGCTGGCAGATTGTGGATCCGCTCTTTGCCATGGCCATCTCTCTGTATATTTTATACAGTGCCTGGCAAATTGGCACGGATGCTGTTCATATGCTGATGGATCGTGAATTGGCCGACGAAATCCGGGAACAGATTCGCACTTTGGTGGCAGAACATGGTGATGTGTCGGGAGTGCATGGTATTCGTACCAGGCAGTCCGGTCAAACCAAAATCATTCAGATGCATCTTGAGCTTAACGAATCGATATCTTTGGCCCAATCACACAAAATCACAAAAGAAGTTGAAAATATTTTAAAAAACGATTTTCCTTGTGCCGACATTCTTATTCATCAGGAGCCTAAAATTAAGGACATCAAAAACAATTCATGACAGGAATTGTTTTCTATTATTCTTCCCAATCCCGCACTTTTTAGTTGAATTCTATATAACTGAGTCCCCTACATGCTGAAATTGTGTAATCTTCATAGCGTGTTGGGCGGATAGTGCAGGGCATCATCGCCAAGTATATACCATTTTACAAACAGGAGATATTTCATGAGTTCACAAAACATTGTTATCATCGGAGGTTCTGCTGCCGGCCCCAAAGCTGCTGCTCGCACCAAACGACTGGACGAAACAGCAAGAGTCACACTGCTGCAAAAAGCACCGGAACTCTCCATGGCAACTTGCGGGTATCCATATTACATTGGGGGGGATTTCGATGATCGCAACCAACTGATCGCCACACCCACAGGAGTGGTACGCAATGAGGCCTTTTTCGCTGCCGCAAAAGGCGTAGATGCCAAAGTGAATACAGAAGTAAAATCTATTGACCGGGAGAAGAAGACTGTTTTTTATGTCAATACACAGACTCACGAGGAAAGCTCCATATCCTACGACAAACTGGTTATTTGCACCGGAGCAACCCCGCGTCGTCCTCCTATTCCCGGAATCGACCTGGAGGGTGTGCAGGAATTGTCAGAGATGGGCGACGCCGATAAGCTGCGTGAATTACGGGATTCCGGCAAGGTGAAAAATGTTGTCATCGTCGGTGGCGGTTTGATCGGTATTGAGGTTTGCGAGGCTCTGGCCGAATCAGGAATGAATGTAACTGTGGTTGAGATGCTCCCTCAATTACTCTCGTTTTTGGATTGGGAACTAGCCAAACTAATAGAAAAGCATGTGAAGTCCAAGGGGATCACAGTACACACAGAAAATGGGATCGCTCACTTTCTGGGTGAAAATGACAGATTGACTGGTGTAAAACTGCAAGACGGATCAATAATTCCCTGCGAGCTTGCAGTTGTTTCCATCGGAGTAGTGCCCAATGTATCTCTTGCTCGTGAGGCCGGGCTGGAAATCGGTGATTTCGGTGGAATAACCGTGAATGAGTATATGCGAACTTCTGACCCGGCAATCTATGCGGCTGGTGACTGTGTGGAAATTCAAAATCGTATCACAGGTAAGAAAACATACGCTCCATACGGTGACCTTGCCAACCTCGAGGCACGAGTGGTCGCCGACAACATGGTGCTCGGAGACAACTCCATATTCCCAGGAACCGTCAACAGCGGGATTTGCAAAGTTTTTGACATGAGTGCCGGCTCCACGGGGTTTTCTGAAAAAAACGCCAAAGCCGAAGGATACGAGGTAATAACTGCGACGAATGCAAGCTTGGATAAACCGGGTTTTATGGGAGCGAAACTGCTGGTTTCCAAGATGGTTGCAGATGCAAAAACTGGCAGGATACTCGGTTTTCAGTGCGTTGGACCCGGTGAGGTCAATCGTCAGGTCGCAGAGGCTGCAATGGCCGTTATGAATGGCAATACTGTCTATGAAATCGGAGTGGCAGATCTTCCTTATGCCCCTCCTTTTTCTCTTGCCATAGACCATTTTATCACTACAGCCCATATTTTAGAAAACAAAATAGCCGGCCGTATGACTGGTATCAGTAACGTAGAGGTCAAAGAACGGCTCGATGCAGGAGCTGAGATTTTTCTTCTTGATGTCCGTTCTCCTGTAGAATTTGAGGAAATGCGTCTCAATGCAGGCGAGACTTTAATTCCTCTCGGGACAATCCGTACTTCACTGGATAAGCTTCCAAACAATAAAGATTCTGAAATAATAACCTTTTGTAAAATTTCCATGCGGGGATACGAAGCCCAGCGTGTACTTGAAGCCAATGGCTGGACAAATGTAAAAGTGATTGAAGGCGGTATTATGGCTTGGCCATTCAAAGTGGAGTTTAAGGCGTAGCACATTATTATTCCTGTTCGCCCTGATTAAGCGTGATGGCGTCGTAAAAACTCTTCTATGGAGCCAGGCAAAGGGTTAATACAAGCCGCTTGTCCCCGTGAGCAGTTTTCACCACTCGCCGCCACAATTACACCAGAATTACACCATAATTCCCGAAAAACAGGGTAAAAAGCCAATAAAAAAAAGCCTGCAAAATCAACCATAACAAATTGATTTTACAGGCTTTAACTGGTACGCCAAGCAGGATTCGAACCTGCGACCTACGGCTTAGAAGGCCGTTGCTCTATCCAGCTGAGCTATTGGCGCATGTGACGTCTACATAAAAGATAGGAACAAAAAAATCAACTTCATTTTTTATTTCCTGCCGACCCGGCGCAATCTTTTTCCAAGCACTTCCATGCCGGTCCTGTTGCGGTATCTATAATTTGTATTCCCTGGCGGATGAGTTCGTCGCGTGCCTCATCTGCCGCTTCCCAGTCTTTTCCTTGTCTCGCAACCTCTCTACGCTGAATAAGAGCATTTACAGACGGCGCAAGCGGGCACCCTGCCAGGCGGAATATCTGCAAGATTTCATTTATTTTCCCAAGACTCTCCAAAATGTATTTTTTCTGATCCCCGTCGAGATGATTCATGCTGAGTATTGGATTGGTTCGTTTAATAAACTTGAAAATTGCACCCATCCCCCGCGACACGTTTAAATCATCGTCCATGGCAGAAAAAAACTGTTCCTCCATGGCCGACACATAACTGGCCACCTCCGGATGCGGTTTTCCAGGTGGCAGACAAAGAAGCTTACAAGTAAAATCATCCACACGTCGCAAAGTAGTCTGGACATTAACAAGCCGTCTGAAAGAAAAATTAATGGGTTTACGATAGTGTACCAACAGCAAAAGGAACCGAAGATCACGGGGAGTAAAGCCACGTTGTACAACATCCTCCAGAGTTACAAGATTACCTGTCTCATGGGACATCTTTTTACCATCAACAAGCAAGAGTTCTGAGTGAAGCCAATACCTGGCAAGAGGCTTTCCGGTCAGCGCTTCGGCAATGGCAATTTCATTCTCGTGATGGGGAAAAATCAAATTCCGGCTTGACGTGTGAATATCCATGGTCTCGCCCAGATACTTTGTGGACATGGCCGAACACTCAATATGCCACCCAGGCCTTACATTTCCCCAATCTGTCTCATAGAAGATCCCTTCCTTAAGCTCCGCCAGGGTGGAACGTTTGAGAAGTGTGAAATCACGAGGATTATCTTTTTCATAATTGTCAAGATCAACCGTACGGCCTAGCCTGATTTTGCCAAGATCAATCCCTGAGAGTCGCCCGTACCTTTTAAACTTGGAAATATCAAAATAAATGGAGCCATGTTTTTCGTAGGCAAAGCCTTTATGCAGGAGCTCGTGGGCGATCTCTATCATTTCATCCACATGTTCGGATGCCTTTGGATAGTTGGTCGCACGCTTCACGTTTAAAGAGTCTATCGCTTCCATAAAACCATTGATATATTCTGTCGTGAACTCCTCCAAAGATTTTCCTGCCCGCCTGGCTCCTTCTATGGTGTTGTCATCAAGATCCGTGAAATTCAGGCAGGAATTCACCTCATATCCCTTATGCTCCAGATAACGGCTAACAAGATCGGACACGACAAAACGCCTGCAATGAGACAAATTAGGTTTTTCGTAGGCAGTTGGCCCGCAAATATAAAAACTGACACGCTTTTCTTCCTGAGATTGAAACGCCTCCTTTTTTTTGCTGAGCGTATTAAAAAAACAGAGACCAGACTTTTTCTCCGTAACCACACTCCTTCTCGTAAACAGAGGAGTGGAGAGGTAGCGTTCACCACCATCCGGTATGATGGTCACAACCAGACCATCCTTGAGCCCAGCCGTGAGCTCAATGGCACAAAACATGGCTGCACCACTGCTCATGCCAACAAGCAAGCCTTCTTTTCTGGCCATAAGCCGTGCCATTCTAAATGCTTCCTCATCTTGAATCCCCATTATTTGATCCGGAAGGGACTTGTCGAATATTCCTGGCCGATAGGATTCTTTCATATTTTTTAAGCCCTGAATTTTGTGTCCGAGAAATGGCTCAACGGCAACGACCTTCACCTGGGGGTGATGCTCCGAGAACCATTTACAAAGACCCATTACAGTCCCGGAGGTTCCCAGAGTTGCAACAACATGGCTCACCTTGCCGTCAGTCTGCTCCCATATTTCAGGTGCAGTGTGATTGTAATGAGCCATCCAGTTGGCATCATTGTTGAACTGATCAGTGAGATAATAACGTTCCGGATGCTCTCTGGTCATTGCGTAGGCTTTCTCTATGGCTCCATCTGTACTTCTTTTTGCTGGGGTCAGCAAAATCTCGGCGCCATAGGCCTGCATAATCTTCCTTCGCTCAAGTGAGGCCGATTCAGGCATGACCAACTGGCAGCGATATCCCTTGGCGGCACAAACCATGGCCAGCCCGATACCGGTATTGCCGCTGGTCGCTTCAAGCACGATCTTATCAGGAGTTAACTCTCCACTGGCTTCACCGGCTTCGACAAGAGAAAGAGATATTCTCTCTTTCACCGAGCCACCGGGGTTGCTGTACTCAAGTTTTGCATAAATCGGCACCAGGGAGCTGTTTAGTCGATTTATCTTAATTAAGGGGGTGTTACCGATGGCATCCAGAACAGTATTATAAAGCATCGTATTAATGTAGTTTTAAGTGTTGATATGTAAGTTCATTGTATTTTGTCTCCTTGGAGGAGGCATAACAGACCGACTGTCTTTCATTCTTTTCTACACGCTTGTGAAAGATACCAGAAGCGCACCAAGGCTTCCCGAGCATCCTTATCAGAAATCCCCGCTGCCTGGTATTCAAAATCCTTGATCTCTTTGCTTGATGGCTGCACGTAGGACAAAACCTGTTCCTGCTTTTTCACTGCCACCCTATCCTCTGTCATCATACAAAACCGCACCCCTTTCAACTTTGAGATGCGCAAAGAATCATTAAAGGTATCCATGAGATGTGCTGATTGAAATTGAAGCTGCTGAAGCCATGCAGAATTCTCGGCTTCTACCCATAAAATTTTCCCCACTATTTTCAATGGCTGACAATGCTCAGCGACATCAGCATCTAACAAATCATGCCAATTCAGAAATATAGAATGAAGATCCAGTTGCTCTGCCCAGCCACGGTGCTTTGAAAGAGTAGGAAGTAGATCTTCTAACCTCATGAGTGTTTTATTGTGTTTATTCATGTACTTTACTCAAAATTATTGTCACACTATAAGACAATGTTTCTCTCTTCTCATTACAAAACAACAATTGTGGAACAGTTGCGGTTGAGGATCATTGTAAGCGAATACAAAAAGAAGCGACACTATTTTTGTGCCAGCATGATAAATAGAACAAACAATATCTCTAAAATAGGTATATTGTCTATTGCCATGTCTTCGTTTGTTATTTATACTAATTATAGTTCGCAATGATTATGAATATCACTCAACAACAACCGGGAAAACAACATGAAAAGGATAGCTATACTAATATGTTTAGGATTTTTTTTCGTATCTCCAGCACTTGCTGACTGGATTGAAGATTTTTCTATGAACTTTGAGGATAAAGGTATTGAAAAAGCAGTACCAAAAGCCTTGGAAGAAGGGAGAACTCCCAATGAGATCGTAATAGAAGGATTGAAATTGACATCATTAAACCCTCAGAATCTCCTCAAGGCGTTGTATTGTTCTGGTGCTGCCGGGGATGACATAAAATCTGCGGCGGATCAAAACGGTATCTCAGAAATTATCGTTGTTGCAGCATTTAAGAAAAGTGTTGTTGAGTGTGGCGACGCTGTCGCAGACAGCCAGGCTTACACTCCAGCCGGACCACGCTTTGCTGGCCCTCCTGCTGCAGGTGGCGGTGGCAACAGCTTTGCCAGTCCTTCAACTTTTCAATAGCGTCTTTCTCCTCTTGTTACAGTTTAGTGATACTGCTCAGTATCACTGAACTGTTCAGTATATCTTAAAACAAGAAACGATCAACCCCCTTATACCTAGTGAACGAAATGAAATTTCCACTCACAGTTTGTTGCGCGGCCTCTTTTCTTCTCTCAAACACTCTACATGTCCAGGAAGCTTTATCCAACAGCATTGACCTGTCCTCAAACTCAACAGGCAACATGCTCCTGGCATCAACAACAGCCCCAGTGACAGACATGCCAATGGGACAATCTGCATCTCCGCTTCCAGAAAACATTGTTTCTTCCGATGCTGATCTCTTTGGAACCCCTGGCGGTGGATATATCCATCCGTTTATTGGCATAGAAGGCTTATACACTGATAATGTGTACAATGTTGATTCTGACCATACGAGTGATTTTCTGACTACGATTTCTCCAGGTGTGTGGTTTTCACTTCCCAGCAGAAAAGAAGTTCCACTGGCCCTTGCCACTAACAACACTTCCGCTGGCGGCTTACAGGCCGCCTTACCGGAATACGAAGGCTTCGATCGGGTGAATGCATATCTGATAGGAGGTCTAAACTACAAAGATTACTCCAAAGAATCCCATCTCAGCGACTGGACTGCCATTGTCCAGGGACTATTCAAATACAACCTCAGGAACGGACTCTCTTTTGAAGTTGTTGATGGATATACCCGTGGGGAAGACAGGTACGACATTGGGAACTCCCGTCCCGACGATCCACGGCAGTTTGACTCCAATCTTTTCAGTGCTGATGTGGATTGGCTGTTTACAGAAAAGCTCAGAGCCAAAATTGAATATTCCAATTATTTCCTCAACTATGACGCTACGCTGGATGAATTCATGGACAGGAGTGATAACGCCTTTGCGCTATACGGATATTACAACTACAGTATCAAAACGACCCTGTTTCTAGAATATGAGTTCATCGATATTAGCTACGATAGCGCAGAATTGAAAGACAATCAGCAAAATTTCTTTTACGCAGGCATTAACTGGGATTCAACTTCTAAAACAGCATTTACCCTCAAAGTTGGTTACCAATACAGAACATACGACAACTCTCAAGTAGAAGATGCTGTTGATGCCTCGGACCATATTAACAATGATGCACTAGCTCTTGAGTTTGCATTTCAATACAAAGTCACCGACAAAACCGGTCTCCGGCTTGGTGTATTCCACAAACTTGAAGAAACAGACACCTTTAATGCTTTAGACAAGACTGTATTTGGTGGAACACTTCGCTACGAGCAAGAAATCACACAACGAATACAGGCTATTTGTGACCTCCGTTATGAAAATGCTGATTATGGCACATACAGTGGTGAACCGGAGCGGGATGACCATCGTTATGAAATACGTCCTGCAGTGCAATATGTTTTCAAAGATTGGTTGATGGCAGAAGTTGCGTATAGCTATGAAGCCCGAAACTCCTCCGATGAATTTTACGATTACGACACGAATAGTATTTCCTTTAGCTTGAACGCTGCGCTATAATAAGTCAGTTATGTATTACCTAAATCCTGCACTTCAGAAATGGAGAACACAGACTCACCCTTTATTTCAAGACTTTATGTATTATTTGTTAAGATAACTTGTTTACTTTATGGGTAAATAATCATTTTCTTACTTTTTTTCCTGCAAGATTGACAATTTTACATAAGCTGATTCGTTATCAATGTCTTGAAGCATACGAACACGTCAAGTCATTGGGTCTCGCATCTCAGGTAAACTTGTCAATTGCAGGATTCAGGTATCATTGTTAAATAAGTGTCCTGCCCCTGAACAAAATACCTTGGGGAAAGGCGTAAATAACACCCTGCAACTTCACTGACTAAAAATTGCAATGCAAAAGATACAGCTTCGAAACCGTTTCTTCTCCGTTCTCCTTCTCTGTTTAATCTTTCTTTTTATTCACCCGACACCAAAGAGTTTTGCGGAAAATTACGTTATAGGCCCCGGAGATGTCCTGAAAATTGACGTCTACGATCACGATGACCTGAAAAAGACTGTACGGGTTTCCAACAACGGCACCATTACCGTCCCATTTATAGGCCGGGTGCAAGTTGGAGGGAACACAATACCGGAGGTCACCAAAAAACTCACATCGCTATTAGCCGACGGATACATAGTCAATCCTCAAGTCAATATTTTTATAGAAGAATTCCGATCAAAAAAGGTCATTATCCTGGGACAGGTAAACCAACCTGGGATAGTAAAGTTGAGAGGTTCCACAACTTTTCTTGAGATCATATCCCAGGCAGGCGGGCTAAAGCAGGATGCCGGCGACACAGCGACCATCAAAAGAGAACAAAACGGGACTCAGGAAGTGTTTGTTGTGGACATCAAATTGATGGTTGAAGGTGGAGATCTTAGTCAAAACATCCTAATACACGATGGTGATACTATCTATGTCCCCAAGGGCGGGATGTGTTATGTAACGGGTGAAGTTAGTTCACCTGATGCATACCCTTGTGGCAAAGACACTACTGTTCTCAAGCTCATAGCTCGCTCAGGAGGCTTCACCGGCAAGGCGTCAAAATCAGGGGTTCGCATTATACGAATTGTCGATGGTCAAAAGACGACTTTCAAAAATGTTGACCTTGGTACTCAAGTATTTTCTAACGACATCATAGTTGTTCCGGAAAGTTTCTTTTAATCTCAATACTGTCCTCTCTATTCCTATGAACACCACTCCCGCCTCTCAACATACTGATTTTCAGGAAGTTCCCGAAAAGGAAATACACCTTCGAGACTATATTCGGGTTCTTTCCAAACGGAAAGTGACTATTCTCACATTTTTTCTTATCACATTTCTTGTTGTTTTTGTAAAGACATACACAACAACACCTCTTTATACCGCCTCAACCCAGGTGTTAATTGAAAAAAACCTCGGTACCAACAACATAGAAGGAAGAAATTCTTACTACCAATGGGATCCTGATTTCCTCTCCACCCAATTTGAGCTCATTCGAAGCGCAAATGTTACCCGGCGGGTTGTAAAACAATTAAAACTTGACACCAAATACAAACATTTCTTCCTAAACAAACAACAGGAAGGCCTCTTTAGTTTTTTGTCTTCAACAAAAGAATCTATCAAAGATTTTTTCAAAGAGTTACTGAGCACTGGAACGGCGGAGGATCTTGAAAGCAAGGACTCATCCATAAAAACACCTTTTTCCTTTGAGCCTAAGACCGACTCCGATATCATAGCTGCAATGATTGGAAACAATCTATCCATTAAGCCGGTCACCAACACAAAAACAGTTATTATCAGCTTTGACCATGAAAACCCCGCCATGGCGGCCATGGTGGTCAACGCCATTGTTCCCGCCTATATGGGGGAAATTCTGGAAATAAAACTTGCTTCCAATAACTATTCCCTGCAGTGGATGACCAGCAAAGCAGATGAAGAGCGTAAAAAACTTAAAGACCTGGAACTTGCTTTACAGAAATACATGAGGGATAACGACCTGGTTACCGTCGAGAACAAGCTCGCAATCTATCCGCAGAAACTTGATGAATTCAGTTCTCAACTTTCAAAAGCACAGGCAGAACAGAAGCAGTATGAAGCACTCTACGACCAAATAGAAAGTCTCGGAGAGAATTACAACAACATAGAGTTAATATCAATTTTTTCCAAAGATTCTGTTCTCCAGGGTATCCGCGAAAAAATCTTTGAAGTAGAGCAAAAGATCAAGGATCTCTCGAAGAAATACGGCTATAAACATCCTGTGATGATAAAGGCCAAGGCCGAGCATGCTCTCTTGTTAAAAGAAAAGAAGCTTGAAATAAAAAGGATAATCGACTCGACTCGCAGTGCCTATGAACTTGCTCAATCCCGTGAAGCAAATTTGAAAAAACTGCTCGCAGGTACAAAGGGAGAGATGCTCAATATAAACGAAAGGTTCACCCAGTATACGATTATGAAACGGGAAGTTGAGATGAACCGGGTTCTTTATGATGCCTTGACCTCCAGTATAAAAAAAGCAAACGTCACAGAACAATCACAGGATGTAAAGGTCTGGGTTGTGAGAAAAGCTCAGCTTCCTGAAGCCCCATCAAAACCGAACAAAAAACGAAATCTCCTGCTCGGTCTTATTCTAGGACTCACCGGCGGCATCGGGCTTGCCTTTTTTATAGAGTATCTTGACAACACGGTAAAAGACGGCAAGGATATCGAAGAACGATTCGGCTTAACAATACTGGGCAGCATTGAGCAAACACAGGGGAAAAACGATACCATCGAGACCTTCCTGTTGGAGCAGCCACTTTCGCCATTGGCCGAAAGTTACCGCATGATACGCTCGGCACTCCTTCTTTCATCCCCGGACCACCCTCCCCGTTCGATACTCATTACCAGCATGGCTCCCAAAGAAGGTAAAACATCCACCACCTGCAACCTGGCAAGAGTAATGTCCCACAATGACAAAAAGGTTCTTATTATTGACTGCGACATGCGCAGACCACGAGCACATTCTCTTTTCAACCTGCCAAACTCGAAAGGACTCAGTACCTATCTCACAGGAAATACCGACCAGGGATTTATCACGCAGGTGCCAGACGAGAAGATTTCACTCATCACTTCCGGCCCTATCCCCCCCAACCCTTCAGAACTCCTGCAATCTGACAGGATGCAAATGCTGGTTACAAACATGCTCGAAAAATATGACTTTGTACTCCTGGATTCCCCACCTGTACAACGAGTCACCGACAGTCTAAGCCTCGGAACATTGGTGGACGGAGTTGTAATTGTTACAAGATCCGGTTTGACCACCTATGATATAATGGAAGCTGGATTAAAAAAAATGCATGACATCCACCTACCGATACTTGGAGTTGTTTTGAACGGTCTGATTCAATCCGGAAAAAATTCTGGCTATTACGGATACTATGAGTATTACAGTAAAGAGTAGCATAACAGCCTCTTACGCACTCTTTATTACGACACTCTTTTTTGCTCCACTCGCCTTTGGGAGTGTAGAGACATGGTCAATTGCCATTGTTGAATGTCTTGTCTTCGCGACAGCACTCACTTACATCCTGGAAATACGCCACCGCTCAGTGCCCTTACTGAAAGTTCCTGGTATTCTTCCACTCTTTCTCCTACTCGGATACATGTGGGGACAGCTGATTCCGCTTCCCTCTTCGGTCGTTCAACTTATTGCTCCTGGTATTTACGAAGCATATATCCCCATACTGAACATTCAGGGTGGACATCACTGGATTCCACTGACAGTTAATCAGAAATCGACTATACTTGAAGCCCTTCGTATTACCTCGTATGTATTTTTCTACATTTTTACGGTGCAGCTCCTGAGCCGTAAAGAACGCCTGATAAAAACAGTACAAATTGTTGCAGGGCTTGCAACAGCCATAGCTTTTTTTGCTATTCTTCAAAAATTTACCTCACCCGATCTCATTTACTGGTTTCGCCAAAGCCCTGGAGGACATCCCACCGGTCCCTGGGTTTACCGTAACCATTACGCAGGATTTATGGAGTTACTGTTCCCTCTTGTTCTGGCACTGTTTTTTTATTACCAGCCAAAATTAAAGACACAGCCAACATTCCGATCAAAAATTGTTTCACTGCTATCTTCACCAAGCTCCAACATACACTTTTTTCTAGGATTCAGTGTCATCTTAATTCTGGTTTCCATCTTTGTTAGCCTCTCACGGGGTGGAATTGTTTCAGCCAACCTCGCCCTGTTCTTTTTCCTGATTCTTTTATCCAGAAAATCTAAACATTCGAAAAAAATACTTGCCTTTAGTCTTGTGGGCTGCCTATTTTTAGCTGTTTCCAGCTTTGGCTGGGAACCTTTTCTGGCACGAATCAATTCAACAACAAATGCAGCTGGCGTTATTACTGACAGTCGCCTTCCCCTATGGCAGTATTGCATACCGCTTATTAAGGATTTCTTCATGGTTGGCTCTGGATTTGGCACCTTTATCCACGCCTTCCCTCAATACAACGCACTACCAACATCAATCATTTTTGACCATGCCCATAACGACTATATAGAACTGCTTACCGATGGCGGTATCATTGGTTTTTCTCTGGTGGCATATTTTGTGTGCACGACCTTTTATAGGGGGATAAAAAGTCTTTCCAAGCGGAAAGAGCCCTATTCCATCCTCCTGACCATCGGTGCCCTTAGCAGCTTATTTTCAATCCTTATCCATGGTTTTGTCGATTTCAACATGCACAATGGTGCAAACGGGCTCTATTTCTTTTTCCTGTGTGGAGTTCTGGTCTCTGCCGGAAACACCAGAATACATTTTCGTAACAGTCCCACACTCTTAAGAATAGTTCCTGAAGTATGGAAATATTGTATTCTTACCGCCTTACCATTACTACTACTCACCTTGGCCACTCAGGGAGGAATCCTTAAAGCAAAACAACTCTATGATCGTGCAGACCAAGTGTATCTCAATCCACAGCTCCCGACTACCACCTTAAAAGAACAGCTCACTCTTATAAATAAAGCCATTACTTTTGATCCACTCGAAGGATTGTATTCTTCCTACCAGGGAAAACTGTTCTCATACATGCAGGCCCTTGACGCTGCCTTAAACAGCTACCTTTCAGCAGCCCGGAAAGATCCTTTGGAAGGTGCCTACCTGCAAAGCATTGGTTTATTACTCGCTCCTGACAAAGATGAACAGGCAGGCCATCTCATGAAAGAAGGATTCAAAAGAGGGCTAAACAAAGAACAACTCGTTTTTGTTCTTGCAGAGTGGTATCTCAAGAAAGGTGAAAGGAATAAGGCATTTACATTCTTGAAAGAGTCTGCCGGACAGCTCCCTGATATCGCCAACCAACTGCCACAATTTCTGATGTTTTACAAATTCACGAAGAATGAGATGCTCGCAATTCTCCCACGTAAAACTTCTGCATGGATTGCGCTTGGTGCCATACTTGAAAAATCTGGAAAAATTGAAGAAAGTGAATACTTCCGGAGTCATGCACTGGATTTCCTGGAACAGGAAGACACGGTAAAACCCTCGTATTTTATGCAACTTTACGGGTTTTACAAAAGAACCCAAAAACCAGACCAGGCAATAGCCACACTCCACCTCGGAATAAAATGGTTACCCGACTACGCCCTCTTTCATATTTATTTGGGCGATTATTACAAGCGACAAAACATCCTCTATCGTGCAAAAGAGGAATACGAACAGGCACTGATGCTTACTCCCGGTAACGAAAACATTTTAAAACGTTTACGAAGTATAGAATAGACAGTTATACTTGCTTGATTTTGTGCTCTGAAAATGGAGAAAAACAATTGAGTCTGGAAATAAAACAGCAGCTTCATTATCCACGATAACTCCACCAATAAAAATAATAATGGAATCTCCACATACCTTACAACAACATTCCCTTATTAATCGACACCACCGCGAAGAATTAAACCGCCACCCCAGTCTTAATCTCTGGTTCACCGGGCTCTCCGGTTCGGGTAAGTCAACCCTTGCTCATGCAGTTGAAGAAAGATTGCATCGTATTGGTTGCCACACCTATGTTTTTGATGGTGACAACGTACGCCATGGTCTTTGTGGAGACCTTGACTTTTCTCTCGCAGACAGGACGGAAAACATACGCCGTATTGCCGAAATGATCCGGCTCTTTCTCGATGCGGGAATTATCTCTCTTACAGCCTTTATCTCACCCCTGCAAATTGACCGGGAGCTTGCAAGAAAGATCATTGGAGCTGAAAACATCATCGAAATTTACTGTAACTGCCCACTGGAGATATGCGAGCAAAGGGATGTGAAAGGACTCTATAAAAAGGCACGCTCCGGAGAAATCACAAATTACACAGGGATTTCATCTCCCTATGAAGCACCAGAGGCCCCTGACATTTTGCTTGATACCGGCAGTAGTCCCATTGATGAATGTGTTGCAACCATTATTGCTGTGCTTTATAAACGTGGAATAGTTAAGAGTTGCTAAATCTGGGGTGTAATTCGGGGCTGTCCCCGATGAAAACTCGCAAAGAGATGTCTGGTCACAAGCCATTTGTTGCCCGCCTTCTTTGTATATGTTATTATTGAGAACAGCATTGGGGCGCTGGGACAAGAATAATCAAACACCATAGATTTGAGGATATTTCGTATTTACAAGCTCTACGAGGAAAACAATGCCTGAAACACCAAAAAAACCAACTGTGAATCCAATTCCAGGCCAACTTCCTGTGAATCAGGAAACGTTAGATATCTTAGTAGCCAATATCATACCCACGTCCAAATATTTTGAAGCCCGATTTGACCATCTCGAGGATCGCTTTGAAAGAATGCAGGGAGATTTGACTTCTTTACGCTCTGATATGGACAAACGATTTGACGACATGAAATATGATGTTAGCAATCGATTCGAGCAAGTGGATAAACGATTCGAGCAAGTGGATAAACAATTCGAGCAAGTAGATAAACGGTTCGAGCAAGTGGATAAACAATTCGAGCAAGTAGATAAACGGTTCGAGCAAGTGGATAAACGATTCGAGCAAGTGATCAACTCAATAGATAGACTCACCGACAAACTAGACCACCGTGACGAACGGCAACGCGGTTTCACGATTAGAATGTTCACCATATCCATAACTATCTCCATCCTCGGTGTTACAGGTGCATTTTTGAAAGTACTGGCCATAATATAAGGAATTAGGGAACAGACTCCAATTCATTTTACCTTTCCTAACCTCTCTAAACGATATGGCTTGGAATACCCGAGTGCAACAATGCAGAAAAAACCATGAACGGTAACCGAGAATAGCATTTTATCGTGTCACGGTAGGAATGCCGGTTACCCGGCCCCCCCCGTACAGATCCGTACGTGAGGTATTACCTCATACGGCTCCTACCTCGGGTTATAACGCTGAAATCTCTGATCTGGAAAAGGATGTACAATTCTGACTCTTGGGATCAGCCATCTGATTAGTTTTTCAAAACGCTTCCAGGTAAAATTCTGACCTTTGTGACTTCTGCGCCTTAATGTATGTAGCCATGCTCTTGTGGTCTGGTCATAGAAGCTTTTCATCAGATCCATATTTCCAGGGACAGCATAATAATTCTGATATCCCCTAATCACAGAATTGAGCCACTTACCCGTTTCCATCACATTATCATGCATACGTTTCTTCAGTTCCTGTTTTACATCTTTGCATTTCTGGACAAACCGTTTCTTAATAGTTGTACGGCGGATGAGAAATCTTCCAGTTTTTGTTTTCGAGCAAGAGTGTGTAAAACCTAGAAAGTCAAATGTTTCCGGTTTGCATTCGCCTCTTTTCTGGTGATCGCATACTGCAAAACGTCCAAACTCTATTAACCGAGTTTTAAGAGGATGGAGCTCAAGACCAAATTTGTCCATCCTCACGATTAAATCCTTCAGAAATCTATCTGCATCATTTTTGTACTGAAAACCCACAACAGTATCATCAGCGTAGCGAACGGTGATCACATCTCCGCTTGCATTTCTGTTTCTCCACTGATGCGCCCATAGGTCTTGTGCATAATGCAGGTAAACATTTGCCAACAATTGTGAAATCACCGACCCTTGCGGGGTACCAACTTCTTGCGACGTACGTTTACCATCTTCGACAATACCTACTTTGAGCCATTTTCTAATCAGCCGTAGCATTCTTCGATCTGCTACTCGATGCTCTATGAATTTCAACATCCAATCATGATTTATTTTGTCGAAAAAACTAGAAATATCTGCATCAAGTATGTAATTAATCTTACACCTCGATATTCCCACATATAACGCATCAAGGGCATCGTGTTGGCTGCGTTTTTCTCTGAAACCATAGCTAAAACCCATGAAATCTGTCTCATAGATTTGATTTAACACGGTTGCTACTGCCTGCTGGACTATTTTATCTTCTAGAGCTGTTACCCCCAATGGCCTTTTCCGGCCATCAGACTTGTCTATATAAGCCCTTCTTACTGGTTGTGCTCTATAGCTCCCAGCATGCACTCGCATGTGCAAATCCACTATTCGTTCAGCCAAGCCTTCCTTGTACTCGTGCCAGGTTATTTCATCAACACCCGCCGCTGCATTCTTCTTCAGGCTGTAAAAGCTCTCCGTTAGCAGCTCTGTGTTAATATGATGAAAAAGGTTGTTAAACCTGGCACCTTTGTCCTGTTGAGCTTTTCTACGCACACCTTGAAGACTGATCGACGCAGCACCCCGCCTCTGAGTGCGGACTGCGGCAGTATTCAAGATGTTCCCCTCGGTCAACGCCCTTCCCTCCACCTGCTCCGCAAAGGTTTTACCCTTCTTGTTCGCTGGTTTCTCAGGTACTATGTTGTTGTCCGACTTCCATAGGCCGTACATGGCAGCCTTGTAGGATTTCCCTTTCACTGCCCGATCCTCCTTACCTTTCGGGTTGAGAAAGACCTATGGAGATCCCGATTCCCGTGTAAAAGATGTCCACACATGCCAAGTTCTAAGACTCCGCCGGGTCGTTCCGCAGCTCGCATTATAACGCGGCAGAACGTGTTGCCTTCCCCATCAGACCACGTGGTCGGCACCCGAAAACTGGTGATTTCGGAGCTCAATAGCCCGCCTGTGCTTCC
>CAMZKT010000052.1 GCA_947311435.1 uncultured Desulfocapsa sp.
ATGGGTAAGTAAAAAACTTTAGATGCGAGGTGAGTGTTTTCTGTTTGATTTCGGTGTGATAGGCTGCGTCGTAATTGGATAAAAAATACAGCAACGAATCAGGTGAAGAGTTTTTACGACGCCATCATAATTGAAAATGTGCGTTTTGCATAGAAGGCTTTTATCACGCTATTGGCCTTAATCTTTATATGAGTTTGTGGACTGTGGAAACAGAAGCTATGGAACAGACAATACTGATTGTTGAAGATGCTGTTATCAATCAGAAGTTGTTGGCAAAAATATTCATCAAACAGAATTATAAAGTTCTTGTTGTCGAATCGGGAGAAGAAGCATTGGAATGCGTAAAACGTACCCTGCCCGATTTAATTGTTCTTGATATTATTTTGCCTGGGATGGATGGGTTCTCTACCTGTAAGTCTCTGAAAAATAATATTGAAACCAGAGATATTCCAGTTGTGTTTGTAAGCTCGTTGGACTCCACGAAGGATAAACTAGAGGGTTTTAAGGCAGGTGGAGTGGATTATATAACCAAGCCCTTTGAGCCTGAAGAAGTGATTGCGAGAATTGGCACTCATTTACGTATCCATCATTTGCAGAATAAGCTTGAGGAAAAAAACAGACAGCTGGATATAGAGAAACAAAAGTCACAGAATCTGCTTTACAATGTTCTGCCAAAGAGCGTCGGCATGGAACTCTTGAAAACCGGCAAGTGTATTCCACAGCTCTTTAAAGATACCACGGTGTGTTTTGTCGATATCGTTGATTTTACTTCTGCCTCTTCAGCAATGGCTCCGGAAGTGATAATAGACGAATTGAATGAAATCTTCACTGAATTCGATCGGATATGCCTCCGGAACAACTGTGAGCGAATGAAAACCATCGGTGATGCGTTTCTTTTTGCCTGCGGGGTTCCTGAAAGTAACAACGACCATGCTGAAAATGTTGCTCGGGCCGCTTTCTCAATGGTCGAATTTTTAAAATCCAGAAATAAAGTTACCTGCCATAACTGGCTTTTGCGTGTTGGGCTGCATAGTGGACCCCTGGTTGGAGGGGTGGTTGGAACAGAGAAGTACCTTTATGATATCTTTGGCGATACTGTCAATATCGCTGCAAGAGTAGAAGAAACAGCACATCCCATGCAGGTAAACGTCTCCAGCGCCAGCCATGCCTTGCTCAAAGGAAAGTGTGTTTTTTCTGGTGGCAAAAGGGTGGAAATGAAAGGTAAAGGTCAGCAGACAATTTATACTTTGCAGTCGATGCTTTCCTGGAAAAGTTAAAAACCTGTTGGCTGAGGTAGAAACCCCACGACGTAAAAAAAACATCTGTTTGTCTATTCTCTTTCATACAACTCCAAGAACCGTCGGCCAGTCAGCAAGTGCTGAAATGATTTCTCTGTCCCTGTCGCTCATATCTGACCTTACCACGAGTGCCGCCAGTTGTTTTTGGTATTCCTCAAGAGTTATGCCACAATCAGTATCAGGGTTGGTGAGCCGATCGTGGCGAAATGCATCCCAGCGTGCCCGTTCCTGAGTGGATAAGCTCTGTGGCCAGTTTCTCGCCCTGTATCGAAACAGCATTTCCGGGAGTCGCGGATCTTCAAACTGCATCCGGGTTTTTGCCAGATCCATAGCTGACATATCTTGAATATCAATCATCAGGGACTGGTCCCTCTTGGAAAAAAAACCTCCCCCATAAAGATTCTGGTCGGGGTCTTTAATTGGTGGAAACTCCTGGCCGCTGAAAATATCTTGTATTTTCTGAGGTAGAGCCTGTTCTTCTCTCAGTCTTTCGGCATTCTCTTTAGCCTTGTCAAGATTAATGTCCCAGCGTTCAGCTGCTTCTGATGTCAGGGTGTTCAGTGGAACCACCACTGGACACTTGTTCAAATGGATAGTTTTTAGAGGGATTCCTTCCACACCTTCGGGTAAGTCCGCCCGGCGGGTAAATAAGCGTTTTTGAATTTCATCAATATCTAGTTCTAGTAATGGCTCAGGATCATGGCGGAGATCGAAAACAAGTATACCATTGGTGTTTTTCGGGTGTGGAGAGAGTGGAATAACCGGGGAAATACATCCCAGTTTTGCCGGGTACATGGAGGAGACATGCAGAACTGTTTGTTGCTCACGAATGTTCAGACTAGCAACAACTTTACGTTTGTCCCGCATGCTAAACAGGTAATCGTAGAGCCTAGGCTGTTGCTTCCTTACCAGGCGTGCTAAATCAATGGTGGCATGTACGTCTGAGAGGGCATCGTGGGCACCGCTATGCTTGATATTATTTGCATTCGTTAAATCTTCGAGTCGGAAACTGGTGGAACCGTCTTCATTTTCAGGCCATTCGATTCCTTCGGGACGCAGGGCGTGAGCAAGGCGGAGCATATCAATGATGTCCCAGCGTGAATTGCCGTTTTTCCATTCTCGCTCATAGGGGTCAAAAAAATTGCGATACAGGCCGTAGCGTGTAAATTCGTCATCAAAACGGAGGCTGTTGTAACCCACACCGCATGTAGCCGGCTGCATGAATTCCTGGTAAATCCTGGCCATAAACTCTGGTTCAGGTAATCCATCGGCCAGTGCCACTTGCGGGGTTATGCCGGTTATCAGGCATGCTTCAGGGTGAGGGAGCATATCCAGCGCGGGTTTACAGTAGGCAACGTGGGGCTTGCCTATGATGTTTAATTCGGTGTCGGTGCGAATTCCTGCAAATTGGGCAGGTCGGTCTCTTCTGGGATCTGCTCCCCATGTTTCATAATCGTGCCAGTAGAGTGTTGTCGTCATCAGGGATTAGGTGTGTAGTTTTCAGGGGATCTCCAAATTTGTATTCAATGAATACATACCGTATTTGGGGAATCTTTCAAGAAATAATGCTTAGTTGCTACACATTGGATGAGTCCTTTATGGTGTAGGCCGAAACCCGATCAGTCCGGTACTTGTGGACTTGTTAGTTCTAGTTGCGGCTGATCGGGGAACTTTCAGCTATGCTGGAGATGTGTTGTTCCTGATTTTGTTTCTTAATCTTAAACCTGCAAGACCAAGTAATCCCGTGCCAAAAAGGATCATGGTTGCTGGTTCTGGAACAGGGTTTGTGTCGCTGAGGCTGAAATTGTCAAAGTATGCATCTCCAGCGCCACCCCCACTGCCAGAAAAATCTTCCAGCATCAGGTGAAAGTTATCGTTTGCTGTAAAGGTAAAAGTATACGAGTGCCACGAGTTGTCATCAATTAAAACATCGGAAGCGCCACTCACTGATCCCGTTGCATAGAGCCAGGTGTGACTGCCGGGGTAGGAATTGCTTATTCCCAGATATCCGCCAGTGTTGTCAGTTGAGGAGATATACTGTGTGGTGTCACCAAAATAATCAAAAGATAACCAATAGCTGCCCGCCGAGAAGGAATCAATGGAGAAAATATCCCCACCGGAACCCATGTGAGTGAAGTTCATGGCCTTATTGCTCTGTGCGGCAGCCGGGGCAGATACAATCTGACCATAATTTGTGCCATCGTTCTTGCCGGTCCACTGAGATAAAGATCCATTTTCAAAATTGTCGGAAAATAGGATTGTTGCACTGGCCTGTGAGGAAAAGAGTAGAGAAGTTCCTAAACATACAAGGAAGAGTTGTTTCTTCATTTTATTGCTCCTGTGTTAGTTAATTCTAAAGTACCATGGTTGCCAGGCAGCAAGCTTATTACTGCTGAAACAGTGTTTCGCTTGTCCGCCCACTTTCTGGAATGAGTCAGATTCATTGTACATTCTTACCGAGTGGTTTGTCTCTAGTTGGGGTGACTAAATTGATACCATAAGCTGTTTCGGCGCATAAGGCATAAGGTATGGATATATAGAATTTATTCATTTTTCATTTTCTGAAGTGCAGGTTTTAAGTGATAGATTATGTGGAACTGTTCAGCAGCACTTCATCTGTGTTCGATCAGGCGTACTCACAGGGGACTATTCTAGTTCGCAAGCCTGCTTGAACACATATAA
>CAMZKT010000053.1 GCA_947311435.1 uncultured Desulfocapsa sp.
AGGTGCGTATTTTTGGTTTTATTTCGGCAGCTAAGGTACGTCGTAATTAAACAATAAATACAGCAACGAAGCAGGTGAAGAGTTTTTACTCTACTACACCGTCATTTTTATATCTTACCTGACATTAATGATCTTACGCCTGGAGCAGTGCAGGAGCAAGGCAGTATTATTGACAGCGGTACTTCATTATGTTAAGCATATCGCCAGAAACCTTAACCATGTCTGTAGTAAAAGCAAGTTGATTAGTTTCGTTGCCGAGTGGAAATTTGGTGTGGTTTGTCTTGTCTTGGGTATTATTGGATCGTTTATACACAAAGATATAAAAAAGTATTTTACTGACACTGTCAATTGTCGTCACTTTCTGAAAGAGTTTGTGAGAGTAGGCTAACACTGGGGACACCACAGTTTCTTATGGAATCCTACTGGAAATGGAAAAGACACATTACATGTATAGATATATGGCTGGATGGCAGGGGAGCCCGAAGAGGGTTAAAAATAAAACAAAGAAGCTAAATAGAGGAGTAGGGAACCGATGAATGTAGCTAATGTTACAATCCTTGTAATGATGGGCCTGGTTCTTATCACGGGAGGGTGTTCTTCAGGGGACGGGTGTCGTCAGATCGTTGAGGAAAAATGTTCAAGTTGTCACTCTATACAGAAATCTTGTGACGCAACAGGCAGGAGCAAGGCGTATTGGAGTAGAACTGTGGACCATATGATTCAAATGCGAGCACCGTTAAACGACGGAGAGAGAGATGCTGTCGTGAATTGTCTGGCTAAAACCAATGAAGCAGTGTGTGGTGAACAGTAAGACGAGATATGTTCAGCAATAATTGATCTCGTTTTTTTTTAAACAACATAGGCTCCAGAGGAGCCAGAACTCAGAAGGAGAAGTTATGAACCAAAAGGACTTTGAAAGTGTCCAGGAAAAATTGGGAGGAGTATCGCGTCGGGACTTTATGAAAATATGTTCTGCACTGGCGGCTACTATGGCTTTGTCGGAAGTTGCAGTTCCGAAAATTGCTAACGCCATCACCGACCCGTCCAGACCTCCTGTTATCTGGCTCCATGGTTCGGAATGTACCGGTTGTACGATGTCTCTGCTTAAAACCGAGCATCCTTCGCTGGAAGAGCTTATTCTCAATGTAATATCTCTTGAATTTCATGAGACCGTTTCTGCTGGAGCCGGGCATCAGGCCCTGGAAGCACTGGAACATGCGATGGAAGAATATGCAGGGAAATATGTCCTTGTTATTGAGGGTGCCATACCTTTGAAAGATGAAGGTGTCTACTGCCGGGTAGGCGGGAAAAATTTCGTTGATGAAGTACATCATGTGGCTGAAAAAGCTGCTGCCGTTATAGCCACCGGTTCATGCGCTGCATGGGGCGGGGTTGCCGCCATGGAACCTAATCCTACGGGGTGTGTTGGGGTTAAGGATGTTGTGAAAGATAAACCGGTTGTAAATATTCCCGGTTGTCCTCCAAATCCCTATAATCTTCTATCCACAGTGGTACATTATTTAACATTTG
Organism: uncultured Desulfocapsa sp.; assembly: GCA_947311435.1. Taxonomy (GTDB): domain Bacteria; phylum Desulfobacterota; class Desulfobulbia; order Desulfobulbales; family Desulfocapsaceae; genus Desulfocapsa. Next base: position 1,531 of record CAMZKT010000053.1, read on the forward strand.
GCAGATTGCCTTCTCTGGATTCTGAAAATCGACCCAAGTTTGCTTATGGTCGTCTTATTCATGAGCATTGTGAACGTAGGCCTCATTTTGATAATGGTCGCTTTGCCCGTGCCTTTGGTGACGAGGGGCATCGACAGGGGTACTGTTTATATTATCTAGGCTGTAAGGGACCAGTGACTTATGCGAACTGTTCTACCTTGAATTTTGGTGATGCTGGTTCAGGTTGCTGGCCTGTGGGAATCGGTCATCCATGTTTTGGTTGTGCAGAAGCTGGTGTCGGCTTCAATATTCCACAGTTTGAAGTTTCTCCGGTTCTTCATAAAACTCCAGGAGCTGCACATGCTCCAATTGACAAAGAGCAGGAGCGTGGAGGAAAGGCATCTGGTGCTGAGATTGCACTGATGGCAGGGCTTGGCGGAGCAGCAATTGGTGCAGGCGCTGTTTTTAGCAAAAAACTTGGGGGAAAGGAGAGTGACCATGCAAAAAATAAAGAGGCGTGATTTCCTTAAAGGTGCCGCGGGAAGCGTTGCCCTTTTAAGCGTTGGCGTTCAGTCACAGTCTGCTGAAGCGTCCACCGCAGCGGAACGCGGCTCTGAGCACGTGGGAATTCTTTATGATTCAACTCTGTGTGTCGGGTGTAATGCCTGTATGTCCGCCTGCAAAGAGGCAAATGACATGCCGCCTGATCCGACAGGAGGGTCAATTACACTTGATAATGCAGATGATCTAAGTGAGAATACACTGAATGTCATTAAGATGTTCGTCGATGGAAACGGAGAGACAAAGGATTCTGCCGTTGATGGCTACGCCTTTATTAAACGCCAGTGCCTGCATTGTGTCGACCCTGGCTGTGCTTCGGCCTGTCCGGTGTCTGCTCTGTATAAAGACGAGCATACTGGAATCGTAAAGTATAATAAAAATGCGTGTATTGGTTGTCGCTATTGTCAGGTTGCCTGTCCGTATCTCATTCCAAAATTTGAGTGGAATGACTGGTATCCTCAAATCGTTAAATGCCAGCTTTGTGACCATCTAATTGAGAAGGGTGGGGTGAGTGCCTGTTGTTCAGCATGTCCTACAGGTGCAGCGTTGTTTGGAAAAGTTGATGATCTGCTTAAGGAAAGTGCGCGACGTCTGACCATGGAACCCGGAGTGGAATATGCTTTCCCGGTGAGTTCCATTGATGCCGGAACAGTTCAAACCCACAAGGCATCTGAGTATGTACCTCATGTCTATGGCGAGCATGAACTTGGAGGCACTCAGGTTATGTATATGTCTGGAGTTCCGTTCGATAAATTCGGCCTGCCCGACGTTCCCAAACATTCCTATGCGGCGATAGCCAATGGCATACAGGGAACCCTCTATAAGAGTATGGTGTTGCCCGCAATAGTATTTTCCGGGCTGGCTTATTTTATTAATAAGCATAAAAAAATGGAAGAAGCGGAACACGATACTACTAATTCAAATGAGGATGGAGGGAAATCATGAGTGAAGCCAAACCGTTAGGTGGCAGAATTTTTACTCCCACCGTTTTTGTTTGCCTGCTTTTTATTGGTGTAGCAGGATTTGTGCTCGTAAAGAGATTTATTTACGGCCTTGGACCGGTATCCAATATGAGTGACGGCTATCCATGGGGAATATGGATTGCCTATGATGTCGTGGTAGGTTCAGCCTTTGCCTGTGGTGGCTACGTTATGGCTCTTATGGTCTATGTGCTGAACAAGGGGCAGTATCATCCTCTGGTGAGACCAGCGCTTCTGGCCTCGGCTTTCGGTTATACTCTTGCCGGTGTTTCGGTATTTTTTGATATCGGCAGATACGCGCATGCCTATAATCTTTATCTGCCCTGGCAGATGAATGTGCATTCAGTCATGTTTGAAGTTGCCATGTGTATCGGTACATACATTTTTGTGCTCTGGCTTGAGTTTACCCCTGCCTTTCTTGAAAGATGGAAACAAAAAGGGCTGAATAAACTGCTGAATAAAGTAATATTTTTATTGATTGCACTTGGCGTACTTCTGCCCACAATGCATCAATCATCCCTTGGATCAATGATGATCCTTGCAGGATACAAGCTTGATCCTCTTTGGCAGACCCCCCTTCTTCCGTTGCTCTTTCTCGGAACCGCTCTGTTTATGGGCTTTGCTATGGTTATTTTTGAGGGCACTATTTCTTCTCGAGTCTATAATCTTGGTGATGAAACATCAATGTTTGCAAAAGTGTCCCGTATTCTCTATTGGGTTATTGCGGTGTGGATGATTGTTCGACTGCATAACGTTTTTGTTAACGGCCATCTTGGAGATGCTTTTTCAGGGAGTTTTCTTGGAAATATGTTCCTGCTCGAGAATTTGTTTCTTGTCGTAGGGATGACTATTATAGGCTCTTCCAAGTTTCGCAGTAGTGCCAGGATGCTTTTTATAGCTGCTGTTCTGATTCTGTGCGCAGGAGCCTTGTATCGTTTCAATGTGTATTTAATTGCTTTCAAACCTGGCGCAGGGTTCAGTTATTTTCCATCCTGGGGAGAGCAGATGGTTACCTATGCATTGATTGCCACCGAGATAGCTGCCTATACGTTTTTCGTGAAATACTTCCCGGTATTTGAAGTTCACGAACCAGTCGAATCTAATAGTTAAGGAGATATATAATGTCACAAAAGATTGTCGTTGATCCAGTAACCCGTATTGAGGGGCATCTTCGTATTGAATGCGATGTCGCTGATGGGAAAATTAGCAGTGCCCGTTCAATTGGAACCATGTGGCGTGGCCTGGAAGTCATGCTGAGAGGTCGGGATCCACGTGAGGCATGGTTGATTGCCCAGAGGATTTGTGGTGTTTGTACCACGGTTCATGCCATGGCCTCTGTTCGTGCCGTAGAGAATGCGCTTGATATGGAAATTCCAAAAAATGCCCAATATATCAGGAATATGATTGTCGGTGCTCATTGCCTTGCTGACAATATCGTTCATTTTTATGTTCTTTCTGCGATGGACTGGATTGATATTGCATCGGCCGCATTGCATGCTGATGCGAAAAAGGCATCTGCCCTCGCACAAAAGCTTTCTCCGTGGAAGCGAAACAGCTATCAAGAGTTCAAGCAGGTTCAGGACAAACTGAAAGCGCTTATTGATTCAGGTCAGTTGGGACCCTTTTCCAGCGGATACTGGGGACATCCTGCCATGACACTTGAGCCGGAAGTTAATCTGCTGGCAGCGGTGCACTATTTTCAGGCACTTGAATATCAAAGAACCATTAATAAAGTTGTAACCATTCTTGGTTCAAAGACGCCTCATATTCAGAATCTTGCTGTTGGTGGTGTTGCCAATCCAATTAACCTGGATAGTCCTGCAACACTGACCATGGAGAGGTTACTTTATATTAAGGATATGATAGACGAAGTTAAAGACTTTGTTCATCAGGTCTATACAACTGATGTAGCTGCTATTGGTGCAATGTACCCAGAGTGGTGTGAGTTAGGTAAGGGGAATGGTAAATTTCTTTCTCATCCAGAAATGCCGATGGATACCATGGGAACTGAATTCCTTATGCCCGGTGGTTATATTACCGAAGATGATTTCAAGGTAGAACAGGAAATTACATCCTTTCATGACTCATTCTTTGAAGATAATGTAACGGAAGGAATCAAACATTCTTACTATAAGGGTGACTGGGACAGGCATCCCTATGTTCAGGACACCGAGCCTGATTACAGACCTGATGATAAAGATGATAAATATTCATGGATTAAGTCACCAAACTTCAAAGGTGCTCCCGCTGAAGTTGGTCCCGTTGCCAGTGTTTTGGCAATGAACAAACTTGGTTATGAGCCTGCGATAAAATACACCAATAGAATGCTGGGTATCATCGATTCAATAAATGGATCCAAGCCAACACTTGACATCCTCCCTTCCACCATGGGACGTCATATCTCTCGTTGTATACGTTCTGCAGTTGTGCATGACGCCCTTGAGATGCAGTGGACCGCACTTGTCGAGAACATTAACTCCGGCGATATGGAAACCTGCAACCAGCCGGTTTTCCCCAAGGGAGAACAACGTGGAGTCGGTACCCATGAAGCACCAAGAGGAACACTGTCCCATTGGGTGGTTATTAAGAATGGTAAACTTACTAACTATCAGGCCGTTGTTCCATCTACCTGGCTTGCAGGTCCCATGGATGGTAAAGGGGAACCTGGATATTATGAGCGATGTCTGGTTGGTAACCCAATTGCTGATCCCGAAAAACCTTTGGAGGTTTTGAGAACAGTTCACTCCTTCGATCCGTGCCTTGCTTGTGCTGTACAGATGCTCGATCCTGAAGGAAACGAATATTCAACAGTTAAGGTTCTGTAAAGAAAAGTATGCATACCTAACGAAGCTCTTCTGTTCCTGATCTGGCTGACACAGAAGAGCTGTAAAGTATCCCAAAGGTAGTTTTGTGCTACTTTTGGGCTATTTTTTTTGAGATTCATAGGCATTATTGAATTTAATAATTATTTGATTAGGCACTGATTTTGTCAGCTTAAATAGTTCCTGGTTGAACTGGTTTTATTATAAAGATATGGAAAACAAAAATATAGGAATTCTCGGTATCGGGAACCTGCTGATGAAAGATGACGGGTTTGGCGTTCGATGTCTGGAGGAATTGGAAAACAAATATGTTTTCCCTGATACAGTAGCCCTGCTCGACGGTGGTACTTCTGGGCTGATGCTTGCTCCGTATCTTGAGGATATGGACATCATTTATATGATTGATATTGTGAATCTTAAAGATGAGCCAGGATCAATCCACTGTTTCTCTGATGAAGATGTTAAATCTGGTGATATTCAGACCAGGTTGTCACCCCATCAGGTCGGGTTGATGGAGATTCTCGAATTATGTAAACTTCGTGGAAAGGCACCGGATAGAATAGAAATGATTACTGTAGTACCAGAGGAACTTGTCATGGAATTGGGTTTAACGCCACTTCTTGAGTCAAAGATTGACAGTGTCATTGAGATATTACTTGAGCGTCTTTCCCAGGATGGCGTAAAATGGAAAGTAAAAGACATGGATAACCAATGCACGAACTCTCTCTTGCCCAGGGCCTGTTAAACCAACTTACCGGGTTGATCGAATCTCATCAGGCTGTTAGAATATTGACTGTACGTGTTACAATAGGTACTATGGCTGGGATTGTTGTTTATTCTTTTGTTTTTGGTTTTGATGCAATTAAAATGGAAAACGAGTCTACCAAATCTGCAGTGCTTGAAATAGAGGAAGTCGCTGGCGATGAACTGGTTTTGGCTCAGGTTGTAATGGAATAGTCAATATATCTTTTTTCATGTGAAATCTCTCACTTGAACAGTGGTCTTGTTACTTGTTCTACAATGACTTTAACTTTTTATATTTGGAATTGAAATAATGTGTGATTCATGCGGATGTCATCTTCCTAAAGAAGCAACTGGAAAAATTGTAGAGGTTCATCAAAATCTGTTAGCTGCAAATCTCAAGCAGGCCAAACAAAATCGGCAACACATTGAAAATATGGGGGCTGTTGCAGTTAATATGATTTCAAGTCCTGGATCCGGGAAAACAACCTTGCTTGAGCACACCATCGATTTGGTTGGAGATGTGATACGCATTGGAGTCATCGAAGGAGATATCGAGACAGAGCGTGATGCTGATAGAATACGAAAAAAGGGAGTGCCAGTAGTACAGTTGACGACCGGTGGCGCTTGTCATCTCGATGCGCAGCTTGTTCACAAGGGACTCCATGCGTTGGAGAAGCAGAGTAAAGACGGAAAATTTGATATCATATTTATTGAGAATGTGGGTAACCTTGTGTGTCCAGCCTCTTTTGATCTTGGTGAACATGTCCGTATAATATTAATATCTGTTCCCGAGGGATCTGATAAACCTGCAAAATATCCAACTACCTTTAATGGCGCTCAAACCTTGGTTATTACCAAGACCGATCTTCTTTCCTATTTTGACTTTTCAATGGAAGAGGCCAGAAAAGAGGCCCTTCGGTTAAAGCCAGATTTGAAAATTCTTGAAACAGCTGCGCCCAAGGGGTCAGGGATGGATGAATGGATCGTCTATCTGGATGAGATACTGCTGGGAAAATATTGATAGAAAGCTCATTGCTATCTATGTGATATCTTCTCTGTGTACTACTCGTAAACAAGATATGTAAATCACTCATTGTTCAACTTGTTGTTTCTTTACATTTTTTATACTGCCGCCTCAATGGAAGTGGCAGTATAAAAGATTCATTTTCAAAGTATCTCTCCTCTGCTATTCTTCTTAAGTAGTTTTGTTGTTGCTTTTTGTAGTTTCATTCTACCCCTCCCTTCTATTTCCCGAGAAAATAAACATTCCGTTCTGTTTTGAGATATTTTTGCAATGATATAATCAATTCCTGTAACTATTCAGGTGAAATTACAAAATCAGCAAAAACTTCGAACTGTAACTGTTCAGTAGTGCTTTATATGTGTTCAAGCAGGCTTGCGAACTAGAGTAGTCCTCTGTGAGTAAGCCTAATCGAACACAGATGAAGTGCTATTGAACAGTTACCAATTCCTTAAAATATTCAGGTATTGACTGTCAAACTCTTCAGTACCTTACTCCTGAACCCCTGTCACCAAAAACAAGAAAATCAAATTACGTAACTTACTGATATTCAACTAGAATACATTAATTGAGAAGTGGAAATGGATGATTGAGAATTAAGGCGCTTTGATTTAATAGAGGCTGTAAAAACTGTCCCGCTACCACCTTGCGGTTATATAAAAGACAAGTAGCATAATTCTCCATTCTCAATTTGCCGAAGGCATTAGTTATCATGGCTTGAGTATCCATAAAAACATCCCTTAGCATTGTTTTTAGGAAAAATTATTTACTTTCCACGACTATTGGGTTAAGTACATTTGATGCAATGGCTAAGTGAATTTGATGCTCGGCATATGGTATTAATGTATTTTCGTAAAAATAGGTACATAGTATTTATTCCGTAGCAGAAATTTATCAACGAATAAAAATTAACAACAAGGACAGCTTATGGATGTTACGGCTTTAGATGGAAACATGGCATTAGTTCAAGGGCATTCTTCGGAGATCATCCATCTCCTAAGTACCGCCATATTGATCTATTGTGGGGTGAAAGCTCTTTATCATAAAGAGTTGCGAAAGGTATTGATCTATGCCTTTGTTGGTATGGTCGTTGATGCCCGTACGCTATTGGATCTTGGTTCATCACAGGCAGTCCCCGCATTTCTTTCGCAGATCTTTGTTTTTTCAATCAGTATAGGGATGATGTATCTTGCTGTTAAGGCAATTTCAGCCAAAACCGGTAGTGACAATTTAGACGATCTTCAGGGGATAGGGAGAGTGATGCCAAAAGTTGCGATCCCCTTGGGCGCTGGGTTGTTCGCGATGATGGGTATGCCGCCTTTTGCCACATTTTTCAGTAAACTTCTTATGGTCTCTGCATTTATTGATTCAGGCAAGATCGTGAGTTCGCTTATACAGGGTGGGGCTGAGATACTCTATTTTCTTGTTTTCTTACGTGTTTTGAAGATTATTTTTCTTCGACAGTATGAAGGTGAGGCCCGCACTGATTGCAGTAACGCAGTTTTGGTTCCTCTATACGTTTTACTTGTGTTCAATATAATTGGTGGTGTTTTTCCTGCTGTTGCTATCAAACCATTTGTAGGCTTAGCCAAAATGTTTGGGGCGGTATCTGTAGATGTCCCTCTTTTTAATCTTAGCTGGCCTCTTCCTGTGCTTTGCCTTAGCGTAGGGGCTCTCATTGTGTACTTTTATGGTCGTAAGTCCAATAAAGTCGCAGGTCTGATGGCCTCGGGATTTTGTGTGTTATCCATGCTTTTTCTCACCGTTACCGATCGAAGCGGAGTTGGAAATTATGGTATAGGATTTGCTATCCTCATTCTTTTTATGGGCGCATTGCAGTTCTTTTATTCTGTAAGTTACATGGATCACTCTCATAAGCAGTATCGATTTTATACTTTTTTTATGCTTATGATAGCAGGCTTACTCGGAGTAAGTCTTACAGGGGATCTGTTTAGCATGTTCTTTTTCTGGGAGGTTATGAGTGGTTGGGTGCTTTACCTCGCACTTGTTCATGAAGAAGATGACTTTTCTATACAGGAAGCAAGCAAGTATTTCCTCTTTAATTATTTAGGTGCTGTTTTTCTTACCATCGGCGTTCTTGTAATGTACAAAATCTCAGGTTCCTGGGCGTACGAGGGAATAGTTGAGAATTTTTCTTATACTCAGCCAGCTGCGATTGGTATAGCAATGCTTTCCTTGGGATTTTTAATGAAAGCTGCCCAACTTCCATTCCGTATCGATTTTCAGATGCATCCAAAACCTGCTCCAACGCCCATTAGTGGATATATTTCTTCTACAATGCTGAAAAGTGGGCCGTTTATGATGGTTAAAATATTTTTTATTGGTGCAGCAGGATATTCTGCCACCAGTTTTCTTCCTCTCGAAACAATCATGTATGTCAGTGCCTGGATAGGGGCGTTGACTATTGTTATGGCCGCGTCTTTTGCAATGCTGACGAACAGTATGAAGAGATTACTTATCTACCATACAGTAAGCCAACTTGGTTATGTAGTTGTTGGTTGTGCACTTATGACAAGCTTTGGGCTTGCAGGAGGGTTACTCCATTTCGCTAACCATATGTTTTTCAAAAATCTCCTCTTTCTCTGTGCTGGTGCGGTCTTTATTTCGACCTCCACAGATCGAATGGACGAATTAGGTGGTTTAGCCAAGAAAATGCCTGTTACATTTTTCTGTTTTATGATCGGCGTGTTTGCGATTTCCGGTGTACCGTTATTCAGTGGCTTTGTTTCCAAATGGATGATCTATCACGCTGTAATGGATAAAGGTTTTGTTGGTATTGCTGTCCTTTCCCTTTTTGGAAGTGTTTTGACTCTTGCTTCATTTATTAAATTTATGCATTCAGCATACCTTGGACAGATACAGGAAAAGGTGGAGAATGCGAAAGAAGCATCCTGGTACATGCTGGCCCCCATGTTGATTTTGACAGCACTCTGCGTTTTGCTCGGAATTTTTCCAAGTATTGCGCTTGTCCCAATCAATTCCATGTTGTCAGAGTTTAACCTTCAACCTTTGTCCGTAGGTGTAAATACAGTCACGCATGGGGCAGATTCCCTGAATATGTTGTATCTGACGGTTATCCTTCTTCTTGGCTGTGCAATGGTTGTCGCAGCATATTTTATGATGAAAACAAAAACCCGTTCGACACATGTTTACGCCTGTGGAGCTGGGGATTTAACAGCAAAAGATTCTCATGTAGCGTCTGACAATTTCTATGAGGATTCGAAGGGCTTTATTAAAGGAACTGTAAAGTTTATTAAAAAAATCTCAGGTATGAAGGGTGGTTATGTTGAGCGCTAGTGATATATTGACTTATCTTGTATTTCCCGGTGGACTGTTTGCTGTACTTTTTGGCTTATTGTTGCTTGGCTTTGAACGAATAGCCGTTGCCAGATTTCAAGGACGTGTTGGTCCGCCTCTTTTACAAAACGTATTCGACGCCTTTAAGTTACGTGGTAAGGAAGTACTTATTCCAAAAGATGCTACCAATAAGATATTTTTCTGTATCGCGCCAGTGCTTGGATTTGTTGGAATGATGGCTGCCATCTCTATTCTGCCCATCAGTGGTGTGTATGGTGGAACAGGAGCAAATAGTGACCTTATCGTTTTAATATATTTACTTGCTCTTCCTGCCGTGTCCAATGTGATGGGTGGAAGTGCATCTGGTTCCACGTATTCTGCGATATCGGTTTCGCGTGAGGTGGTCTTGATGTTCGCCTATGAGATTACCTTTATTATTGTTCTTTTTACGGTTGCCTTAAATGCAGGCGCAGGTGAGGGAGCAGTATTTTCACTGAAGGGTATCGTAGACTATCAAGTTGTTAACGGGTCTTTTATTGCAGATCCGAAAATGATTCCAGCCTTTCTTGGTTTCGTTATTTTTCTTCTCGCCACACTTGAGGTGCCCCCTTTTCACATCGCTGAGAATAGCGCAGACGTGATGAGTGGTTATCTTATGGAATATAGTGGTATGCCACTGGCTCTATTTGAGATGACTCATGCTTTGAAGCTCCTGGTTCTTATTACTGTATTACAAATATTTTTCATGCCTGGAGTGGCAGGTGACAGTATTATCTTCAACCTATTCTGGTATCTTGTAAAATCTGTTGGAATAGTTGCCGTGATTTCTCTTATCCATGCTTCCTTGGCTAGTTTTAGGGTAGACCAGGCGTTGAAATTTCTCATGACTGTACCAATCGCGCTCTCACTTGTGAGCCTGTTTCTGGTCATATTCGCATAGGAGTTTATTATGTTATCAAAATTTGCCACCAGGTCACCCTGGTTGTTTAGAATTAATACGGGATCCTGCAATGGTTGTGATGTTGAGTTGGCAACAACGGCCATGATTCCAAGATATGATGTCGAACGTCTGGGTTGTAAGTACATAGGATCACCTAAACATGCTGATATAGTACTTGTTACCGGTTCAATAACTGCAAGGTCAGAGCCTTATCTGAAACGTCTTTTGGAAGAAATTCCTGACCCGAAAGTTGTAGTTGCTATAGGCATCTGTCCCATAAGTGGAGGAGTTTTTAGAGACAGCTATTCCATCAGAGGGCCTTTGGATAAATTTGTAGATGTTGATGTCAATGTCGCAGGCTGCCCGGTACGGCCACAGTCAATAATTGATGGTGTGGCTGAGGCTATAGGGATCTGGAAAGAAAAAATAAAAAATTGGGAAGAGGAATAATATGTCTGGTTTTTTTAAAATAGCAATCAGAAATCTTTTACAGGGACCCACGACTGATCCTTATCCTTTTGGCGAAACGTTTCTTCCCGATGAGTACCGTGGAGTAGTCGGATGGGATAAGGATACCTGTATTGGCTGTAACACATGTGAGCACGTCTGCCCTACTGGAGCGATTAAGGTTCGGGAGAAGGAAGATAAAAGTGGATTTACTTTTTCATATTGGATGAACACTTGTACTTTCTGTGGGAATTGTGCCCATTTTTGTCCAACAGGTGCCGTTGCTCAGACTACAAATTTTCATACTGCAACCGTACAGAAAGATAAATATAAAATGACTGTCCAAGGTGAGGTTTTATATGTTCCCTGTACATCCTGCGGAAAACAGGTAAGGCCTTCGGTTAAAGAACTCCTGGAACATACCTATGGTGAGTTTGATGAGGAAAAGAGTGAGCAGACAAAGGTTTGTCCTGAGTGCAGAAGAATGCAAAATTTTGAGAGGTTATATACATGAAAACGAACAAACAGGAGCTCGCTTCGACTCTTTTGTCAGAGCTGAAGCTCTATATAAATGCTGGGATTGCCAGTATGCATACCTTTTCCGGCCCCCTTGGTAATGAAGATATTTTTGTCAGACTTAACAATAAAGAAGATATAGCATCTGTTGCTACTATGGTTAAAAAGCATCAGGGAAGATGTGTTACCGTCACGCCTAACGGTGTGGAGGGTGGAGACGAGGTGGCCTACCATTTTTGCATCGAAGGAGTAATGCTTAATGCAATTTCGTTTACCGATGACAAAACTGTTCCATCTATTACCCCGATATTAAAGAGTGCCGACTGGACAGAACGTGAAATGAATGATCTGTTTGCGATTAAGCCTGTTGGACACCCTAATCCGAAGCGACTCATACTCGATGAAAGTATAGCTGAGGGAGTCTTCAAAGAGTATGTCTCTCTTTCTGAAGCTATGGCCGGGGCCGCAACCTGTTCATTATGGGAAAACCTAAATGAAGCAAAACAAGGAGAAAGCCATGAGTAAAGCATATAAACTCCCCATAGGGCCTGTCCACATTGCCTTGGAGGAGCCAGTCTATTTTAAAGTTCACCTTGAAGGTGAAACTATAGTTGATGTAGATATCCTCAGTGGGTTTGTGCATCGTGGAATGGAAGCCTTGGTACTGCGTAAAAATTTTCTGCAAAACATGATTATTACAGAACGAACCTGCTCTTTATGTTCGAATAATCACCCCTTCACTTATATTATGGCGGTTGAAAAAATAGCTGGGATTGAGATACCCAAAAGGGCTGAGTATCTCCGGGTTATTGCTGATGAGATAAAACGAGCTGCTTCCCATCTTTTCACCATTGCTATGCAGGCGCATCTCATCGGCTTTCATTCTTTGATGACTCAAACCATGGAAACCAGAGAAATTCTTCAGGATGTGAAGGAAACAATATGGGGTAGCAGAATGGATTTGAGTGCCAATACCATTGGTGGCACAAAATATGACTTGGATGCTGCAAAAACCAAATACTTGTTTGATAAGCTTGAAGAATTGAAAAAACCTCTTCGTGAATTATTTGAGATATTTAGGGAAAATAAGCTCGTTATGGCCAGGACAAAAGGGGTAGGGATGCTTCCAACCGAGGATGCGTTACGTTTAGGAGTTGTCGGGCCTACTGCCAGGGGCAGTAATGTGAACAATGATATCCGCGATATCTATCCATATGTTGCCTATAATAAACTGGATTGGAATGTTGTCCTTGAAGAGGGCTGTGATGTCAGGTCGAGGACTTTGGTGAGACTTAGAGAAGCTGAGCAGGCAATCAGTCTTGTTGAACAATGCCTCAGGGAAATGCCAGAAGGGCCCATAGCACTTAAGGGGTTGCCACGAATAGTTGCTGGAGAAGCTGTGGCCAGAACAGAAGCACCACGAGGTGAATTGTTCTATTATGTTAAATCAAATGGTACAGATAAGCCTGAAAGGTTGAAGTGGCGTGTACCCACATATATGCACTGGGAGGCTTTACGGGTGATGATGCCAGGAAACAAGACAGCCGATACAGCATTGATTTTTAACAGCATTGATCCCTGTATCTCTTGCACGGAACGATAAGGAGTAATTTCATGGAAAAATTAGTTCACAGTTTTGTTTTGTGCGATTCTAATGTTTGCGTTGGGTGTGGGATGTGTATGATTAAATGTTCCACCGGTCATTTTGGTATTACTAAAAAAGAAGCGAAAGTTGCAGGTATTACGCTTATTCCACGGAATCATGTAATCAAGATAAAAGAAACAAAAACAAATGCTGTTATGCAGTGTATGCATTGCGAGGATACCCCTTGTGCCAATGCCTGTCCAATTGGTGTAATTTCTGTAGACAATGGTATTGTTCGAGTAAATGAAGAGGATTGCAGTGGATGTGGGACGTGTGAGATGGTTTGCCCTTATGGTGCCATAGAGGTTCATGAAGTAGAAAACCCGGTTACAGGTTTAAAGCGCATGACAGCCCTCAAGTGCGATCTGTGCTATGATAAAGAGACCCAGGCTTGCATTGCTGGGTGCAAATTCAAGGCAATATCTCTGGTGACATGGGATGAGTTTCGTGAAAATGGTTATCGTCCCGCACCAACGCCACCTAAGGAAGAGCCGAAGAAAAAAGTCGCATCTTCATCAGCTTAAGAAACTGCTTAGGTTGGTGAAACCTCACAATAGCTTTTAAACCATAGTAACTGTGTAGGTATGCTTGCATTGAACTGTACTGAAAAAGAAAAAAGTACGGTTTAATGTAAGCATTTAGGCTTTTCCTTGTGGCTATAGAATATGTTATGTCAGGAAAAAGTCTGACTTTTGTGTTTTATGCATTCTCGCAATTATTTGTGAATGCCGTATTTGTCGTTAGCACATTCACTGGTAGTATCACTTCCGAATTTTTCTAAACAACTCATAAGTAAAGCGTAGTATTCAAAGGTTGCGCAGGTACTGTTTCTTTTATTGTGGAGCGGACGTAGGTATAAGGCTGTTTTGGGCGGAGCTGTATACTGGACGGCATTAATCTATCCGAATTGTAGCGCAATAACTCAGCGATGTTATGCGTGAAAATCAAAAGGGGAGAAGTTGTTATGAGTGTTTCAAAATGTACAAAGATTGTGTTGGCGATGGGGATTTCGGCACTAGTTACTGCCGGAGTTCTTCCCGTAAACACGTATGCCGATGATGGGGCTGGTACCTTTATCATGAGAGCACGTTTGCTGGGAGTTGTGCCAGAAGATAGTAGTACAAATATAACCGTAATCGGTGGAAATGCAGAAGTTGATAGTAACCTTTCTCTTGATCTTGATTTTACGTATTTTATAACAAATAACATTGCCGCAGAGCTCACTCTTGCACTGACCAGGCATGATGTGGATGCCATGAATACTGCTGCTGGTAATCTTAACCTTGGTGATGTGTATCTTTTGCCGCCAACGCTGACAATGCAGTATCATTTTATTCCTGGCGGGACGTTTCATCCATACATTGGCGCAGGTGTGAATTATACAATATTTTTTGATGGAGATTCCGGTGTAGCAGCTGATCTTGACTATGATAATTCGTTTGGTTTGGCAATTCAGGCAGGATTTGATATGGAATTCGATGAAAATTGGGCTCTGAATTTTGATGTGAAAAAAATATGGTTGAACACAGATGTTACTGTTCGGGCACTTGGAACCACTGTGGAGACAGAAGTTGATATAGATCCATGGCTCTTTGGGATCGGTGTAGCGTATCGTTTTTAGTTTCACATGTTGTTTGTTGAACCATTTTAAAATTGTTAACGGGTTATACGATGTGTATAACCCGTTATTTGTTTTTCCTACTCAGATTGGTTCTTTTTAATTCTCTTCTTCTGTACTTTCCTCTCAGTGGCCTTTAGCTCCATCCTTTCGATTTTCACTATTTTTTTTTAAGCATTGATTTTTAACTCCTTTTAGGGTGATAATGTAGTTAAGCATGACTACGCATATTCGCTGCCAAATAAGCCTATTCAAAATATAAGAATCATTCTGCATAAGATATAATGAAAGATACAATCGGAGTTGTAGGTGTAGGGAATACCATTTTACAGGATGAAGGTGCTGCAGTTCATCTGATAAAACGCTTTAAGGATCACTGGTGCCCTTGTTCCAATGTCGATTTTATTGGTGCAGAAACTGCCGGCATTGGTGTTGCAGATATTATAACAGAATATGATGCTGTTATTCTTCTGGATACCATATTAACAAAAGAAGAACCAGGCTCAATCATTGTCAAAGAAAAAGATGAATTGGTAAAAAAAAACGGGTCATCCGTAACCGCCGGTCATGCATTAGGGCTTCGTCAAGCGATCGAATTTGCTGCCTTGACCGATAGCATACCTGAAAAGCTTATTTTGATAGGTATCGTACCTGCTGTCATACATTTTGGAGAAACACTTTCCAGGCAAGTGGAAGAAGCAATGGCATCTTATGAAATTGCAGTTATTCGACAACTTGCGATTTGGGGTGTTGAACTGAATAGAATCCAACAAGAAAAGGTTTAAAATGAGACAAGGTCACAAAGGGGATGAGGTTGAATTAATTAAAAACAGACTCTACCAGGGAGGAAAAATCTCTCAACTCTGGAAGATGTTTGTCGCAGCACAACTAACTGGAGAATTTTCTTTTTTGGGAAGAGAGCAGTCAACCGCCATTCGCCTTATGAACGGAAGGGTTAAGGATCTTACTTTCAGGGGGCGGCATATTACAATCACGGGCATGGCCGGATTGAACGCATTTAAAACTTTTATACGACAAGATGCGACCGTCCGGTTTTCTATCATGGTTACTGAAACAGAGGGGCAGGAATGAATATTATCTTTTTGTCGAATGAAATAAAAGAAATGATAGACAAACCTGATACTGTTACCTCAATTGAGGGGGTGGATAAGGTTGTACCCTTTGATCCTCCATTAACGATTGACAGGTGCAAGGTGATTGTCGATCAACAGGAGGACTTGTTTATTGTTGTGGCCAGAAACCCCCAGCAGTCTTCGTCGGTGCAACACACTTTTTTCCCGGTTGAGCTAGCCAATATGGGGACGAACCCTGGTCATGTAGGCTTTGTTGATTTAAATCATATTTTCCTTGCAAGTGCCAACAGTGAAGCAGCTGTCAACAGGTTACAAATTCATATTCGCTTAACGTTTGTTAAGCTCTCTCATACTAAAGATAACCCGAGAGAAATTATTAGTCCTCTGAAGAAAATATTTGTAGTCGGTTCGCCACAAGGAGAATCATTTATAGAAGACTTGCAAAAAAAAGGTGTCAAAATTAGCGGGTTGTGGACTGGCAGGGAATTTGACCTTGATGGTATCCCGGTCGGTCTTTCGGGACTGCCGGGGAAATATACAATAACGCTACAACAGGAAAGTGGTGAGAAAATAACACATGAAGCAGGAGCGATGGTTGTTTTTAACGAAGGTCTTGATGACCAACAAAAGAAACATTTGCTAGATGGTTTTCTGTTGACTGTTAAAGACCATCGCCTGCATATTCAACCCACACATCTCCGTTTGTCACAAGGTATAAAAGTTGTCTATTCAGAAACGGAGTACAGACAAGTTGCTGACTTTTTCTGCTCGTTTCTGAGTTTGAGTAAAATTTCACATTTTGTTGAAGACCCACACATTGATCATGAAAAATGCGGCTTATGTGGTACCTGCGTAAAAACATGTTTGTTTCATGCTAGCACTGTGAGCTATTCTGGTTCCACTGGCGTTTCAGAAATTGATCCTGATTTTTGTGTCGGCTGTGGAAACTGTGTTACAGCCTGTCCAACCCAGGCCCGTGATCTTCCTGCATATTCCTATGATTTCTTTTCTTCTTCCTGGAAAGAATTACGTGAATTCCACGGAGGAACTGATGGCCTCAAAATCCTTGTTATCTATTGTGAATCCAATGGCCATGATGCCATAGCGTATCTCTCGGAGAATAAGATCAAGGTTCCATCATCCTGTCTGTTTTTCAGGATTCGTTGTGGAGCAAGAGTGGATACGCAGTTTGTTCCTGATAGTTTTCAGGCAGGTTTTGATGGTGTAGCGATTCTTGTCTGCTCCAGGGATGAGTGTAACAATATCGTTGGCAGTCTGGATCTTGAAAGACGTCTTAATCTTTACAGGAAGGTTATGCAGGCTACAGGAATCGAAACCGGCAGAATGCGTATTATGCCGGTGGCCTCTGATAAACTGGAGACCGTTGGTGAATCTCTCCAGCAGTTTGCTGATTTTCTCAACAGTGTGAAACAGGATAAACAACTATTCACTACCATGGCAACATAAGCTTTGTTTTTCACAAACGCTACTGAAGAGTATGAACAACGCCATCAATGCAACCCGATAAGTGAGGGAAATAATGCCAGATAAACCAACAGTTGCCATCGGTCTTTTAAGTGGATGTTTCGGATGTCTTATGAGCCTTTTAGACATGGCAGATGATCTGCCAGATTTTCTGGATAAAGTAGAACTGCGCCGGACACCCTTCAATGATGTTAAGGAGATTGAAGAAGTAAATATAGGAATACTTGAAGGAGCCGTTTCCACAGACGAAAATCTGGAACTCGTAAAAGAGATGAGGGAAAAATCGGAGATACTTATTTCTCTCGGAGCCTGTTCATGCTTTGGTGGAATCCCAGGTTTACGAAACTTTCATGACAGCACAGTTCTTAAAGAATCAATTTATGCCAATAAGGTTCCCGATGATGAACTCCCGGCACTTCTTGATAAAGTAATTCCGGCATCACAGGTGGTGAAGGTTGATGTTGAAATTCCCGGCTGCCCACCAACCTCAAAAACGATTAAAGATGCTTTATATTCATTGCTTGATGGAAAGAAACCTGACAGATATAAAAAGAATTTGTGCGTGGAATGTCCCCGAACAAAACAAAAAATACTTACTCCTCAGAGAGGATTCCTTGCAGAAGGGGTGAGGTCAGTGATGGAGCTTGATTCCATCGATCCCAACACCTGTTTTCTGGAACAGGGAGTCCTCTGCATGGGGATTGCAACTGCCGCAGGGTGTGCTGCCCGTTGCACACGGAATAATATTCCCTGCCGGGGATGTAATGGCCCGGTTCCTGGTGTCGCCAGTCAGGGGAATAAGGCCATTGATACTCTGGCTTCTCTGATTCCACCGGGAGCATTGATGTTTTTTGAAGATTGCGTTGGTATGGGCTATCGGTATACCGCAGCATATGACACAACTCTCAAAGTGGAGAACAAATAAGATGGCAAAGATTGTAATAAATCCAATCAGCCGGATAGAGGGTGATGGCAAGGTCAGCATATACCTTGACGACAAAGGGCGCGTTGACAAAGCCAGTTTTCAGATTCTGGAGTTCAGAGGGTTTGAAGAGTTTGTTAAAGGACGTCTTCTCTGGGAAATGCCACAGATAACCAGTAAAATTTGTGGTATCTGCCCCATCCCCCATCATCTGGCTGCAGTGAAGGCGGTAGAGGCAGCTCTGGGGGTGCAGGAAATTCCTCCCGTGGCTTTGAAGCTGCGTAAAATGCTTCTTGATGCTGCAAATATCCAGGACCATACACTTCATTTTCTCTATCTGGCATTTCCTGATTTTATTTATTCAAGTTCCACTCCACCGGAAAAACGGGGTATAACCGGCCTGCTTGCCGATAAGCCTGACCTTGTAAAGAAAGCAATATTTTTGCGAAAAAGCGGTGTGTTACTTGCAGAAAAAATTGCTGCTCATTCCATCTACCCGGTCACTCCCATTCCGGGTGGGATGAGCAGAGCGCTTCCTGCTCAGTGTGTGGGGGAGATGGTGTCCATGATGGAGCAATCGCTGGTTTACGCACAAGAAATAGTAGGGTTGGCCTGGAAGGTCTCCAGCAGTCTTCCTGAAAAAATTGTAACACAAATGGAAAGCAAGTTTATGTGTCTTACTGCTGCGGACGGACAGGCTTCTCATTACGATGGACAGGTAAAAGTAATGGATCGTGACAGGCGCACCGTTCATGATTTCCGAGTGGCAGATTATCAGGAGTTTATCGAAGAAGAGATCAGTCGGGATACATGGAGTAAGTTTCCTTATCTTAAAAAACTAGGTACCCGTGACGGCATGTACAGGGTTGGCCCGCTTGCCCGCTGTAATGTTACCGAACATTTGCATACTCCCATTGCAGAGAAGTGGTTGCGGAAGCTCAAAACGTTGGCAGCCGATAAGCCATTGCAGTCGATCTTTTATTATCACATCTGTCGGTGCATTGAACTGATCCATCATATAGAGTCTGTTATCAATACACTCTCAGATCCGGAAATATGCAGCAAGGATGTCCGAATCCCGGTACAGAGAACTGCAGGTGAGGGGGTCGGGGCAGTGGAAGCAGCAAGAGGAACCCTCTTTCATCATTATCGTTGTCGTGCAAACGGAGAGGTCGAGTTTGCCAACATGATTGTACCCACAACGCACAATAACATGGCTTTGAACAGAACCGTCAAAGAGGTGGCATCCTTATATGTTAAAGATGGAAGTATTGGTGAAGAGGGGAAACTTCGTATTGAGATGGCGGTCCGATCTTATGATCCCTGTCTAAGTTGTGCTACCCATTCATGGAATACTCCCGAAGGTTTGAGCATCGAAATAATTAAAAAATGAGGAATTGCTGAGATGGATCTTGCAAATACCAAACAGCTGTATCGAGAGCATGTCGCTCATTTCCTGAAATACAGGCTTGGCAGTAAGTTGTCAAATCGTATTACAAATCATGTTCTTTCACTGGATCTCTGCAACACTGGGGATAGCCGTGAAGCCTTCAAAGAATTGCTTACGGCCACTGTTCAGTTTGCTGTTGACGATAGGTATGAGGTTCTTCCTCTGGTTTTTGATATGGAGGAACTGCTAAAGTTTGAAAACAACTTTCTTTCCATCTACGATGATGCACAAAAAGAAGATGGAGTTGACTCTTTTGATGATATATTTGACTCACTGCTTGCAAAGGAATTAGGAGATATTTTAGGGCAGGAACTGGTTGACACGGTAAGAAAAGTGTTTATGAAAGCAGTACTGGCAATTCCTGAACAAACCATAAATACAAGATTTTTTACTGGTATGCATGCAGTATATACCTTTATTCCAGATGTCTGGAGCGAGCTTGAGTTTTCCGAAAAGGTGAAAAGTCTTTCAGAGTTACTTCCGAAAGAAGTAGCCGAAGAAGCGAGTGCTGAATCTGAAGAAGGGCTCTATGAAAAACTTGTTGAACAGATTGTCGTGGCAGATCTGGCCGATATTATGGGTCAGGGTATTGTTTTACAGACAGTTTTGAAAAATGCTCAAACGAAAACAAGCGGTGTTTTTGTTGGAGACCTGGAACGCTTCACCGTTTTTTGTTCACATATTCTGGAGGATGATATGGTTACACAGTTATTTGATACCTTCTGGGTCGATGAGCGACGTAGCGTATGGAAGAAGGAAGCGGAATTGATGTGCCGGTATGGTTCCTGATGGTTCGTGTACTGTGTGCAAGTCGACAAATGAATAGAACTGATTATACTAATGCCTTCGGAAATGGAGAATGGAGAATTACGGTACGTGTCTTTTATATAACCGCAAGCTGGCAACGGGGCAGTTTTTTCAGCCTCTATTAAATCAAGGCATCTTAATTCTCAATTATCAATTTTTAATTCTCAATTAAAGAAAATATAGCTGAATATCAAGGGGATACGCTATTGAATCTTCTTGTTTTTTTTATTACTTAAGTTCAGGGGTAAGGTACTGACACGCCTGTAAGCAAAACATGAATACTATACCAAAAAGAACAACTTGGATTTCCATACTGGCGCTGGTAGGACTGGCGGTAATAATGACTCAGGTCGGGAACTTGTTGATGAGCGGTCGTATTCTTTGTGTGAATCAGGGATGCGCTGTGGTTGAAAGCACCCTCGTTATTCCACCGATATGGTTTAATGCTGTAGGTGCTGTTTATTTTTTCACAGTGTTGTTTGCAGGAATGGTTACCAGGCATAAAAACCATGGGGACATTTCGATAGTGCTGTTGCGAGTATTGCTGCTTTGCGGAATAAGTGCTGAGGGAGTACTGGTCTCCTACCAGATATTTGTTGTCCAGACTTTTTGTTCTTACTGTCTGTTTATCTGTGCTCTTATTCTGTGCATGAACGTCTTGGTCGGGTGGCGGCAGACATTTTGTGCCTTGTTGACATTTTCCACCGTGGTAACTGTTTTTTCACTTCTACAGTTTCAGAATCCCGTCCGAGGGGTGGCAGCATCCGGGCTTGACCAAGGAACCTATGCTCTTAAAAATGGTTCCTCAGCACAAAGATCATTCTATTTGCTTTTCTCAGAAGAGTGCCCACATTGCCACCGGGTGATGGAAATGCTGGACAGCAGTGACGCTCGGTGCGAAGTCAGGTATAATCCTATTAAGGAAATGAGAGCCGAGGGACTTCCTTTTGCCCATATGACAGCGACCGCCTCCTATGATCCCGCAATCAACATGTCGCTCCTGAAGGTGCTGGGACTAAAAACGGTACCGATACTCATTGAAAAGTCTTCAGGTAATGTTCGTTTTATCAGTGGTGGCGATGCTATTGCGGAATACTTGAAGCGATACTGTTTTACTCAAAAAGAAAATAAACCTATCAGTGGTGGATTGCAATCCTTGTTTCAGGAGAGCAATAACCAGGACGAGTGTAAGGTTGATACAGACTGTGGTAGCGCTCCTGTCGACCAATCACTGGAACAATCTCTCTGAGGCTTATCCGAGAACTTTTTTTAAAAATCCTTCATACTTGAGCTGCTATTATTTCGATTGACTTTACCAGAACGAATCGAGTATCTTTTGGGGATTCTTCAGATGCTCTTTCCAGAGCTTAATAGGGAATCCGGTGCAAATCCGGAGCGGGCCCGCCGCTGTGACCGGGGACAACCTTTGCATACCAAGGCTGATGGTAAAGAATCAGCCCTGTAGTCACTGACTTTTCAGGAGTTGGGAAGGCGCAAGGGAAGGGTGATCCGGGAGTCAGAAGACCTGTCTGAGGTAAGTGCACATGTCCGGGAAGAAAGGCGTGTGACATCTGCCCCTTTTGTGGATAAGGAAGGGGAAAGTGGATATTGCGTTCGTGGAAAATCAGGGATCCTCGAATCTATTTTTAATAGGTTCGGGGCTTTTTTTTGTCTTGCCGAACCGTATATATTTTGGAGGCGTTTCAATGAAGTTGCAAACGGTAGTAGGTGTAATGATTGCAGGACTCTATTTTTGTATGACGACTAGTGTTCAGGCAAGTGGTCATTATAAGGTAGAGCATAAGAATGCCATAGTGCTTGCCATGTTTGGCACCACGGTAGAACCTGCATTACAGAATTTATTGAATATTCGTGAGAAAGTTATGAAAGAATATCCCGGTACTGCGGTACGGGTCTCTTTTACATCAAATATCATTCGAAAAATTTGGCAGAAACGTGCTGAGGATCCTGCATACAGCAAGAAACATTCGGAAATACCAAATGATATCCTTCATGTCAAAACCACATTGGCAACCATTGCAGATCTGCAGAATGAAGGTTATGACACCATCATCCTTCAACCTACCCATGTGGCCATGGGTGAAGAATTTCTTGATCTGCATACATATGTGAAGGGTTTGATGGACATGGGGACTGTGAAAAAGCCAAAATACAAACCTTTCCATAAGGTTGTTCTTGGACGTCCATTGCTTGGCACCTACGGAACAACTCATCCATATTTTGAAGATATTGAAGCAACTGCCAGGGCTTTGGCTGGAGATGCGGAGTTTGCAGCTAAAAAGAAGGCAGCACTCGTGTACATGGGACATGGAAATGAGTTTATGGCCACTGGTGGTTCGATCATTGAGCTTGCAGTAAAGATGCGAGCCATGTATCCAGAGGTTATCACCACCATTGGTTCCGTTGAAGGGTTTCCTTCCCTTGAGGATGTTATTGAATATCTGAGGCTGCGTGGCGTAGAAAAAGTTATTCTTAAGCCATTGATGATTGTTGCCGGAGATCATGCCATGAATGATATGGCAAGTGATGAAAAAGACTCCTGGAAAAGCGTTCTTAAAGCAGAAGGTTTTGAAGTTGAGTATGTTGTGGAAGGACTCGGAATAAAGAATCAAATTGCTGAAAGGTTTGTCACTTTTATTGGCGATGCAGCAAAAGACAATCATATTACACTAAAGTAGGATCACCTTGATCGAATCTGGTGCGTCCCGATTGTGTTCCCCATAATAGATATAGTATTCACCCGCTCAGGGCTTCTTTTGAGCGGGTGTTTTTTTTTAGATGTTTGCATATCAGGGAGAAGTTGTGTTAAATTGCCTGATTTTATGTATGGACTAAGGTGCTTATTTGAAGCAATCATCAAAACCATCGAGATGTTACGTACGTCCCGGTAAAACAAGGAGAGAGGAGAGAATGGAAAGAACATTTGTTATGATAAAGCCAGATGCAGTGCAGCGTGGACTGGTTGGGGAAATAATCGGTAGATTCGAGAGACGTGGAATTAAAATTGCGGCGATGAAGTTTATGCAGGTTTCCGATGAGTTGGCAGGCGAACACTATGAAGCTCTTAAGGATAAACCTTTTTACAAAGACCTGGTCAGTTATATAATATCAGGGCCTGTTGTGGCCATGGTTCTTGAAGGAAGCGATGTGATAAAGATCGCACGGAATACAATGGGTATCACTAATCCTGCGGATGCGGCACCAGGGACAATTCGAGCTGATTTGGCTCTGGAAATAGGCCGTAATGTTGTGCATGGTTCCGATAGTGTGGAAAGTGCTGCAAAAGAAATTGAGTTGTGGTTTGGCAAAGATGCCTTTGCCTGGCAGAGAGATGTCGATACGTGGATTTTTGAATGATGATTTTTGGTAGGTTACTTCCTTATAAATGTAAAACGTTGAAATAAAAGTAACTACTCACAGGGGATTGTATCTTTTCGCGGTCATGCTGGCTTGTGTCTGAAACTCATTAATACACGGTACCAGCCTGCCTGCGAAAACCTGTAGGCCCTGTAAGTAGTTACAGCTCGATGTTTTGCTGATTTTTCAATTTCACCTGAATAGTTACAAATAAAGTATGAACCTTCTTAGGAGCACTGTATTTCTTTTTTATGATCGTTTTAAACTTTAAAGCGATCTGTTAATTTAAAGAGTGTGTCAGCAAGATTTTTCAGCTCTTCTGCTTTGGCATTAACCTGCTCGCTTCCTTCTGCAATCCCGTCACCTGCCACCTTCACTTCCGAGACATGTCCTGCGATGGTACGGGAAGTTGTGGAGCTGTTGGTTACTCTTTCGGCCACCTCAGTTATACCTTCTCCTGTCTGACGAATAGTGCTGCTGAGTTCATCCATGGTTCCCGCTTGCTCTTCAAGCGCAAGGGATATATCGCTTACGATACGATCTATCTCAGAGATTATTTCTGTGATGTTGTTGATACCGCCCACAGTTGATGTGGTGGCATTTCTTATGGAATCAATTCGGTTTTTTATCTCCTCCGTTGCTCCTGCGGTCTGTTTTGCAAGATCCTTGATCTCATTGGCCACAACGGCGAATCCTTTGCCTGCTTCACCGGCACGGGCTGCTTCAATGGTGGCATTCAGAGCGAGGAGGTTTGTTTGAGAGGATATCTCGTTTATGGTTTCAGTAACCTTTCCAATGTCCCGGGCTGACGACCCAAGATCGCCAACTTTTACTGAAATATCATCAGCTTCCTGTACTGCCTGTCCTGTAATACTCTTGGCCTTAGCCGTTGATTGACGAATGTCGTTTACCGTGGAACTAATTGCTTCTGTGGCTGCTGTCATCATACCGACATTTGCTGCGGCCTGCTCTGTGGCTGCGGCGACATCCGACATATCCGAGCTCATCTCTTCTGCGGAGGCAGAAACCTGCTCTGAACGATTGGCCGTGTTGACTGCACTGTCAGTCATTTGCTGGGAAAGATTTGTTAGCACTGTGGATGACTTGTTCAGCAGTATACTTTTCTGTACTATTGCACCGATCATTCTGCGGATTTGATCCATAAAAATACTTATATTGACAGTGAGTTCTGAGAATTCATCCTGACTTCCCAAAACTCGCGATTTTTTGGCTGTTTCACGGACAGCAGGTTGGTTGAGCTCCGCTTTTTCCGGCCTTCTCCAAGATATTTTGTATTTGAGCCAGTGGCTTGTCAATAAAAAAACGAAAGACAGCGAAGAGCAATACCTGTGCTCCCACAAGTCCGGCTGTGGCAGCAAGAAAGAAATAGAAGATCTGTTCCTTGAGATCGTTTAACCCGGTGGTAACATCATAAGGAACGGCAAGAATGCCGACGGGATTTCCAGAATAGTCCTCCAGGGGCATATAAGCGGTAAGGAGTTTGCGATTGTTTATTTCATTTTTTTTGATAACTGTTTTCTTAGCCGACATGATTCGTTTGAGGAATGGTATTTGTTTGTCCGGTATGGTGAGGTTATGGGTTTTCGCCTGATATTTGAACCCGGCTCCATCCGGGATTAAAACTGAAATGTCATAACCTGTTTTTGCTTTAACTCTCAAAGCTAATGCATTATTGATGGGAGCGCCAAATTCCACAGAACCCACATGCCTGCTCTGATTAAAGACAGGGCTGACGGAACGGATTGAAATTCCTGCTTTTCCTACTTCCAATCCGGAAGCATCCAGCTTTTGCTGGTTGACGAAGTTGACGGTGTGACGGAAACTCGAAAGGTCATCTCCAAACTTTTGTGGCTTCTGTAGACGTAAAAATGAAATGGCTGGCGGAAGATGGAAGTGGAACACATTAATGTCCAGCTCTGATTGAAGTTTTTTATATATGGGCATGGTAAATTCGAGAAGGTGCTCCCTGTCTTTTCTTTGCATGTCCCACTGCACAGGAGTGAGTAATGCCATTGTATGAGAGAGGAGTTTTAGCTTTTCCAGAGGGAGCGTTATGAGTTCTGAATTTATGATTTCGAGTGTATTCGTAAGCGGCTTCTGTTGGACAGAGTAAAAATTTTCCCTGGCAAAGTAATTGGCAGCTGGCATTCCTGCACCCAGAACAAGCACAATAAGCAGTCCAAGGGCTGCGATTAGCCGGGTTTTTAGCTTTTTAGGGAGATGCTTTTGCAGAAATGTCATTATTTGCCCCAATGGAAAAGTTTAGAGTTTAAAGAAGGCTTCAAGATATGATAATGTAAGGGTATCAAACAGAATTGCCGATTGTCAAAAAAAATATGTCTGGTAAGCCTTCTTTGTATAGTCCTTCCTGGAAAACTGAAGTTTGAACTCAAGGAGTTTGCTATGAATGTACACAAATCAAGTGATGTTTTTGTTCGTCGTTGTGTCAGTGATATTCTCAATGGCCTGAGTGAAGGACTTTCGCATTTTTCAGGTTTTAGTCGATGTGCGGTTATTTATCGTATAACAAAGGACAGCCCGCTGATGATCTGTGATCCTCAAAACCTTCTTTTGGGGCATAAACCAAAGATAAAGAGAGTATTGGTTGAAGAGTCTTCAAGGATGTTGGTTGGAACTGCGGAGCTTGATCGGGCGAAGGTCAACAGAATGTTTTCTGTCCGGGATCTTGAACTTACTGGAATCGTAGAGTATGGCGGCCAGTCCGCTGCAGTGTATTATCAGGTTTGGTTTACGGAACAGCACCCTGATCTTTGTTCCAAAGGCCCCGTGCATCGTTGGTTGGAGCATGCTGTGTGGTGCTTTTCCCATGATATTGCCAATGGAGAGGAAATGTACACTGGTATTGCAGGTGCTTTTTTGCGGGATTATTCTTTTCACGCTGTCCGGGATCATATAGTTGATGAAATGAATATTCATCTGGGGCTGGATTCACAGATCCGTGTCTATCCTCTGCTTGATGCTGTGCTCGCTGTTTCACATACCCCTGAAGAGGGCGCATGGCCTTTTGGGGAGCTGGTGATTGTTGATCCACGGCTTCTTTACAGAGTAAAGTTTGTCGCAAGGTTTATGCAGGATGAACGGCCACAGCTCAAAAACAGCAAGCATGTCCGAAAACTTCTTCTTACCGTTGAACGGTCTGACCATAAACTGATTTCTGATGGGAAGGCTATTATTGGTATAGCAGAGAATGACTTGCCGAGCTTTGTGATCTGTGCTGACTTTCGCGGCCGGCATGGTTTTATGAAAATCAATGAAAAGAAGATATGTAGTTTTTCGGAGGGGAGATTCAGCTCCTCCACCAGACGGGCCCAGTTGGTTCAGGTGGAGGAAGCACTTTTGGACACATCTCTTCCCGCCAAAGAAAAGAGCAGCCTTTTCCAGATTGTTACCAGCCTTACACATCATGCACAGCATAGGAAACATGGTTGTACGCTGGTTGTTGACCTCAATTATGAACCAGTGTACATGCCTGGCCAGAGGCTTGATCCACCCCTGGATTTAAGAAAAGCTGAGCTGCTTCAAATGAGCTCTGCATTGACCAAAGTTGATGGGGCCTTGCATATAGGAGCCGATCAACACCTCCATGGTTTTGCCTGTCTCCTCGATGGCCGAAGTATAATGGCGGAAGATCGTGCACGGGGTGCCCGTTATAATTCAGCACTGCGTTTTACGGCAGAACATGCCAATATCATTGTTGTTGTGGTCTCTTCAGATCGTCCTGCCTCCGTTATTCAGGGTGGAGTGGAGCGCAGTGGAATTTGCCACTGGCGGCCGGAAAGCGGCTGTGTTCTTGCTCCGGAAATTCTACAGGAGTGGTGCTCCAAAGGATAGGTTTTGCGTTCTGTTCGCCCCAATTTCGTCAATTTGAGGGCAGTAAAGCATACATTTGCAGTTTGTCGTGGTATTGTTATTCTTTCTGTTGGTCATGGCCAAATGATATCGGGATGCTGAGCGTTACCGTAACACCACCTCTGGCGTTGTTCCAGATCTCCATACACCCCTTATGATCCAATATGATCTGACGACAGATGGATAAACCTAAACCCATTCGACCGGACTTCGTGGAGACAAAGGGATCTAAGGCGAGCTGTGTGGAAATGCCGGAAATGCCACCACTTCCATCTTCAATCTGGATGAGCAGGCAATCATAACAGAGTAAAACCCGTAACCGGATCGTTGCGTCGTTCTCTGTATCAGCATCAAAACAGTTTTCAAGTATGTGCCACATGGCTTGGCGTAAAAGTGATGGGTCGATGACGATTGCAGGGAGCTCTTCTTCCACGTCGCAAGAAAAGGTCGAGTTGACAAATCGTGCCTCAAGCCCTGCACCTCTGCAGAAGTCCAGGAAAAAAGGTACGAGTTCAACGAGACTGAACTTCGGGTTCAGGGGGCGTACCACATCGCAGATGTCAGATAACATGATTTCCATTTCCTGGATGTGCCCGGCAACTCTTTTCAGGTGCTTTCTTACTTTGTGTGGCAAATCCACCCTGGTCATGGTGCGTCGGATTGTTCCGCCGGCGATCATAAGAGGGTTCCTGATCTCATGGGTCAGTCGATAGGCCATTTCTCCGACGGCGGTCATTGTGTCCAGTGCAGCGACCCGCTGTTCCAGTTGGAGTTTTTCTTCCTGTATTCCTATGATTTCCCATAAAAACAGGGCTCCCAAGTGATCCAGAACCTTTGTCTTGGCTGCTTTGTTACTGAAAATCTGGTCAAGTACCGTGTCCTTGCCTGTGAGCTCAATAACAAGATCAAGATCGGGGAATTGTAAAAGTGTTGTCAGGTCGTCAAAGGTGGAAATATTCAGGTGTTCAGCATATAAGCGGCCTATGGCGTCACAGGAAGGGTCTGCCACACCAATTACACTGACATTCATGTGAGATGGACGGTAGCTGTGGAAGAGTTTCAGCAGTTCGTAGCATCCTTTGCCTCCTCCAACTATAACTGCGCGTAATACTCGACGTTTAGTCGTCGTTGGAATGCCATTGTCAGATGCCATTTCTATTCCTCCTCCATGGGCGTGTCTGTGCATGATATCAGTTAAGAATACTTATCTCAATAGTAAAAGGCTTGACTTCGTTTTAATGAAAGGTATACACTGTAGTAGGAGGATAACTCTGATTGTCAAGTTCCCTGGAATAAAGAATAATACTTCACAAGAGGTCAAAAACAACATGCTGTCAACAATCCGACTTACCACCAAGCTCTTCTGTTCCATTCTGCTTATAACAATTATTGCGATAGTGGTTTCATCCGGCCTGGCGGTGAAAAACGCAGAAGATGGTCTTTATCTTCTTGGTGAGGATACCCTTATTTCTACCAGTACGGTATTGAATAATAGTTTTAGTATGTACAGCGAAACTCTTCAGAAAACTTTGAGCAGCGCTTTGATTATTTTGCAACAGAAGGTTTCGGCAATGGGAGGCGCGTCTCTGGATCATGATAACTTACGAACGGAAACCATAGTCAACCAGGTGACACAAGATGGAATGAAGGTCGTTATCCCTGAAATGAAGATTGGAAAACGATCTCTTTTCGGAAAGTATGAAATTGTAGATGATCTTCAGAGACAAGTTGGGAGCAAGGTAACAATATTCCAACTGGTTGATGATAAACTCCTGCGTATTTCAACAAATATTCAAAAAAATGACGGTAATAGAGCCATAGGTACTTATATTCCTTCGGAAAGTCCGGTGTACCAAACCATAGTATCGGGGAATACGTTTCGTGGAAGAGCATTCGTGGTGGATGACTGGTATGTCACTGCTTACACTCCTCTGCGTGATAGCAACCAGAAAATTATTGGGGCTCTTTTTGTGGGTGAGTTAATGCTCGGGCCAGAACTCACCCGTTTTGTCAATGAAGTGAAGGTAGGCGAGGAAGGCTATGCTTTTCTTTATAAAAAAACAGGAGAGATGCTTGTTCACCCAACACTTGATGGGAGCAGTAACTTTTTCGATATGGTTCCTGCTTTTAAAGATCACGAGGATGGCCTGGTACGGTACACCTGGAACGGAGAAAAGAAGGTTACAGCCATAAAATACTTTTCTGATTTCGAGCTGTTTATCGCTATTGGAGTGACCTATAATGACCTGTTGCGTGGCCTTTCAGAAAAAATGGTACGCAGCTCACTTATGGCAGGTGGTGTAACTCTGTTTTTTGCTATTATTGCCATATTATTGCTAACACGATCCATAAATATGCCACTCCGGCAACTTGCCGAAAAGGCCGAGAAAGTCGGAGGAGGTGATTACCGCGTTACTTTTCAGCCAGGTGCTGATGACGCCATCGGCAAGCTGACCGAAGCAATGCAAAATATGGTGGCAAAAACCAGGAGTATGCTTGAGGATATCAGTATGTCTTCGCAGTCCATGTCCGCCGCATCAACGGAGCTTGCTGCTATTTCAGGGCAAATGCTTGAAAATGCCGACGGCACGACCACCCTTACCACTGAAGCCACAGGACACGCACGTGAGGTTACGGAAAATATGGCCTCAATCGGAAGTTCCATGGAAGAATCTACTCAAAATCTGAACATCATTGCTGCAGCTTCGGAAGAGATGGGAGTTACCATCAAAAATATAGCAGAAAACAGTTCCAAGGCCAGTGAAATTACTGAAAAGGCCGTGCAGACCGCTGAGAAGTCCCATGAAGGAGTTCAGGGTCTTGGCAAAGCTGCTCAATCCATTGGTGTGGTAACGGAAAGTATTACTGAAATCTCGGAACAGACAAATCTTCTGGCTCTGAACGCTACCATTGAAGCAGCAAGAGCAGGAGAAGCCGGAAAGGGATTTGCCGTGGTCGCCAATGAAATCAAGGAGCTTGCAAAGGAAACCGCACTGGCTACAGAAAAGATAAAAACAGCCGTGGGCGACATCCAGCAACAGACAGGGGAAACGGTTAATGATATTCAGTCCATTTCTACAATTATTGGCGAGATAGACGAAATAGTTGGCTCCATTGTGGTGGCGGTTGAGGAACAGTCTGTAACCACGGATGAAATCGTGAGCAACGTGTCGCGGGTATCACAGGGGGTGAGCGAAATTAATGACAATGTCGCTGAAAGCAGTCGTATGACTGAAAAGGTTACCGAACAGATAAGTACGGTTCAGGAAGGATCGCTGGAAGTTACTACCAATAGTCAGCATGTACGTGACTCAGCTGATGAACTGTCACAGTTGTCGGAAAAACTGACCCACCTTCTGTCGAAGTTTACAATATGATGATGGTCTCGTCGTTCACGTTTCCTGTCTGCGTAGTGTTGGGGGGAGCGAATGAAATCAGGAGTGTGAAATAGAATGATTTTGAAAGAGAGGACTTATAGTGTATAGTCTGATATGACTACTAGGGCCCGAGTGCAATACAATAAAGTGATAAATCGAGAAAGCATGGTATATCTTGATTTAACGTTGTCGATATTCGACATTCTCTTTTTAAAACCTGCCCGGAAGGCATCATGTTCAGTCGTACAATGTGCCATTCTTAGCAATTCAAAAATTCGTTTGACTGTTCATGGGGAATTGTTATGTGTTTTTGATTTATAATGGAGTCGTCCACCAGTTATGAGAAGAACATTTTTTTCTTTTTTCTGCATCGTGTTCCTAGCGGGGATGCTTCTCTTTTCTCTCGTGCTTTGTCCCGTAAAAGCTGCTGACAGGGCGCAGAATAATTCTTCTTCCTCTGTGGTGCTTGGTACCTCCGTACCGCTCACTGGTCATGCCTCATATCTTGGCCATTCCATTGTTGCCGGCATGAAGGCATATTTTAAGCACGTTAACAGTCAAGGTGGGGTTCATGGACGTTCAGTAGAGCTCATCGTGTATGATGACGCCTATAATCCTCCTCTTATGATCAGCAATGTGCAAAGCTTGATTGTAGAAGATAAGGTTGATGCTCTTATTAGCCTTATTGGGACACCTACCACCCTGGCAGTGGTGAGAAAAAGTCAAAAATATGAAGTTCCGCTTCTCTTTCCTTTTACTGGAGCTGTTGAACTTCGGTATCCCTCCAGAGAGAATGTGGTGAACCTTCGTCCTGGTTATCGAATGGAGTGTGCAGCATCCGTAGATTATTTTATTAAAAAAGGTCGGAAACGTGTAGCTGTTTTTTATCAGAATGATGCCTATGGTTTGAATGGTCGTAATGGGGTTGAACGCCGACTGATAAAGTATGATCTGGATCTTGTGGCAGAGGCTTCATTCTCCCGTGGAGTTGTTGATGTCGATACGAAGGTACTGGAAATTGTAGAACAAAAGCCCGATGTTATCTTTTTAATTGGTACGGCAGATGTATGTGCAGCATTCATAAAGAGGGCCATTGCTATCGGTAAGGATGATATCTGGTTCTCTGCTGTTTCTTTCGTGGATGCTGGGGAGTTGATGAGAACGCTTGGGGGGATAGACGTAACTGTCTATGTGACGGAGGTGTTCCCCTCTGTTTCCGACATTTCTTTACCGGCAGTCAGGGAGTACAGACAGTTATTGAACAGATTTTATCCGGACATGGAGCCGGGGCAGATTTCCTTTGAAGGTATCTTAATGCAAAAACTCTGGTTCATGCTTTGCGGGAGGCTGGTGAGAATGTCGAAGGGAAAAGTCTTGTCATGCTCCTGGAAGAAATGGGAGTTGTAGACCTCGGTATTGGAGAAGATGTAAATTTTCAGCAGACAGACCACAAAGGATTGAAACAAGTATATATAACAAGGATAAAAGATGGAAAAATCATTCCTGTCCAGGATTAAGATCCTCTTCTCTGGGGATGAGTCCTATCAGATTAGCCGGCGTTTTGCCGCAGGGATGCTTCCCCTTTCATTTCTAGCAGGTATCTTTATTTGTGCCGCTGTTCCATCCAGCTATTATTACTTGGAGAGGATTGATGCGTTAAAGTATGCAGAACTCTATGCTGTGGATATCGCTTCATCTTTCAGAGAGGTTCTTGAAACCAATCCTTTAAACTGGGAGGACGAACTGCATGAAAAGCTTATCGCCTCCTCCATAGGTTGTGTGGAAATAGCCGACCGGGACTGGAATCTTGTGGCACAACTTGCCTCGTGTGATACTTATCAACCCTCCTTGCTGCCCGTAATGGCAGAAAGGTATGTATCGTCTGTTACTGGAATCTATGCGGTGGTTCGGGTCTCCATGGCCATGGCGCCAATAGAAAAACATGCTCTTATTTTGTTGTTGACTTCTCTGCTTAGTGGCACATTTGTGGGTGTTGCGCTGTTTTTACATCCTGTATTTAAAGTCCAGGACGTAGAGGATGAGGTCACGAATTCATACCAAAAACTCCATAATGAACAGCAGAAACTTAAGATTTCCGAAGAGCAGTTTAAGACATTTTTTGAATCTTCTCCCGACGGAATAGCCATAGCAACGGAAGATGGTGTGATCCTCTCTGCAAACCTGAGTTTTCGTGAGATGTTTCAGTTGAGAATGGAAGATATCCGGAAGATAAAGGCTTATGAACTGTATGATCGTCCCCCCGAAAGAGATGCGCTTCTGGCTA
This sequence comes from uncultured Desulfocapsa sp., assembly GCA_947311435.1. Taxonomy (GTDB): domain Bacteria; phylum Desulfobacterota; class Desulfobulbia; order Desulfobulbales; family Desulfocapsaceae; genus Desulfocapsa. Next base: position 34,810 of record CAMZKT010000053.1, read on the forward strand.
CATTGTTTGAGGTTGGGATGGTTCGAAATGAAGAAATTGTGTTTAATAAAAAGGATGGTACGAAAATGTCCGCTCTGATTTCAATGAATCTGATTCGCAAAGGTGTAATGGGTGAAGATGATGCGTTGAAGCAAGAAACCGTCCTTATACTGGCTGTTATAAAGGACATAAGCGACAAGAAAGCAGTTGAAAAACAGTTGGTTCAGGCTCAGAAGATGGAAAGTATAGGTATGCTTGCAGGCGGTGTTGCTCATGACTTTAATAATTTGTTGACCGGTGTCATGGGATATGCCAATCTGATCGAAATAGAAACCCCGGGCGAGACTACCGTAAACGGGTATGCACAGGTTATAAAAAAGACGGCGGCCAGGGGTTCTGAATTGACCGGAAAACTCCTGGCTTTTGCCCGTGGCGGCAAGTATCAGCCTGAAGAGATGGATGTTAATGCCACGGTAGAAGAAGTACTCTCTATCCTCAAGCATACCATTGATAAGAAGATTGCTATTGTGAGAGAGTTGGCTCAGGATCTCCATGCAGTGAAAGCCGATGCAGGTCAGCTGAACCAGGTTTTACTCAATCTTTGTGTCAACGCACGAGATTCCATGGCGGCTGCTGAAAGCTGCACACTTACAGTTAGAACCTATAACATCCGTCTTGATGAAAAACATTTTGTGACTGGAGATATCAGTATTCCAGGTGAATACACTGTTGTGTCTGTTGCAGATACCGGAACAGGAATTGATCAGGCACTTCTTTCAAAAATATTTGATCCTTTTTTCAGCACCAAAAAACAAGGTGAAGGAACAGGCTTGGGGCTTTCCATGGTGTATGGAATCGTGAAAAGTCATAATGGCTATATCGATATCGTCAGCGAACCAGGAAACGGCAGCTCCTTTGACGTGTATCTGCCTTCTTTGTGCCATCGGCACGACAGGGGGGATATTGTCTCTGTTGCAGAGACCTGTCTAAATCCGGAGGAGCTGCGGGGTGGTTCAGAAACAATCCTGCTTATTGAAGATGAAGAGCTGATCAGGAATTTTTGTAGTACTCTTCTCAAACAAACAGGATATAATGTACTACAGGCTGAGGATGGGGTGTCGGCTGTTTCTCTGTATGGCGAACTCAGGGAGGACATTGACCTTGTTCTTCTTGATATGATCCTGCCCAACAAAAATGGGCCTGAAGTCTTTTATGAGCTTATGGCGATGAATCCCGATGTCAAGGTCATTTTGGTAAGCGGCTATTGTATAGACAGCCGGTCGGAGCAGTTGTTGAAAGACGGTGCTATAACCTTTGTCCAGAAGCCATATGAAATTGAAAAGTTGCTGGATGTTATACGAGCAACTTTGTTTACTGCTTAGTTCTACTCCAATAATTTTAGTTACGCAAAATCTTGTGTGCATGCCGGAATATTCCTGAAAAGTTACGTTTCCTGTGGTCTTTTGGTTTGCAGAAAAACTATCTGCATTGTATTGTGATTGCTCAGTGTTATCCTGAAGAAGGTCGCTGGTTTTTTGAGTTTTTTTTGTTAATAGTGCTTCAACAGAACGTGTCTCTTGTTAAATGACGAACTGAGTCCTTTTGTCATTGCATGACATACTGAAGATACTGCAAACTTCACTTCACAGGAACACATGATGATTCTCTTTGCTATCGTGAAAAAGTTGAGAGATGCCTGCCTTGATTTACTTCCTATTGTACTGGTTATCGCATTTTTCCAGATTGTGGTGATTCAGCAGCCGTTGCCTCATATAAGAGAAGTCCTGTTTGGTAGCCTCTTGATTGTTCTTGGGCTCAGCCTTTTTATTCAGGGGTTGGAAATGGGCTTGTTTCCCATAGGAGAGGCCATGGCCCAGGCTTTGGCCAGAAAGGGCAGCCTGTTCTGGCTTCTTACCTTTGCTTTTGCCCTTGGATTCTCTACCACTGTTGCAGAACCTGCTCTCATTGCCGTTGCTGCAAAGGCTGCTGATATTGCCTGGAGTGGCGGGCTGATAGATTCTACTCCAGAATCTCTCAAGCAATACGCATTCGGACTTCGCATGTCGGTCGCCTTTTCTGTGGGGTTGGCCATTCTGATAGGTGTTATGCGCATTATTCGTGGTTGGCCCATCCATTATCTAATTGTTGGCGGATATGTGCTTGTCATGTTAATGACTATTATTGCACCCAGGGAAATTGTCGGTATCGCCTATGATGCCGGCGGCGTTACCACTTCAACCATCACCGTACCCCTTGTGGCGGCTTTGGGCGTTGGGCTTGCGTCAACAATCCGGGGCAGAAGCCCTTTGACTGATGGCTTTGGCTTAATTGCATTTGCCTCTCTGCTTCCCATGATTTTCGTCATGGGGTATGGTTTGATTGTCTTCAGATAACGTATCGTTGAACCTCATGGAATTCATAAAAGATTTTAGTGGAATACTGCTGGGAACATTTCTACCTGGGGATTACGGATTACTGTGGCCATCGGTGTGGGGTTTGGAATCAGCCTGGGAACATTTCGCATAGTCAGCGGCACACCGCATTATCTCTATATCCTTGCAGGGTATTTGGTAGTTATCGTACAAACAATTTTTGCCCCAAAAAGTATTGTCGCGTTGGCCTATGATTCCGGCGGGGTAACAACATCTACCGTTACAGTACCGCTTGTCGCGGCATTAGGACTTGGCCTGGCAAGTTCTGTGCCCGGCAGGAATCCTGCGTTGGACGGTTTCGGGCTCATCGCTTTTGCCAGCCTTTTTCCGATAATTGCAGTGATGGGCTACGCTCAGCTCATGGAATGGAAAACACATCATCGCAAACAAAGCAAACCTATTAATGGAGAAAGATAATGCGCTTCAAACTCATTTTGTCTTCGGTGAAACCAGACATTACAGACACCGTCGTTGATGCTGCAAAAGCAGCAGGAGCCACCGGAGCAACAATCATTCCGGCTCGAGGAACAGGTATACACGAAGCAAAAAGTTTTTTCGGCCTTTCACTTGAGGCTCAAACGGACATTATAATGCTTCTTGTCGAGGAACATCGTGCTAAAAAGATCCTTGATGCCATTCAGGAAGGCGGTGAGTTTCTCAAACCTGGAACCGGTATTGCCTTTGTACTTCCTGTGGAGCATGTGGTGGGTCTTGAAAGTCAAATTGAGCGATTTAAACAGGATGTTCGAGAAAGCTATTTCTGATAAACTCGTAAAAAGGTCAATTGAGAGATGGGTAAGTGAAAAAAACTTCAGATGCGGGGCGCATTTTTTTGTTCGATTTTGGCGTATTAGAGTGCGTCGTAATGAAGCGGAAATCCAGCAACGAAGCAGGTGAAGAGTTTTTATAACGCCATCATTTCTAAGCATATCGTAACTGCTGATTGTGACAAACGTCTTACATTCGAAAAGCACTGAATTTGTAACTGCTCATAAGCTGCCGTATCTTTCATCGGTCCTGCTGTGAGCAATCCATCATGTTCTGGGAGAGAAACATGGAAACTAAGAGAAAAAAAATAATTAGGGCAAGAGATATTGTAGAGAAAAAGATTGTAACTATTGATGGAATGGCCACAACCGAGGAGGCTGCAGCTCTTATGCGTGCCGAGCAGTGTCTGTATCTGTTGGTAGAAAAACGGCACGAAGATGATGCCTGGGGGATTGTGGGGGTGACGGATTTTATTAAAGGGGTATTAGTTGCCGGACGTTCACCATCTGAGGTAAACATTTATGAAGTCATGACGAAACCTGTTATTTCGGTACCTGCAGATATGGATATTCGTTATGTCGCCCGTTTGTTGCATAACGCTGGTATACGACGAGCGCCAGTGGAGGAGAATGGCCAATTTATCGGTGTTATTTCTTTGTCGGCACTGATTATTGAGAATGACTTTTTCTAGAACCTGGATCCTGAAATTGAAGCTCAGTATTTAGGCCCAATGTCTTATGTATTGAAACTCGCATCTCCTGTAGGTAAGGTATAGACTCCGAACTGGGTGCACTATAATAAAGTGACAAATCGAGAAAGCATGTTATGTGCAGATTTGACGATGTAATTTGGATTTCGAATGTCGAACAAGGAATATCGAATGAAGAAGGAAAAGGGAAAATTTGCACCCGAAGATTGGTTGATTAATTTCGCGGTCTGAATCGAACTAATGGATTGCAGGGGGGGAGCAGGAAATGGCTTAATGTGTACTGTTTTTACCCAATCGCAATGTGTCTGTTAATGTCCAGTTATTAAGAAAGATTGCTTGTTAGAGAGGTTACATGCCAGTTGACATGTATCCGGTGAAAAATGATTCTGTCCCCCCAATGATAAATCCATGAAAAGAGATATTCAAAAACTTGTTAATAATAAATATGATGTTCTTGTGTTGGGTGCTGGTATACATGGTGCGTCCATAGCGTCTTCCTGTGCTCAATCCGGATTACGCACTGCACTAATCGAAAAAAAAGATTTTGGACATGCTACATCTGCTAATAGTTTGAAGATTATACATGGAGGACTGCGATATCTTCAGCATCTAAACATCAAGCGAATGCGTGATTCCATTGCATCGCGTAAACTGATGATGAAGCAGGCGCCACATTGTGTCCGTCCTCTTTCCTGCCTGATCCCAAATCATGGTAAAGGGTTACACAGTAATTTTCTGATGCGGATTGCACTTTCTGCAAATGATCTGGTGGGGTATGATCGTAATGCTGATATCCCGGATTCCCATAAGTTAGAGCGGGGGAAGGTGATTTGCAGAAGCAAACTTCAAAAGTTATTCCCTACTATCGTAAAAGCGCAGACTACAGGTGCTAGTATCTGGCATGATGTGCTTGCTGTAAACTCTGAACGTCTCACTTTTTCTTTTGTGGAAGAGGCAGAAAAACAGGGAGCAGTTGTTGCCAATTATCTTGAAGTCATGCAGATACTTTCCCCTAGTAAAGAGAACAAAAGTATTAGGGTTAGGGACTCTCTGACAGGAGATTTGTTCTCCATTCGTACAAAGAGCGTTGTCAACGCATGCGGGCCTTGGGGGGAATTACTCCCCGGGGTTCCTTCTGCTTCAGCGCCCACGTCCTGGGCAAAGGCCGTGAATATAGTAGTTAAGCGAGAACTCTTTCCTGGGTATGCCGTTGGGTTAACGGGGGAACCACAGTTTTCAGATGATGATTCTGTGTTGAAAAAGAAAGGGCGATTTTTCTTTTTTGTCCCCTGGCGTGGTTACACAATGATCGGAACAACCTACAAACCATACCGATTCTCTCCGGACAATGTTCGTGCTGATGCCGCCGATGTGGATGAAATGATTGCTTTGGTTATGGAAATCTATCCGGAGGCACAGTTGACAAGGGATGATGTGAGTTTTGCCCATGCAGGACTGGTTCCCATGGTAAAAGCCATAAGTGGAGACGAGTCAGAAGTTCAGTTGACTAAGGAATCGCTGATCATTGATCATGGCCTGGGTAAGGATAAGACGACTGGTGTCTACACTATAAAAGGGGTGAAATACACTACGGCCCCTAAGGTGGCATCTGAATTAACGGACAAAATTTGTTCATTGCTCCAATGTACAGAAAAGAGTGCTAAAACTAATAAAAGCGGAAGTTGCCACACTCCACAAACCAATTTGGAGGCAGGTCTTATTCCTGTAGCGTTTTCCTATCTTGAGCAGCGTTACGGAACTTCAGCAGTTCAAGTTCTGCCATATGTTGAAAAGTCTGACAGACTTCTTTCCGAAGTCCCATTGTTTCGGGCAGGGGAAGTTATATATATGGTGGAGGAAGAGATGGCTTGTACTCTCTCCGACATCGTTTTCAGACGCTGTGGACTGGCCACTGCTGAATGCCCGCCTGTAGCTGTTTTGAATGAAATCGCCGTTGTCATGGGAAAACTTTTGCATTGGAATGCTGACCAGCAGGATACTGAAGTGAAGAAGGTACTCGCTTTTTTTGCAGCCTGGCAATAGCTCGATTAATTGAGATTTGAAAGAACTCTATCGTGACGGAAGGGGTGCAAAACAGAATCAAAAAGGTGTGGTGTCCTGAGTCCATGACCATGGAACCTAACTGTTGGGTGGCCTGTGTCTTTCCACGGTGAGGCCTGTTTAAGGAAAGCTGTTTCATCTGTAAGTGCTCACTTTTTTGCTTGCGCCCGTTCTCCTTCCTACCTATGAAAAAGCGGAGGTATTCGTTAGAATAGTTACCTTTTTAAATGAGTTTATCGTGCTTGACATTGTTTGTTCTTTAAAGTAGAAATACTGCGTTTTTCCGCTTATTTTTCTTATTCAATATGATTACTGAACATTTTTTCCGCACCCATGAATACAATCAATCTTAGAAAAATGACAAAAAACCAAACCGGTACAATCGTGGCGGTGAAGATTGGTGGAGAGTTGGGTTTAAGAATTAGGGAAATGGGGCTTGTCCCCGGTACAAAAATCACTATCCAGGGAAGAGCTCCACTTTATGACCCTGTTGCTCTTCGAGTTTTAGGTGGAACCCTTACTCTTCGAAATAATGAGGCTGATTACATCATGGTTGATTTGTCCGGTGATGAGTGATTTCTTTTTCAGCTACTGTAAGTAGGCTCTTTACGTCCTGTCCCTTCTGCTCTTCCAACAACTGACCATAAGAATTGTTTTGCCTTGTAAGTGCTCACAGGGCACCGCAGCTGTCTACGATCGCATTGACTTAGGTGAGCGCTCCGTTTATGCCGGGGTTGATATACCTGCGAAAAGCTAAGGCACCCTGTAAACGACAGGTATGTCCGAAGGTTTGTAGAATGTGTAATATACCCCGAAAGTAGTGATTTTGATCCCATGTTTTGCTGAATATTTCGAGGCACCCTTGATAAATCTGTTGACAGCGCATATTGTTTGGGGTACCTAAAAGTTTCCTCTCGAAGAGGACACTATAATGGTGTAGGGAAAGGAATCTCGGTACTAAACAAAAAAGTGACTACTCACAAGGCAGCGCATCTTTTCGCAGTCACACTGGCTTGTGTGTGACGAATACATGGCACTAGCCTGCCTGCGAAAACCTGCAGTCCCTTGAAAGCAGATACAGATTCGGTGGTTGCCGAATGTAAGTCGCTTCCCCCTATGAATAGTTATACAGAAAAAATAATTCAAAATGTTTAGAAAAAAACGTAGTGAGGGCGGATGTTTCTTTTCCGGAAAGACTTTGAAGTCTCGGCGGGGGAAGTGTTGTAAACGTAAATATCGACCACTTTCTGAAAATCGCCGTACCGGAAAGGTGAAGATTTGTAAAGTTACCGGTGACAGGAAGGTGTGTGCACGAATGGCGGCTCTTGGAGTACGGCCAGGCGAGGAAGCTGAGTTGTTGTGTTCAAGGGGTGGAACTCAATGCCTTTTGAAAATTCATGGCGGGATTCTCAGTCTGGATGAGTTATCTTCCGAGAATATTATGGTTACTTCAATGGAGTGAACAGTGATGTGGCAGGCTTTCGTAATCTCAATTATTGTTGGTCTTGCTTTTGTCTTCATCTCTATACGAGTGTATCGTGCAATTCGTCAGGCTATTGATCCTTCCCGGAGTGCTTCTTCCTGTAGCAGCTGTAGCTCCTGTTCGTCAGGAACCTGTAAAAAAAAAGACTAGGACGGCCGGTCTCAGTGCCTTAATTATATGGACAAAAAAGCTATTACCATGGCTCTTGTTGAAATCCAAACTCCGGCAAAACCACCCTTTTTAATAAACTAACCGGTGCCAGGCAGCATGTTGGGAACTATCCCGGCATAACTGTCGATCATAAGGAAGGATATTTTATTCATCAGGAACGGAAGGTTACCATAACCGACCTTCCCGGTACGTATTCTTTAACGGCGTATTCTGTGGAAGAGGTTGTTGCCCGAGATTTTTTGGCGGAACAGTCTCCCGATGTTGTCATCAATATAGTCGATGCCTCCAATTTAGAACGCAACCTCTATCTCACCACACAGTTTCTTGAGATGGGGGTACCGATTGTTCTTGCCCTGAACATGATGGATGTTGCAAAGGATCGCGGAATTGAAATTGATGCGTGCAAACTTAGCGAGCTTTTGGGTGTCCCCGTTGTCCCTATTATTGCAAGAACGGGAGAGGGGACGGGTCAACTCATAGAACAGGCCATTCACCTTGCTGACTCTGACAGAGAGTGGTTGCCCAGGGACATATCATACGGAGAGGATCTTGATGAAGTGCTGATGGAGATGATTCCCGTTATAGAGAACAGCACCCCCCCCCTTCTGATAAATTATTATCATCCACGCTTTACCGCCATCAAGTATCTTGAAAACGATGAACGTATACTTTCCAGAGGGAGGAGCGAAGATGATACCGTTGCCGAAAAACTTGAAAAAATTGTTGATACAGTCTCCATACACCTGAAGAAAACTCTGGATGCGTATCCTGAAGCCATTATCGCAGACCATCGCTATGGTTTCATCAAGTCCATTGCTCGTCAGGGTGTTGTAAGCCACCATATTGACAGTGACAGGCTTTACGCCTCGGATAAAATAGATAAAGTTCTCACTAATCGATTCGCCGGGCCGGTTATAATGCTTGCGATTCTGTTTGCCTTGTATCAGTTCACTTTTTCCTGGAGTGAACTGCCGGTAGCCTGGGTTGAAACTGGCTTTGGCTGGCTTGGTTCCATGGTGGATCAATTCCTCCCCGACGGAATGGTCAAATCTTTAATTATTGCAGGAGCCATCGACGGGGTGGGGAGTGTTCTTGGTTTTGTTCCTCTTATCATGTTTATGTTTTTTGGTATCGCTGTCCTTGAAGATTCCGGCTATCTCGCAAGGGTTGCTTTTATGATGGATCGCATATTTCGCTTTTTTGGCCTCCATGGCTCAAGTGTCATGCCGTTTATTGTTTCTGGGGGAATCGCCGGGGGATGTGCTGTTCCCGGTGTTATGGCCACAAGAACCCTCCGCTCACCTAAAGAGCGAATTGCAACCTTACTTACGGTTCCTTTTATGAATTGCGGAGCAAAGGTTCCGGTTCTTGTGTTGTTGATAGGTGCTTTTTTTGCAGATCACCAGGCATTATACATGTTCCTCTTTACTATGCTGGCTTGGCTGGTAGCTCTTGTTACTGCAAAATTTCTTCGCACAACAGTTCTAAGAGGCGATGCGACTCCTTTTGTTATGGAACTTCCGCCTTATCGATTTCCGACTCTGCAGGGTCTTTTTATTCATACATGGGAGCGTACTTGGCAGTATATCAAGAAAGCAGGAACCGTAATTCTTGGTATTTCCATCCTGTTGTGGGCACTGATGACATTTCCAGGCCTCTCCAGTGATGAAGAAACTGCTTTTAGTGAGGCACGAAATTCTCTATTGGACAGCTACCCGATTTTAGTTGTACAGGAGATCGAAAGAGATGGTGTAGGATCAGAGCCTCTGTCCGCAAAAGCGATGGAATTAAAGACGAAAATATTTGAAATGGAAGGAGAAAAAGCTGGCACTGCTCTTAAAAGGTCCATCGCTGGAAGTATTGGCCTGTTTTTTGAGCCTCTCTCGACTTATGCCGGTTTTGATTGGAGAACAAACATCGCTATGCTAGGTGGATTTGCGGCAAAGGAAATCATTATTTCAACTCTGGGAACCGTCTATTCCCTTGGTGATATTGGTGTAGATGACACTGCTTCTCTTGGTGAACGACTTGTCAATGACCCTGGATGGAACAGCGTCGTGGCGGTTTCTGCACTTATTTTTATTATGTTTTATGCCCCATGTTTTGTTACGGTTGTATGTATTGCGAAAGAGGCATCCTGGAAATGGGCTTTTTTTTCCATGGCATTTAATACAGTCTTTGCTTTTCTGGCTTCCGTGGCTGTTTTTCAGATTGGTAGCCTCTTCAATTGATTTAGGTACTTAGTTTAAAAGGCACCGCATTCTTCCCCGGTCATGTTGGCTTAGGAGCCGTCCGAAAATAACTTGAACATCTCGTATCTCATCTTCAATCACAAAATCCTCAGCGTATACGTCATACGTAAGCCAGCGTGACCGGAAAAAATGCGGTGTCCTGTAAGCAGTTACCTATTTACTAAAATTTGATGGACTCGTAAAAACTCTTCATCTTCTTCGTTACTGCAAATTTATTTTTCTGTGGCGTATCTCATGGAGAATAAT
>CAMZKT010000054.1 GCA_947311435.1 uncultured Desulfocapsa sp.
AAATAGCAACTCTTCTTAACCACTGTCATTTAACGGCTCGAGGATACTATGCCAGACACTACCACCTTTTCACCGCCTCACACTTTTCATATTCCCGTGATGGGGACAGGTTTTACCATAGACACTCCACTGAGAGTGGCCAGATACGGTATCTCTTCATCAATCTCCCTTGTCGATGATGTATTGATCGAACAGATGCGAAAATTTCATTGCCAGAAGGAAAATGAGCCATACGAGAAAATCAGCAACAGTAAGGATGCCCGTGCACTCAGGATTACAGCATATTTGAATCTCATAGATCGTCTACTGGCTCGACAAGTTGAGAATTTACAGTCTTCACCCTTTGAAAAAGGGAGTGAAATCACCAAATATTACGAATTACTGCCAGATGCTTCAGCACTAAAACATCGATATCTCAATATGTTGGAAATGCCAAAAGGGCCAGAGAAAAAAACAGCACAGGACAAACTTCGCTCCCTTGCTGTCCCCGGCAGTATCGATGTTAATATTATGACAAAGCTGGATCGCGATCAGTACAGAAAAGGAGAACTGCTGCCACCGATCTACGCAGATGCCATGAGTGCTTTGCGTGGTTTTGCAAAAAGTTCTCTTTCTGCCTCCATGGTCTTCTCCGCCGGAATCAACAAACGCCTCTACAGATATATGACAGAATTCAAGGATTTTTTTCCGGATCAGAACGGCATGATAAAAAAGAAAATTATTCTGAAGGTAAGTGACCACAGGTCTTCAGAGATCCAGGGGAGATTTCTTGCCAAACTAGGTTTATGGGCATCGGAATTTCGCATTGAGTCTGGATTGAATTGCGGTGGCCATGCCTTTGCCTCAAAAGGTTTTCTGCTTGGAGTAGTTCTGGAGGAGTTCAAACAAAAGAAGACGGCGCTTCTCGATAAACTTATTCCCGTGTACACAAAGGCTCTCTCTGCAAAGGGGGGATACACTGGAAAACTTCTGAATAATTTCAAAATTACGGTTCAGGGAGGAGTCGGGACCGCCTATGAACATGAGTTCTTAATCAAACACTACGGAGTAGACAGCGTTGGTTGGGGAAGCCCGTTTTTACTTGTTCCGGAAGCCACACTCATGGATGATGTCAACCTTAAACGTCTGGCAGCCGCAGGCGATGAAGATGTCTTTCTCAGTGATGCTTCGCCTCTGGGAGTTCCTTTCTGGAATATGCGTACATCAACCAGTGAGGAGATTCGCATTCAACGGATTAAAGAGGGCAAGCCTGGCTCTCCCTGTCCAAAAGGCTTTGTTGGATTCAATACCGAATTCACCGAAAAACCCATCTGTCTTGCTTCCCGGGCCTACGTAAAGAAAAAACTCGAAGTTCTCCCAACGGAAGGACACCCCCAGGAATCTATTGAAACAATAAAAGAAAGAATACTTGCCAAATCCTGTATTTGCCACGAACTGGGTGGTAGTGCGAGAATCCCCCTTGGAATTGATCCTGGTCCCGCTTCCACGGTCTGCTGCGGACCGGGAATTGTTGATTTTTCCAAAATCGCCACACTTCAAGAAATGATCGACCATATATATGGTCGCCTCTCACTACTAACATCAAGCGACAGGCCCCACGTATTTGTGAAAGAACTGGGTCTGTATGTTGACTATCTCCGCAAGGAAATCGATAATTTCCCTAAAGGTTTAGCGGTCAACAGCGCTTCTTTTCTTGAAGGAATGCGGGAAAACCTGCTTAAAGGTATCGAATATTATCAAACTCTTGCAGACGAGCTTGCTGTGGATTCTCGTGAGCAATTTCTGGAAGGGCTGCAAAATATGCAGACTGCACTTGAGCCGCTGCATCTATAAAACAGACTACGGTAACCTACTTTTTTCTTTTAACCCACACGTTTTTGGACCTGGAAACTGTTTCTGTTTGAACAGGTCTCTTCTTGTACAAAGAAAGGCCTTGCAGGAAGTATCGGAGAAACTGGTCACCACATTCCATATAGTGTTTGTGGTCCTTTCTTCTAAAAAAAGATGATAACTCTGATTTTGAAATTTCCATTCCGGAAAGCTTGAATACTTCCAGCATATCCCTTTCCTGATAGATCAAAGCTATACGAATTTTTCGTAATATTTCATTATTGCTAAGAACTCCAGGAACTGCTATCGGCGGCTTGTTTAAGGAGCCTCGATAGAAAACAATTAAGCCATTCAAGAAAAGATTCAATAAGGATTGAGAGCAAAGAACAAAACCGGGTTCACTCTCTTTTTTTAGTAAAGTGGAGAGCTTAATATCATGCGGGTTATCTGTTGCTGCATGGAAAATCTGCAACATCTCCTTATCTTTCAAATCAAGGCTATAGCGAATTTTACGTAATATGTCGTTGGCAAGCACTGGGATATATTAAATTTGAGGAATTACACATTCAGTAGTTTTCAAATGTAAGCCATTTGTCCCTGTGAATACCCAGGAAACAGGCAAACAGTCACTACGTTTCATAATGACTGTTTGAGAAATAATGGCGATCAGGCCCCCTTATCTTCCTTCCAGTCAGGGCGCAGATAGAGCTCTGTAAGCTGCTTCCTGGCAACTCCGGCAGGCGCTTCTGTAAGCGGGCAGGTAGCACGCTGAGTCTTGGGAAAAGCAATAACATCACGAATGGAATCACTCCCGGTGATAATCATCAGCAAGCGATCAAGACCAAATGCCAAGCCACCATGGGGGGGAGCACCAAGTTCCAGTGCACGAAGAAGAAAACCAAACTTATCATTCGCTTCTTCTTCGCTGATATCAAGAGCTTTCAGAACACGAGCCTGCACATCCCGCTGATGAATACGAATGGAACCACCGCCAATCTCGGTACCATTCAGCACCAGATCATATGCTCGACTGTACACGGCGGCAGGATCACTTTCAAGTTTATCCAGATCCTCCTCTTTCGGTGCTGTGAAGGGATGATGGAGTGCCTGAAACCGTTTTTTATTCTCATCGTATTCCACGAGCGGGAAGTCTGTCACCCAGACGAAATTAAAAATTTTCCTATCCAGTAATTCAAGGCGGCGGGCAATTTCTACCCGAAGTTCTCCGAGTACTGAAAGAACCACAGACTCTTTATCAGCACCAAATAAAAGCAGATCCCCCTCTTCAGCCTCAAGAGCAGTAGTCATTGCAGCACGTTCCTCGTCGCTGAAAAACTTGGCTATTGGTGACTGCCATTCACCATCAGCCTTCATTTTCACCCAGGCAAGCCCCTTGGCACCAAACAGAGCTGCATATTCGGTCAACCTGTCCAATTCCTTGCGGGAAAATGTTGCACAACCCTTGGCGTTAATTGCACGTACAGTTCCATCACCATCTGCAATGGAACGAAAAACCTTAAACGAACAGTTTCTGGCAATATCAGAAAGATCCACAAGCTCAAAACCAAAGCGGGTATCAGGCCGATCAGTGCCAAAACGATTCATGGCATCATCATAACTGATCCTGTTAAAAGGTGGAGCAACATCAAGATTAAGGGTATCCTTGAAAAGCTTGGCTATCATTCCCTCTGTGATTGCAATAATTTGCTCTTCATTCACAAAGGAAAGCTCCATATCAATCTGAGTAAACTCTGGTTGACGGTCGGCACGCAGATCCTCATCACGGAAACACTTCACAATTTGATAATAGCGATCTATTCCACCAATCATAAGCAACTGCTTGAAGAGTTGGGGAGACTGGGGAAGGGCATAAAACTTTCCGGCGTTTACACGGCTTGGCACCAGATAATCACGAGCCCCCTCGGGAGTAGAACGGGTAAGCATGGGAGTTTCAACTTCCAGAAATTCATTGTCATTCAGATAGCTTCGCATGGATTGTACGGCCTTGTGACGCTGATAAAGCTTAGCGGCCATTTCTGGACGCCTGAGATCCATATAGCGATACTGAAGGCGGATATTATCTGAAACTTCACTCTCTTCGTCCAGCGGAAATGGTGGGGTTTCAGAAGTATTAAGTATGCGAAGCTCATCAACAAAGACTTCAATCTCACCTGTATCCAGTTTCTTGTTGGCCATTCCTTCCAGCCTGGCATCTACTTTACCACGGATTGCAATAACCCATTCACTACGAAGTCTATGTGCCTTCTCATGCACTTCAGGATTAACTTCCGGATTAAAAACGACCTGAGTGAGACCATGACGATCACGAAGATCTATAAAAATGACCCCACCATGATCACGCCTGCGTAAAACCCAGCCCATGAGGATTATTTCTTTGCCGATATCAGCTGCTGTCAGATCGTTGCAGGAGTGTGTCCTGCGTAAACTTCCCATTGATTCCATAATGTTCGGGATTTCCATTCCGTATAAAAATAATAAAGTTAAAAGGGAAAGACTCGTGACCACCGACGCTTGTAACTGGCAAGCAATAGTAATTAGCTACAAATACGGTGATTTTTGAATTTAAGTCGTTTATCCCCGTGAGTAGTTCACAGTTAAGATATACGTAGAGTGCATTTCTCTTGAAGAGAGCGCGCGAACGTATCAGTTGCGTCACTGATTTTTACATCCTGCTGTTCCTGAGTTTCCATATTTCTCAATACTGCCTGTCCCTGCTCAAGCTCGCTCTCTCCAACGATTAAAACGTACCCGGATTGTAACTTATTAGCCTGTTTCATCTGACTCTTCAAACTGCGTCCCTCATGATCCATGGCGGCCTGCAAGCCCATCTGACGCAAGGCATGAACCAAAGGAAAAGCAAAATCAATGGCTTTTTCACCAAGACCTGCCACAAACATATCACAACCGGTACTCTCTGTTTCAAGCTCTTTCTGTTGTAAAAGCAATACCAGGCGTTCCATACCAAGCGCAAAGCCAATCCCAGGTGTTTTAGGCCCGCCCAGCGTCTCAACAAGGCCATCGTAACGGCCTCCAGCACCAACTGCTGCTTGAGATCCCAGGTCGGCAGTTATGAATTCAAAGGTAGTGCGAGTATAATAGTCAAGCCCTCGAACCATAAACTTGTTTAAACTGTAAACAACATTTATATCCTGCAATCCTTTTTGCACAGAAGAGAAATGCTCACCACAACTGCCACAAAGATGATCGAGAATAGAAGGTGCCTCTTCCACCTGCTCCCTGCATCGGGGATTTTTACAATCAAGAACCCTTAGTGGGTTACTTGTGCTTCGTCTTTTACAATCATCACAAAGCTCATCCCTGCGATCATCAATAAAGGTGAGCAGCGTTTTACGAAACCCGGGACGACACTCAGGACACCCCAGGGAATTAAGCTCGAGACTGACGTCAATACCAAGCTCTTCCAAAAGCATGGCTCCCATGGCCATAAGTTCTGTATCTACTCGAGGGTTGGCGCTTCCAAGCACTTCAACATCCATCTGGTGAAACTGACGAAGACGCCCTTTCTGGGGGCGTTCGTGGCGAAACATCGGGCCAATGGTAAACAGTCTCTGGATGGGTTTTTGAACATATAGGCCATGTTGAATATATGCACGCAGAAGAGAAGCAGTTGCTTCAGGACGCATGGTGATCTGCTTATCGACAAAGGTATACATTTCCTTTTCCACGATATCAGTAGCTTCACCAATGGAACGGGAAAAAAGATCCGTTTTCTCCAATATGGGCATCCGAATCTCAGAAAAGTTAAAACGGTTAAAGATATTCCTGGCAGTTTGTTCAACTTTCAGCCACAGTTCCACTTCCCCGGGAATGATGTCTTTAAAGCCGTTCAGGGCCTTTATTTTCACTGCAATTCCTCCAGAAAAATTCATTATCAAAAAAATAGTAAAATAAAACGCAATTACAGTAAAATGTCAAGCACATGCAATGGCTATTGAAAAATAACCATTTTTTCATACTTTATCCTTCCTGAAAGAGAGGAGAAAAGGAACTGACTCGTTCAGAATCGTCCATGTCTCTTGACAAACAGCGGGAAGCAAGTCATTATTATTTGTTTCATTCCAATTCAGTATAAACGTATTTAAAAAGAGTGAATTCTCCTGCATATGATCCATTCCATCGAACCCAGAATCATCAGTACCGACGATCACCCAATCCGTCACCATATGATTGACAAAGATGCCATGCTGGTACTTCGGGTACTGCGTGACAATGGCTATGCCGGTTATCTGGTTGGAGGAGGTGTGAGAGACCTTTACCTCGGTAAATCTCCAAAAGATTTTGACATTTCAACCGATGCCCGTCCAGGTCAGGTTCGTAAACTTTTTCGAAACAGCAGAACCATTGGCAGGCGCTTTCGCCTGGTTCAGGTTTTTTTTAACGGCAAAGAGATAGAGGTCTCAACTCTGCGTTCTTTAAGCGAATATGATATTGACGGCCCAGAAACAGTGCTTGCTCCCAATAATACCTACGGCAGCCTTGGGGAAGACGCACAGCGTCGGGATCTTACCATTAATGGTCTCTTTTACGAGATCGAGAACAACACCATAATCGATTATGTTGGGGGAATTACCGATCTTGATAAATCCATGGTTCAATTTGTAGGGGAACCGGAACGACGTATAACCAGAGACCCTGTACGAATGTTACGAGCCATCAGACATGCCGGAAGACTGGGGTTTCAAATCTCCCCGGAAAGTTGGCAAGCCATCTGCGGAAACCATGATAAACTCTGCCTTTGCCCACCGTCACGTATTCGGGATGAGTTTTTTAAGGATCTACACAGCGGTTCTCTGTGGCAATGGTTGCAACTGGCACTGGATACAGAATTATTTTTTGATATTTTTGGCTTATACAAAAAAGCACTTTCCAAAAAAGAAGCTGAGGGAGAGCTTTCATACCGTGAACAACTTTTGGCCGTGGTAAAAGTCATTGATCGTTGTTCTGTTCTCGCAAAAGAATCAAACAAAAGGGGACTTGCCAACGATTTCCTTCTGGCTCTGATTCTTGTTCCCTGGGCCAATGCCAAATTTGATCTGGTTAACCAGAGACTTAAAGGTGCTGCCGCATTCAGGTTTTCAAAAACTCTTCGTGAAGAGTTGGACAAAGAGCTTGGAGTTCAACTGAACCTCAGGCGCTCCATTCGTCAGGAAATGGTTACATTGCTTTCCAATCTTCCTCAATTCCTCAGACACCTTGAAAACCACTCCTGGCCAAAATGGTTAAAAAAGAAAAGCTATTACAAGCCATGCCTTCTTTTTTGTGAACTCTACTCGGAGTCCCTCACAGGAAATAAAACGACACTTTCTTTCGCACCTTTAAAGGAGAATAACTACAAGGAAACATCCGATACAGTATCACGTTCAAAGGGTCGAAACGGACGAAGAAAAAGATACAATCCGGCTTTTTCTGCCACCAAAAAAGGTATATTTGGTTTTAAAAAGTGATGGTGTACTTTCCAAAAAGGTGGCGCTGAACCATTCATCTACCTGGTTGGTATGAGAGTTTAGCCATGGAAAGATATGTAATATACTTTTGTAGGCAAGAATACTGCAATGATACCGCTTTTCTGATTTTTGCAAGTAATGCACCTAAAGATTGGTTAACTGAAGCTTGAGGACGGTGTTTCAGAATCATTACACTAAAATTGGGGTTAAGCCGCACAATTAATCTTCAGGAAAACCGGTATGATTTATTTGAGAGCTGTATAAATTTGTTGCAGCAAGTGTAAGTGCAATTATAGATGGACCTATAATCAGTCCCCAAAAACCAAAACTTGCAATTCCTGCAAGAATTGATAAAAGAATAAGAATTTCGTTCATTGTATATTCAAATCCAAAAATTCTTTTTAAATAACTGATAAATAGCATCCTCAATATATTGTCAATGAAAAACCCCATCACTCCCCAGGATACAAACAAAATAACAATAACATTAAGATAATTACCTGCAACAAGTTCAAGGGCAATAACGGGAACATAAACAATAGCAGCACCAATAATGGGAATAACTGAACAGAAGCCGGCAAGAACACCTAAATAAAAAGCGTTGTAACCACCTATAAAAAACATCAATAAACCGAAAGTTAATCCCTGAGTAAGCATATTAAAAAGGGTTCCATAAAAGACTACTGCCACTGTTCCTGTACATTCACGGTAAAGATATTTTTCATGTTCAAAACTAGTGGGCATGACACGAGCTGCAAAAGCAAGAATTTCTTTTCCATTCAGATTAAAAAGAAAGTAAAAAATAAGAATCCACCCAACTTGTACAAAAAGACTGCCAGCACCGGATACTACACCAACTGTCCTGTATAAAGCTTCAATTGAAATTCCTTTTAAAAGTGAAAACCCTTCTTCTTTTAATGAATTTAGGAATTTAAAAACAGAGGGTATAGATTCTGTAAAAGCTACTATCTTATCAACCATCTGCATGGTTACCTCTTTTACATGATCAATATTTACCCCTGACATCTGATTGTATGTTTCTGAAACAAAGTAAACAAAAGGGCCAAAGATAAGACAGAGAAAAAAGAGGGTGAGAATAGTGGCACTTATAAACGTTTTTCGAGAACGAATAAATAGAGGAAAAGAAGGGGTATTAAAGAGTTTTATAAGAGCTGCGAGTCCATGACTGGTACAAAGAGAAAGAACAGCTGCAACAAGGATATAGTGAAGGTATGAAGAAAAGATATATAACGACGAAGCAAGCAGAAAAAGGGTTAAATATGATAAAAATCGAATACCTTCTTCATCCTCATTTAACATTGTATTAACCGGATTTTTTAATTTTAAAAGTTGAGGAACTGTAACGAAATTAGACTTTATAATTAGCATAAAGAAAATTATCCAGTGACTTTAAAAGAGTTAAAATTTCTCTGGCAATTTCATATGCTTTATACATTAAGTATGGTTCTAAAAAAATTCCCGTCTTATAAACTACATCTTTTATTCCACTTTGAGATCTCTTGTTAAGAGATCCCTAACAGCGCTGGAACACTCTTTTTCCATGTAAAGAATTTGATAGACTTGCTCCAGAATTGGCATATCCACTTCCATCTTTGAAACAAGATCATGAACTGATTTAGTTGTTTTTACCCCTTCTGCCACCATTTTCATTTCATTTAAAATATCAGGAAGCTTCTTTCCTTTACCAAGTTTTAGACCCACAGTTCGGTTTCGGCTAAGATCACCAGTACAGGTAAGAACAAGGTCTCCAAGGCCGGAAAGACCAGAAAATGTTAGAGGGTCTGCACCCATGGCTACCCCGATACGGGTAATCTCTGCCAGCCCTCTTGTAATAAGCGCTGCTCTACTGTTCAACCCATATCCTAATCCATCACTTATGCCAGCAGCTATTGCAACAATATTTTTAAGTGCTGCACTTATTTCAAGGCCTATCATATCTTGAGAAGCATAAACCCGAAACCGTTCACTACCAAAAACGTTTTGAAGAAAAACTGCTTTTTCCAATTCATCGCAACCAATAGTAACAAGAGTCGGTAAATTCTGAGCCACTTCTTTGGCAAATGATGGCCCAGAGAGTACTGAAAGAGTTAAATTTTTAGAAGTTAAAGCGCTCCCTAAACTATCTTTCATAACCTGGGTCATGGTCATTAGAGAGTTGTTTTCGATTCCTTTAACAGCAGATACGACATATGAACTTGTTTTCAAATAAGGAATAAGTTTTTTAAATACAGCACGATACCCATGAGAGGGCACTACCATACAAACAACATCTGCACCAGTTGCAGCTTCTTTCAAATAGTTTACAACTTTAAGGGATTTGGGGAAAATGTAACCTGGCAGATATTTTTTATTCTCTCTGTCATCATTCAAAACATTGACATGTTCTTGGTTATGCCCCCAAAGAACTGTATTAACACCATTAGCTGAAAGAGTTCCAGCAAGAGCTGTTCCCCAGGATCCCGCTCCTATAACAGCAACTTTATTCACTTCACTATTACTCATCACTGTTCTCTGTATTTTCCTGTCCTTCTCCTTCATCATCATCAACTTCTGGTGCCACAAGATCCATGGCAACAACTTTTTCACCCTCTGACAAGTTAATTAGTCGAACTCCTTGAGTTGTCCTTCCAATAACCCGAACATTTCCCATTGGCATACGAATCATCTTACCCGAATCTGCTATCAGCATGACTTCAGAATCATCATCGACCTGCATTCCACCAACAACAAAACCATTTCTTACACTGGCTTTTATCGCCATTATTCCAAGACCACCGCGTTTTTGGATTCGATAATCTTCCACAGGACTTCGTTTTCCATAGCCGTTTTCGGTAATTGTAAGAATTGAAGAATTTGAATCGATAACTATTGATCCAACAACAAAATCATTTTCTTTCAAACGGATACCACGAACTCCTGCTGCTGTTCTCCCCATAGTTCGAACATCATCCTCATGAAAATGAATGGAGGCACCGTTGTTGGAAAGAAGAAAAATAGTATTATCACCAGTAAGAATATGAGCTGAAATTATTTCATCATTCTCGTTAATAGTTAGTGCTTTTTTACCACGTTTAAGCGGTTTTACAAATTCCTGGAGACTTGTTTTCTTAACCCTTCCCAAACGGGTAACCATAAGAATAGTCTTGTTACTTTTTTCATCCTCAAGATTAACTACGGGTAAAATAGCTGCTAATTTTTCTTCTTCTGCCAGATTAAGAAGATTAACGACGGCCTTCCCTCTGGCTGTTCGACCGGCAAGCGGCAACTGATAGACTTTTCGCCAGAATATTTTTCCATGATTAGTGAAAAAGAGAAAGGTATCGTGCGTTGATGCAACATAAAGATTGGAAACAAAATCTTCCTCAATATTTTTAACACCAAAAGCACCTTTCCCACCACGTTTTTGAGATCTGTATATACTGACAGGATTTCTTTTAATATATCCAGTATGGGTAACTGTTACCGCCATATCCTCCTGGGTTATCATATCTTCCGGAAGAATTTCATCCACAGCATCAATTATTTCGGTACGTCTTTCATCACCATAGGTATCTCTTATTTCAACAAATTCATCATTAATTATCTTCATAACCAAGGATTCATCACCAAGGATCTCTCTCAAGCGAGAGATTTCGGCCATTATTTCTTCGTAATCGCGAATTATTTTATCACGTTCAAGACCAGTAAGACGTTGCAGACGCATATCAAGAATAGACTGGGCTTGAATTTCAGAGAGATTAAAACGACTAATTAATTCTGCTTTTGCTGCTGCAGGATTAACAGAAGCTCTTATTAATTCAACAACTTCATCCAGGTTACTGATTGCAATTTTTAATCCTTCGAGAAGATGAGCTTTTTCTTCAGCTTTTCTAAGCTCAAAAGATGTTCGACGATAAACAACAACCTTACGGTGAAGAATAAAATATTCAAGTATTTGTTTTAAATTAAGAATTTCAGGTTTATTATTTACAATCGCCAGGAAAATAATGCCAAATGATCTTTGCAATGGTGTCATTTTATAGAGTTGATTGATGACCACCTCTGGAATTTCATCTTTTTTCAATTCAATAACTATTCGTTCACCATGCCTGTCCGATTCGTCACGAACTTCTGATATTGCATTTATTCTTTTTTCTTTTACAAGAAGGGCTATTTTCGAAACTAATGTGGATTTGTTTTGCTGATAGGGAATTTCGGTAACTATAATTGCTTCCCTCTTACTTCCTTTTATGTTTTCGATATGGGTACGCGACCGCATGAGAACACTGCCACGCCCAGTCTCATAAGCTTCACGAATACCTGCGCGACCACAAATAAAAGCACCTTTGGGAAAATCAGGACCGGTAATAATATTCATGAGTTCATGAATTGTAATGTTAGGGCTATCTATCATAGCAATAAGACCATTCATAACCTCAGTGAGATTATGAGGAGGAATATTGGTTGCCATTCCAACAGCAATACCAGATGATCCATTGACCAGTAAGTTTGGTACTTTAGATGGCATCACCAAGGGTTCAGTCATGGAATTATCATAGTTAGGACCAAAATCTACCGTCTCTTTTTCTAGATCATTAACTATTTCCCTATCAATTTTGGTCATGCGTGCTTCGGTATAACGCATAGCAGCAGGAGAATCTCCATCCATGGAACCAAAGTTTCCCTGACCATCAACAAGAGGATAACGCATGGAAAAATCCTGAGCCATACGAACGATCGTATCATAAGCGGCAGTATCACCATGCGGATGGTATTTACCTATAACATCACCAACAATACGTGCTGATTTTACATAAGGTCTATTGTAAAATACTGAGAGTTCCCGCATGGCAAACAGTGCTCTGCGATGAACTGGTTTGAGGCCGTCTCGAACATCGGGTAAAGCTCTACCGATGATGACACTCATTGCATAGTCGAGATATGATTTTTTCATCTCCTTTTCTATGGAGATTGAAGGGTAGTTTTCTTGTTCTTCTGTGCTCATATTAATTCCAAATATTTACTGCAAATTTTATATATATAGTAACTGCTTACAAGATGCCGCAGGTTTTTGTAGGCAGGATGGCTCCACGTATTAAGTATCCAAATCTATGTTATTTATGAAAAATATTATGCCTTGTAAGTAGTTTGCTATATATCGAGTTCTGATACTTCCAGGGCATGATTCTGAATAAACTCTCTTCGTGGTTCCACCTTATCTCCCATGAGAGTAGTGAAAATATCATCTGCCTGTTCTGCATCTCCAATGCTTACCTGAACTAAACTTCTATTTTGTGGATTCATAGTGGTGTCCCACAGTTGCTCGGGATTCATTTCACCCAAACCTTTGTAGCGTTGAAGATGACTTCCTTTAAAAGTCTCATTACGAACCATTTTTATCATTTCACTCCAGTTTTCCGCTGGAATTTCTTTTTCTTCTGTCCCCTGTACACTTCGTAATATTGTAAAAGAACAACGAAGTAGTGATCTAATATCATTAAAAAGACTAAGAGCTGTACGATATTCATTAATGAGAGGTATTTGAGGTCCAAGTGTCATCATAATCTGTGCCTGACCCTGAAGAGCTATATCTACTTCATAGCAGTTTGAACGCCAACGACATGGACGAATATTACCTATTATGTGTTTATCAGGAGATAAGCCTTTTACAAGATTTTTAACAAATTCTTCATCGGTAAAATTATCAGCTGAATGTACCTTATTTTCAAGGAGATAGTATAATAAATCTTCCCATATATTCATTCTTCCCAAGTATGCTACAACTTGAGAATAAATAGATAATTTTTTAAGAGTACTAACAAGAACTTCTTTTTCTATTATTTCCTGTGCATCATTTACGGTTTTGATTCTCAAAATCCGACTGGCTTCATTAAAAAGATGGTTATTTAGATCCTCTTCTTCCAGGAAATATTGCTCTTTTTTACCTCTTCCTAATCGGTATAAAGGAGGTTGACCAATATAAATATAACCACCTTCTACCAGTGGTAGCATTTGCCTATAAAAGAAGGTGAGAAGTAATGTACGGATATGAGCTCCATCCACATCGGCATCTGTCATGATAATGACTTTGTGATAACGAAGTTTTTGTTCGTCAAACTCATCTCTACCTATACCACAACCAAGTGCAGCTATAAGTTGTTTGATTTCTTCAGAAGCAAGAATTTTTTCAAACCTTGCTTTTTCAACATTCATTATCTTGCCACGAAGGGGAAGAATGGCCTGAACAGACCTATCTCGACCCTGTTTAGCCGAACCGCCTGCAGAATCGCCTTCCACAATAAAAATTTCACGTTCTGCTGGATCCTTTTCCTGACACTCAGCAAGTTTTCCTGCCATTAAAAGGGAAGTCGATCCTTTTTTTCGAGAAAGATCTCTTGCCCTTTTTGCTGCTTCTCTTGCACGAGCTGCTTCCACAGCTTTACTAAGAATTTTTTTGGCTTCAAGAGGATTTTGTTCAAGAAATAAAGTGAGTTTTTCTGTACAAATTGAATCTACTATGGAGGTTACTTCGGAGTTTCCAAGTTTTGTTTTTGTCTGACCTTCAAACTGAGGATCAGGAACTCTCACTGAAATAACACAGGTCAAACCTTCACGAACATCATCACCACCCATTTTCTCTTTCATATTTTTTGGGATAATATCATCACTGGCATAGCGATTGATACATTTGGTGAGTGATCGTCTAAAACCGGATACATGGGTTCCACCTTCCCGAGTGTTAATATTGTTAACAAAAGAGAAGAGCCGTTCAGAATAGCCGTCAAAATACTGGAAAGCTATCTCAACCTCAACCATATCTTTTTCACCTGTTATGAAGATAGGAACAGCATTAACAGGAGTTCTTTTTCGGTTCAAGTATTCAACATATTCACTTATTCCACCTTCTGCGTGAAATTTATCTTCAGCTCCGGTTCGTTCATCTTTTAAGTAAATACGAACATTACGGTTTAAAAAAGCAAGTTCCCTTAATCTATTTTTTACAGTTTCGTAATTAAAAACAGTGGTTTCAGTAAAAATATCTGGATCGGGATAAAATGTAATAGATGTTCCAGTACTTTGACAATTTCCAATTGTCTCTAGTTCACCTGTTTTATCACCATACCTGTATTCCTGACGATGAATTTTTCCATCACGTTTTATTTCTGCAATGGCTTTTACTGAAAGGGCGTTAACAACGGATACACCGACACCATGGAGTCCACCTGATACTTTATAGGTGGAATGATCAAACTTTCCACCAGCATGAAGGGTCGTCATAACCAATTCTAGAGCCGACATTTTTTCAGTAGGATGAATATCAACAGGAATACCTCGTCCATCATCCTTGACAGTCACACTATTATCCATATGAATAACAACATTAATACGCTCACAGTAACCCGCTAATGCTTCATCAATACTGTTATCTACGACTTCCCATATAAGATGGTGGAGACCTGTTTCCGAGGTATTACCAATATACATTGATGGTCTCTTACGAACTGCTTCAAGCCCATCAAGAACTTTTATCTGTTCTGCGCCATAATCTTTGTTTTCTTCTGTCAAACCTGATTCCTTTTTCAAAATAATGATGCATTAGTATTTTTTTCATAAAAAGAAAAGTATATAAGCATCTTAAATTATTGTATTTATTTAATATAACCGACAATTTTTTTTTGAGTCAGCTCAGGGGTATTATAGTTGCATAGGCATAATAATACTCATAAAACCTTCATCTTGATCGGACTTCATTAAACAGGGACTATTATTTGAGTTGATGTACGCATCTATGGTGTCACATTCCATTACTTGAAGAGCATCGATAAAATAGCGACAGTTGAAACCCAGTTGTAAGGGCTCACCATCATAAACCACATTTTGTATATCCTTTGCATTTCCAAGATCTACATTTTGTGAACTGAGAATTAGTTGTCCGTTATTCAATTCAAATTGAATATTATGAAAAATATCTTCTGTAAAAAGATTTATTCGTTTTAGAGAGTCTAAAAATGGTAATCGTTCTATTTGAATTTTATTTTCAAGTTGGATGGCCTGGATAATGGCACTATACTGTGGAAATTCCCCTTCTTTTAAACGAATAACCATGATTGATTCATTATCTTTCACAACCATCTGTTTTTCTTCAAATGATATTTCAATATTGTCCCGGTTGTCACAGAATTTTTTCAGCTCTTGAATACCTTTTTTGGGGATAAGTGTAACAGGTTGAATATTTAATAAGTCAACGTCGGTTGCCACATCTTTTTCCATAATAGAGAGACGATGTCCATCAGAAGAAATCATACGCAAATATGAGCGTTCTTCTCTTTTTTCTTTCTCAAAAAGGACATTTGTCAGTGCATAGTTATTTTCTTCTTCATTAGCCACAGAGAAAATGACTTTATCAATGAGATCAGAAAAAGCTCCTGCTTCAAAAGAAATAAAGTTTTCTTTTTCAAATTCAGGAAATTCAGGAAATTCATCACTTGCCATTCCAGCAAGATTGTAGGTGCTGAGCCCGGCAGAAATTACAACCCAGCTGTTTTCAGTTTCTTGTATAGAGATATTCTCAGAACCTGACTCACGTACAATCTCAAAAATTTTCTTACTTGGAAGAGTGAGTGTACCTTGATTGTTAATTTCAGCAGGAACTTTAATTTGTAATCCAATTTCGAGATCAGTTGCTGTGAGGATTAAACCATCGTGTGTAGTTTCTATAAGAATATTTGACAGTATGGCCAGTGTGCCACGTTTGTTTGTTATATTTTGTAAATTACTTAAACCTTCCATAAAATCAGATCGTGATATTGTACAATTGAGTGCCATAGGAATAACTCTTTATTATATTCTTTTTATATTATTGTTATTAAGAAAGTTAGGATGTTTGTTGTATGGATAACATATTAAGATAATAGTTTATTTTATAAACAGACTGATGTAAATAAAAAGAGAAAAATTGTTCAAAACTCGTTATTAACAGTTTTTAAACTTAGTTATCAATAAACTTCTGACAATTGTTGTCAGGAGTTTGTTAAAAGTATCAAAAAAGATAGATTTTAAATCGTAATAACAATGTGATAATTAAATTTGATACTCCTGCTGATCATAGTGTAAAAACGCTTTTAAAACAAGCCGTTTTAGGGTGAATTAAAATGTTGTCCAATTTGTTTGGTTATTATATTCGATTATTCGGGATGTTTTGATTAAGGAAATTTTCAATGGATAAAAAGAGGATAGAAAAAATAGATTTCTTGAGTCTGGAAGCCTTAAATAATAAAGTTTTTTCTGGAGCAGTTGTTTCATTTTCTAAATGGAATGGTTTGGTCTATGATAGATTCAGCCGGTACTATGGTTTTTCTTGTCAAAATAAAGTTATAAATAAACTGGATAAAAAATATTTTTTTGATATTGCCTCACTCACCAAACCACTTTCAACAGTACTTGTGCTTTTGTCTCTTTTTGACAGTAAAATAATAAATATTGATACCAGACTTGGAGATATCTATCCAAATTGCCCTCGAAACAAAAGAAAAATTTCAGTCAAAAATATTATGTCACATAGGGCTGGATTTGTTTCTCATAGAAAATATTTTTATGATTTGAACAAAATTCCTGAAAAAAATAGAAAAGAGTACCTTTTGGAATGGTTACTCAATGAAGAAATTGTTTCTTTAGCGCATGATAAGAGCTGTTACAGTGATCTGGGTTATATGCTCCTTGGCCTGCTTATCGAGAAGGTAACGGGAAAAGGGGTGGATGTTTTAAGTCGCAATACAATTTATAAACCTCTAGGTCTTCATAATGATCTCTTCTTTCCTCAAAATGACAAAAAGCGTGGCATATCATATGTGGATACTGGAAGATGTTTATGGAGTAATAAACGGCTTTCTGGATTTGTACATGACGATAACTGTAGAGCTCTGGGAGGAGTGGCAGGACACGCAGGACTGTTTGCTACTCTTTCAGGAGTTATGACTCTTTGTGAAAAAGTACTCGATCAATGGAAAGATAGGGGGATACATCCAGCATATTCAAACACTTTACTTAAAAAAAGCGTAAAACGGGTTGAAAAGTCAAATTGGACCATGGGATTTGATATGGTTTCTTCAAAAAACTCAAGTGCCGGAAATTATTTTTCAAAAACCAGTGTTGGGCACCTAGGATTCACAGGTACGTCTTTTTGGATAGATCCTGAAAAAGAATGTATCATAGTCCTGTTAACCAATAGGGTCTGTTATGGAAATGATAATTGGCAAATTAAAAAATTTAGACCTATTCTTCATGATATCTTGATGGAGAATAGATAAAAAAAAAAGCCCCATGTTAAAAAACATAGAGCTTTTTGAGACGTGTTTTGTCAACTACCAGACTACCACCAGCAAATAGTTTGATCTGCGACAAAAATTTTATCGACTAACGCGTCATAATCGGGGGAATCAACATGCAAATCAAAAGAATCAACTTCACGATCTCTTCCCACAATTTCAACAAGTTTTTTGGTGGTATTATCAGGCTCTGAACGATAAACATTAAGAATTTTCATGATTTAGATTTCTCCTAAGCTTTGATAATGCCGTAAGGGATGATATGGGTCATGTCGCGAAGTTTCTCACCGATCTCTTCTATGGTAATGGGCGTAAGATCATTGAGTTCGCAATTTGAAGCTTTTGTTGCAAAAACATCACCTTCCATATCACGAAGCATTTCAAGGGATTCAGCCTGGAGTTCGGTGAATTTTTCCATTTCAGGTTCATCAAGTACACAGCCATAAGCGTACATATTCTCAACAGCCAATCCAAGTGCAGAACGAATACCATCAATGGTACAATCCTTATTGCGATACATCAGGCATACTTTATTATATTCCATGGGGATATTTTCTCCTATAAGCTTAAGTAACAATCGAAATCTTCAATGATGATACCGTGCTGAGCCTGAGTCCCCATTTTACTGGCCTCAAGACCCTCAGGAATATCCTCAACGTCATATCCCATATTTTTGTAACTGTCAGCACAAAGAGACACATCAGCCAGTTTACAAAGTTCAGGAAAATCAGTTTCCTTTTTGGCATTTAGAGTGGCATCCCAAGTAAAAAAAACTTTAACACTGGATCCTTTAGCTGTAGCAGCCTTCGTAATTCCCAAGACATGTTTAAACTGGTCAGGGTTGGTTACAAATATTCCAAGACTTTTGGACATACTATCCTCCAGGATATTACTTATTTAATACAAACCAATAAACAGGATATTAATTTTGTGAAATTAACCTTTTTTAATAAAAAAGCTAATGTAACCAGATTCTTCTTTCTCACCGAGATACTCATGTCCTGCGCGACTACACCAGCCAGGAAGATCATTTCTTGTTCCAGGATCAGTACCATCTATCTGGAGTACTTCACCAGTAGCTATTTTGCCGATCTCTTTTTTGGTACGTAGAAGAGGCATGGGGCAGCTTAATCCTTTAGCATCAAGTGTGGTGGCAACTTCAATTCCATCTGCAGCAACTTTAACGTCACTCATTGTATTTTCCTCCTGGAAATAAATTTAATAGACCGATAAACAATATTGTTTTTAAGTCTTAAATAGCTTCACTCAGAACACAAAGCACTATACTGATAATACACTAACAGGACGTATACTTTAGCCATGAACTTATGTCAAGATCAAAATGAATGGTTATTCAAAAATGATATTTATATAACTTCATGTTTTTAAAGAGTAAATAGTTTTCTTTTGAGAGATCTTAGTCCTGTCGCTTTACCTTAGATACTTGACAAAAGTTGTGGGCAAGGGTAAAAAAAAATCTCATAAAATAGTAAGGTTTCACTAATTATAATATTTTATAAAAAGGGGAGAAGAATGAGCGATGAAAGTATAATGGGTAACAAAATAAAGGATCTCTACAAGATTTGCTGTAAATCAGAGTGGAATCCAACTGTTACCGGAGCGATGGTGGCGTTTTTTTCCGTATTGATTATGGCTTGGTGGCGTCCATGGGGTGCGGTGGGAGCTGTTCGAAACTGGGGAGACTGGATTGTTTTTGAAATAAACACTGTGATAGGTGCGGAATCCGGATTGCTTGGTTTTTATGACGAGGCTCCGGCTGCACTTCTTGGAAACACGGGCTCTGTGATTGGTATAGGTTTTGTAGCTGGAGCTTTTATATCTGCCTGTTTGGGGAAAGATTTTGCATTTCGTATTCCTCCTTATCGTGAGATGGTGAAAGCGGTAATTGCTGGTGTGTTAATGGGTATTGGTGCCGCACTAGCCGGTGGTTGCAATGTAGGTGGTATGTACAATGCGATAGGTAATCTCTCCGCAAGTGGTTTTACCATGTGGTTTGGGTTGACAATAGGTGTTTTGCTCGGTCTAAAACTCCTTTACTTGGAAATGGAGCATATTTCCTGGGGTAACGGTGGATCTGCAACAATCAATATTCCAGGTTTTATGCAGTCAATATTTGCTCTTGTTACCATAGCTACACTTGTATGGTTAGCTTATTCTTATGCCGGTTTTGAAGAAGGTATGTTCACATGGGTGGGAGATAAAGACGAGGATTATATTGCATCATTGTCAGGAATAATCCTGATCGCTACGGCACTTGGTTATACCATGCAACGTGGTCGTTGGTGTATGGTTCAGGGGTTTCGTGAGCCTCATATGACTGGTGACTGCACCATGGCCAAGTCAGTAGCATTATCCATACTGCTGGTTGCCATTGGCGGTGCAGTACTTAAATATTCTGTTCCAATCGCCCATGGTGGGGAAGCTGTACTTCATCCTGCTAATTATGTACGTGGAACCTTTGGTTGGGGGTCTGTTGTAGGAGGTTTCCTTTTTGGTTTAGGTGCCATGCTGGCTGGTGGTTGCGGAACCGGTACTTTATGGCGTGTTGGTGAAGGGCAGGTCAAGCTCATCATGGTTGTTCCTTTTTTTGCAGTTGCCAACTCACTTTTCACCACTTGGATACAGAATTTTGGTGAAGATGAAATTCACCTTGAAAAAGCTGGTTACCTCGGATCTTATGTATATCTTCCTGATGTTATGGGGTATGGTGGGACACTTGCCCTTATCGCATTTGCCATGCTAGTTTGGTATTTGATTGTTACCTGGAATGAAGATAGTAATAAATTGATTGTACCTATGTGATATAAAAGGAACTCCCATCATATGAAAAAAAGCAGCCTCTCTATCTTGAGTGGCTGCTTTTTTTTTATTTTTTCATGTTCGACATTCTTGCCTTTGTCTTATACACTAAAACATGAACTCTGCGAACCTACGAAAAGAAACCCTTGAAAAACGGGATAAACTTCCAGAACTCGAGCAACGAAATCTCAGCTGTTCAATAAGTGATAGAGTAAAAAGTATGACGCAGTTTTTTTCTGCGTCCGTAATATGTATCTATGTTGATTTTCGTTCTGAGGTTGCAACACGATCCCTGATAGACCATATTATTTATTGTGGAAAAAAACTTGTTCTTCCTGTTACCTTGATAAAAACGAGAGATTTACTACTTGTTTCAATAACAGATCCCGACAGGGAACTCGCTCCTGGCTACTGTTCTATCCCTGAACCTATTCACGAAATTCGTGAAAAACAGGCTGTCTCTCCAGACACAATAGACATTATTTTTCTTCCCGGCTCTGTCTTTGATGAACGAGGCGGGAGAATGGGGTATGGCGGTGGATATTATGATCGATTTGTATCAGCCAAGGCACCTCAGGCATTGCGTATAGGGCTGGCCTATGAATTACAAGTAGTTCAACGAGCTCCCTTACAGCAACATGATGAATTACTGGATTATATTGTAACAGAGGAACGCATTATTAAAGGGAGAAGAAATTAAAAGTGAAGAAAATCCTGCGTAAAACTGCGACTCTGAGAGATACACTTTTTATGGAGCATGATCCTGGATTTGGTCATCCTGAATCTCCTCAACGGCTCAAGGTTATTAATGATGTGTTGGAGAGAGAGGAATTTGAAAATTTTTTTATAAATCCTCCGATTAAACCGGCACCGCGTGCTGTTATTGCATTAAACCATGACAAGGCTCTTATAAACAGAGTGGAAGAGACTGCTGGTAATACCTTCGATTCACTTGATTCAGACACAACAACATCACCTCAGTCCTGTGCTGCTGCAACCTTGGCAGTGGGAGCTTTAACTACAGGTGTCGATTTATTGATAAAGGGCAGTATAGATAACGCTTTTTCTCTTGTGAGGCCTCCGGGGCACCATGCTGAAAGGAATAAGTCCATGGGATTCTGTCTTTATAATAATGTTGCAGTTGCTGCTCGTTATGCGATTTCTCACCATGGCTTGAAACGTGTAATGATAGTTGATTGGGATGTACACCACGGAAACGGAACCCAGGAATCTTTTTACGAAACAGATAAGGTTTTATATGTTTCCACTCACCAATTTCCTTTTTATCCAGGTTCCGGGAATACGATGGAAACAGGGAGAGGAAGGGGAGAAGGCTATACTGTCAATATTCCCTTACCTGGGTATCAGGGGGATGCGGATTATGCTACCATCTTTAATAAGATTATAAAACCCATTGGAAGCGAATATAAACCGGAATTGATCCTTGTTTCCTGTGGATTTGATATCTATAAAGATGACCCTTTGGGATCCATGGAAGTGACGGCTGAAGGATTTGCTTATCTTACAAGAAGTATGGTGCAGTTGGCCGAAGAGGTTTGCGATGGAAAACTTATGCTTACTCTTGAAGGTGGATATGACTTTACAGGTCAGCGTGATGGCGCATTAGCCGTCCTGTCTGAACTTTCAGGTAGATCCCTTGATGTAGGGTTTTCCATAAATTTCAATGTAAACGCAGTGGATAAACTGGCAGGTGCTCACTCTGTTCATCCTGCTATTAACCAGGCTGAAGAAGTTGCAAAAAAATCTTGGAAACTGTAAAATTTACATAAAAATAGTAGGTATCTTCAGCTTTTATTTTTTCGAAAAGGAAGGAATCCAAAGGAATAGATTTGAAAGATATACACGCAAAAATTCTTGTTGCCGATGACGACAATATGGTACGGACTACTGTGTCTAAAATTCTCGAAATGTTCGGTCATGAAGTGCAGTCAGTCAGTGATGGAAAGTATGTAGCTGACATCATAGATGATTCCTACGATGTTATTCTTCTTGATATAAACATGCCCGGTATGGATGGTTTTGAAACCATCGCTGCTTTGAATGAACTGCAACACGATATCCCGGTAATCTTTCTCACTGGTGCCTGTTCCATGGATTATGTGGTCAAAGCCATTAACCTTGGTGCTTATGACTTTTTAACAAAACCCATTGAGGACCTGGATATCTTCAATGTTAAAATTCGTCGGGCCATCGAAAAACGGATGTACATTCGCCGGGAATATCATTACAAACGAGAACTTGAAGACGATATTCGTACGAAGGCCGCTGAACTCGAAAAAACCAATAAACTTCTGCTTACCTATAGCCATAGTCTCGAAAATGCAACGGTTCAACTCATGTCCAGCCTCCAGAATGCCATGGAGGAAAAGGATTTTTATACTGCGGGACATACCATGCGGGTGACTGAATATGCTGTTCTTCTCGGTCTTGCGATGGACATTCCAGAACAGGATATGGTTGTTTTACGCCGAGCTTCCCAGTTTCATGATATTGGAAAACTTGTAATAGATCTTTCCTGTATTCAAAAACCGGGAAAACTCACTGAAGAAGAATGGGCTCTTATACGAAAGCATCCGGCAGTTGGGGCAAATATAATAAAACCTCTGGGTTTTATGGAGAAAGAGCAGTTTATTATCTGTCACCACCATGAACGAATGGACGGTAAAGGATACCCTGATGGTCTGACAGGGGACAATCTTGATTTGTTGACTAGAATTTTAATGGTGGTTGATAGTTATGATGCCATGACTTCCAAGCGAAATTACCGTCAGAATATGAATATGCAGGAGGCTGTAACAGAACTGAAGAGGTGCTCCGGAACTCAATTTGATCCGGAATGTGTTGCGGCTTTCGGTAAGGCCATTGTGAATTTTACAGCCACAGGAGATGCTTTTTCCCAGGAGTACCTTGATAATTTTAAGGCTTAACAGGGGGAGAAGGTACGTAACTGCTCATAGAGTATTGCGTTTTCCGCGGTTACGTTGGCCTGGGTATCACCTATACTGGCGGCAGCATACTTGTAAAAATCTACTGCACCATGTAAATAATTAGTAACTATTCAGGTGGAATTGCAAAATCAGCAAAAACATCGAACTGTAGCTGTTCAGCAGTGCTTTATATGTGTTCAAGCAGGCTTGCGAACTAGAGTAGTCCTCTGTGAGTAAGCCTGATCGGACATAGATGAAGTGCTGCTGAACAGTTACCTGAATTTTACATTGGCCTTATACCTGAGAAGATGCAAAAGCAATACTCCAGGTTCCCGGCCCCATATGCACACCAGAGGTCAGGGAAAGCGGCAGAAGAAGAATTTCAGCACCGGGAAGTTGTTTGCTGATTTTTTCTTCAACAACCTGCTCTAACCATTTTCTGTTATCTGTATGCTGCAAGACCACCAGCATATCAGCAGCATCACCAACACGATTTTTCAGTGCAGCACAGGCAAAATCAAGCTGAGCTTCAGGAGTGCGCACCATTCCCCGCTTGCGTACCCCGGAAAACCAAGGGGTTATCACAGGCTTCTTATGAAAAAAATCTCCCAGGAAGCCCTTGGTTTTCGACAGACGCCCTCCAGCTACCAGGTATTTCAACTCATGTATAAAAACAAATTCCTCCGCTTGCCTACTCAGCACTTCCACATACTCGTTTACCTCCTTTGCTTCGGCACCTGTTTCGGCAAGACGAGCGGCCAGCAACGCAATCACCGCCAATCTTCCTGAAGCTGCCCCGGTATCAACGACAGTAAACTGACCATTGGAAGCATTGGTTTTCTGCCAGCCCACAGCAACGGAATAATTCCCGGTAAAAGCTGAGCCGGTGCAAAGGTACAATACCTTTTCATACTGTTGAATTGCCGCCTGATAGTGAAAATGTCTTTCCCGATTGGATGCCTGGGCGGTGGTGACTCGTATGCCGCACTTCATGAGTGCATACAGCTGTTCCGGAGAAAAAAGGCTTTCAGGTTTCATAAGGTCACGAGCCACAATATAACTATCCAATAAAATAATTCCAGATGTCCGGGCAAGCGTCAAGGGGATGGAGCCTGCGGCATCACTCATTATTCTAACCTTATTCTTTAAAAACCTTTTTCTGGTATTGGCTCCCGTTGCGGGTTCCATGGATTCATCCCGCCATCCATCCACTTCACCCAATTGCGAAAGCTCTTTCTTAAGCCGGGCTGGATTCCTTGTATGAACATGCAATTTCAGACCGGATTTATCAGGAACTGCAACCACACTGTTCCCAAGACTTTCCAATCGAGCAAAAAGTGTTCCCGTTTCCCTTCCTGTTCTCAGATAGGCCTCTACGCAAAACTCGTCTGAGGAGGATGGATGAAAAGAAGTATTGACACAAAGAGCATCGCCAAACAAGTCGGTTAATTTGCAAACATTATCCCGTACGTCCAAGAGTTCCCGAAAGAATCCATCGAAGAAGCAAAACATTCCCAGAGCCCCGGCATCAACAACTCCAGCATCGGATAGTTCCGGTAACTGTGTTTCAGTACCAAGGACTGCTTTTTGTAAGCAATCTCTAATCGTCAAATAACGAGAATCGTCCTCTTGTTCCTCAGCAAGGGTTAAGCAGAGAGCATCAAAAACCTCAAGCATGGTTCCTGGAGTTGGGTTTACTATTGCATGCCAAGCCATATCCCTTCCCCTGCAGACAGCTTCTGCAAGCCCATCTTCCATGAATTTTAAAAACTCCCTGAAAAATGCCACTGCAATATTACCAGAATTGCCACGTCCACTCAGAGACAACTGCTCCAGCACAGTATCCAAATCTACACGACAGCCCCGCAAAGGGGCAAGACTAACGCGAAGATTCACACCGGTATCACCGTCTGCCACTGGAAAAACATTTATACGATCAAGCAGTTCCGACCAGGAAGCAAGATTTTCATATCCAACAACAGCTGCAGCAACAAGTTCACCGGAAACTCTGTTATTCCCCATTTATGATACTTCCATATAAAGATTCTTTGTAACTGTTCAGCAGCA
>CAMZKT010000055.1 GCA_947311435.1 uncultured Desulfocapsa sp.
GATCGACAGCCCAGTCACAGCGGGCAGCTGGTTTATCTATTTTATTAATGACTACAATCACTGGAAGATTATTTTCCAGTGCTTTTTTCAGAACAAAATAGGTCTGAGGCATAGGGCCTTCCTGGGCATCCACAAGAAGTAATGCACCGTCTGCCATACGCAATACCCGTTCCACCTGGCCACCGAAATCAGCATGCCCCGGGGTGTCAATTATGTTAATCCAATGGTCGTTGTATTCGTAGGCACCATTTTTGGCTGTGATGGTGATCCCACGCTCCCGCTCAATATCACCGGAATCCATCAGCCGTTCAGCAACACTCTCATTCTCTCTAAACATACCGGAATTTTTAAACAATTCATCAACAAGCGTTGTTTTTCCATGATCAACATGAGCGATAATTGCAACGTTTCGTATTTTATCCTGTTCCATCTTTTGCCTCTAAAAAAAGAAAAAAAGCACCCGACAACATGCGGATGCTTCAAGAGTGTATCACAAATTTACATAAAATTTTTGAGAATAACAGAGTTTCAATAAGCTGACAACAGAATTCACTTAGAGAGAAGCAAGAATTTTTTTTCGGCTGTCAGCAGATCGTTTCAGTACCGAGACACCTTCATCTACGTAATCGTACACCTTTGCGTGCTTCCCCTTTGCCGGGCGCATTATCCGTCCTAGAACCTGAAGGAGTCGCCCCTCAAAAGTGATGGGTGTTGTGAGGAATAGAGTGCTTAAGCCCGGACAATCAAAGCCTTCGCCAATGAGTTGAAGAGTAGCAACCAGCACCTGTACCCGACCGGACTGAACATCCCTAACAATGGTCATCCTCTGATCCGTCGATGTCTGTCCGGTGAGCAGTGCAACATCAACACCTTTGGATTTTAATTTTTCTTCAAAAACATGACAATGATTCACGCGATCCGAAACCAGAAGCTGAATTCCGCTGTTTTTCATCCCACATTCACAAACAACATCGGCAACTATCTGCCGGTTCCTCCTCTCATCCTGAACAAGCTGGCTCATCAGTGCATGGTAGTCACCACGATACGAATATTGAAAGTTTGTTGCACGACGAACAAGCTCGGGTCTCACAATGGCGCCGGTTGCATGCAGTTCGTCCTGATCTACTCTGTGAAAAAGATCCCCCATAAAAAAATTGATCAGTTTTGTCAGCCCCTTATCGCTGCGAAAGGCCGTGGCTGAAAGCCCAAGAAGATAATGCCCCGGAAAATTGCTTATCACATCGGTAAACAGTGCCGCCGGAACCCGGTGACATTCATCGACCACAAGATGCCCAAAACAGGGTGTCAACTCCGGCACCCGCTTCCGTGCAGTATTGATGATGGCAACAGTGACAGGCCTGGGAGCAAAATGGCCATCCCCCACAAGACCTGCTGAGCAAAGCAGAAATTCTTCAATCCGTTTCTGCCATTGATAAAGAAGTTCTTTTGTATGCACAAGAATAAGAACAGGCTGTTTTCTGGCAGCGATAATGGCAAGAGCCATAACAGTCTTTCCACTTCCGGTTCCTGCTTCCAGGACTCCAAAGGAACGATTTTGGGCGGCAAGCAGGGCCGTTTCCTGGTAGGGGCGGAGTTTACCCCTGAAAACAAAATTTTCTTCGGGAAGCAATAAACGCCTGTCATTAATTTCCGGAGTTTGCCGCAGATGTTCTCGGCAAAGAAGTACCGCCTGATTTGCAAATCCCCTTGGGAACCTTAAGCCATCAGATACTGCTTCAAAATATTCCAGTGTTGGTTTGAGGTTTTTCCCAACCCATCTGCCATACTTTTTCGCTGACACATACTTGGGGTTGTCAATTGTAAGACGCTCCTTCAGGGCCTGCTCCAGGTCTGCTGAGATACCTTCAAGAAGACAATCTGCTGCTACCGTTAAACGTGGCACGGATACTCTCTTGACTTATTCATTTTAAAGGAGTCTCATCACCCCGTTCATTTCCCTGTCACTCATCCCCTCAGGAACAAAACCAGAGCTCAGGCACTGTAGATATATCTCAGCTCCCTTATTAGCCACATCAATATAATCAAAGGCCTCCCCAATATCCTTCCCCGTGGCAACAGCACCATGCTTGCTCCAAAGAACCACATCACGTAGCGAAAGCTGCCTGGCTGTTGCTGTAGCAAGATCCTTTGAACCAGGCAACATAAACGGAACAAGTCCTATTCCCCTCGGGACAAACAGTCGTATTTCAGGCAACATAGACCAACAGGCATGATTCAACTTTCTTTCATCGCGACCAATGACCGGATGATGACTCAAGGCGATAAGCTCCTGTGGATGGACATGGAGGACTGCACGATGCTTATCAGTAGCAGTCTTCTTCATCAAATGTATCATCACATGTGCTATAAATTCACTACTCGGCTGAAACGCACCCTCTTCATTATGCCCACCCCACAGAATATGGCACCCGTTCCCGCCTTCATCAATACGTGCGACACAGGCCACACCTTCCACACTGCCGGACAAGTCACGAAGCCGCTTACCACTGCCGGTTACAAAAAGAACCATTCCGGCAGCCCCTGCGGGAAAATCTCCAGGAAGATAGCGAAAAGAATCATAAGACTCTGGAAGTTCAGTGAGCTTTGCTGTGAGGTTAAGGGAAATATTCCCGCCATTACGTTCGATCCACCGCCGCTGCCAAAGAGTGGCAGCCACTGTACACACCTTTTCTATTTCTTCCAGCACACTATCCAATAATCGAACCTGCTCCCATTGCATCACTTTTTTCCTCTCTGTGGATTCCACCCATGTCTCCGCCAACCAAAGCGTGGATACCTCATTTATCAAAAAATTCGATTGATAATCCTTTGGAGCTATGGCATTTTCTCACCATGCCAAACACACTCACTCATATAGGAGTACAAACACCGCTGACAAAACTCGGAATACCACAAGCTCCACTCCAGTGGATAGTCACGGCGTGTTTAATTCCTGACATCCCCTGGATTATGCAACGTATTCTTTTACAGCTTCCTGGCATGGATCCTCTGCAATTGAGACTTTATACTGCCACTCAGGCCAGCTTTTTTTATTGTCTAACGCTGTCCCTGGCACTGGCCATGCTTGCCGGTAAGAGCAAACAGATATTTTTCATCCTGTCCACGAACAGTCTGCTTCATTTGCTGCTGGATGCCAGCCAAATCAAATGGGGAAACGGAGTGAACTTTTTTGCTCCTTTCTCCTGGCACACGACACACTTCAATTTAATCTGGCCGGAGCATTATTTAAATACTTTTTTCACAGTTCTCGGGCTTATCGCACTTGCCGCACTCTGGCCTAAGGCAATTCAAAACAAAAACTTACTGCAAAAACCCGACAAAAGAAAAGCTGCCTGTGCAGCAGTCTGCTTTGTCGTCTACTTTGGCAGCCCTCCTCTCTTTGCTCATTCTGCCTACGAGGCAAATATTCATTACAGTCAGACTCTAAAAGACATGGAGAGACGAAGCGGGAAAAAAATTGAACTGGACAGAACCCGATACAACACAGAAAGCAACACTGTGGAAAGCCTCGTTGACACACATTTTAAGATCGCAAACCCAGACGGGTTTTCATCGGGCACCATATCCATTCGAGGACATTTTCAAGACAAAGAAACCATCAAAATTGACGAATTTCATTGCCACAAAACTTCTCGTGATTATGCTTCATATGTCGGTCTGCTTCTTGCGTTGCTCCTCTGGAGCCATACGCTCTTTCAACTCCAGTCAACCCACAAACTCAATGGGAAACTCCATGAACAATAAACATTTTGTCTTTTCTTTTACAACAGCCCTTTTTCTGCTACTCCTTTCGGCCACTATCTCCATGGCCAGCCCCCACGACGAACAAGCCATCACCATAACCCTGTCAAACAATGTCGTTAAAGAGGCGATTGCCAAAACCCTTCCACTCCAGTTTCCGATTAACTCCGGAACAATCGCAGGTTCGGTCTCCATTGATAAAATTGAAGGACTGCAATTTAGAAAAAATGCTCTTTCGGCTCACGTCACTCTCACAGGACATGACATCCAAATCGTGACCTCCATTGCCGGTCGTGATATTCGCCTTAAAGCAGGCACCCTGACCACTGGCTTTCAATGTGACGCCAACCTGCGCTTCGACGCATCGACGCAAACGCTCTTTATCAAACCCGTTATCACCAGGCTCAGTTCCACTGACCAGAACGTAACAGATGTCGCCTCTGCCATCACCCTGTTATTCAATAATCGGGAACTCCCCCTGCCCATGGAAAAGCTACACCCCATAGTAGCAGACACAGGCAATAAGCTCCTCACTGTCTCCATGAAAATTGCAAGCCTTGAATTAGGCCCGAAAAACGTATTGCTTGGTATCATCCCAACGATTAAGACAGTAAGGAAATAACACATTCCCTGGAAGATTGAAAAGCAGATGGACAGAAAAATCTACCATGGAAAGTTTTAGATCCTGGCAACACCTATGGAAACAGCATGAAAACTAACAACAATCACGACAAACAGGGTACGGGCCATCCTTCCTGACAAACCGGGAAAACTATAATTAATCGAACTGGTATTGCACGTTCCGGTACAATCACCACACAGGGTGCAGGACAACCCGGGTCTTCCACGACTTATATCATCAGGCTTTAGAGCATCATATCGACATACTTTAATACATCTATGGCAGCCCGAACAGGAATCATTGATTCGAATCCGAAACGGTGAGACCTTCCCAAAAATATTTGCAACCAGGCCAACAGGACAATATGTACTACAGTGTACCATTACCCCCTGCCGCCTGGAAAAAACAAACATGACAACCAGGCCACCTAAACCATACAAGGCAGCAAACCAGAGGACAAAGAGCACGGGGCTTTCATTTTTCCTGAAAAACAAAGCTGTAGCGATCACAAGAAAAAGGACGCCTGCACGTATTAAATGTCGCCATCCAGGCATGGGCTTCGAGTATTTCTGGTGCTTACTTGCAAGAAAATCCCAGCCACCAAGGTAACAAAAATAACTGCACCAGGCCGGACCGATAAACAACAAGGTTGCGCTAAAGAGAATTGGCATAAAATAATTTTCCCCACGAAAAACAGGCCCTGCAATGATTAGAGCAGGAATTGGTAAATGCAGCCTGCCACTCATCAAAAAGTTTTCAAGCCCAAGTAAACCCAAAAACAGTTGACCAAAAAACAATATGGAGAAGGTCAACCACAAAATAGTTCTCCAACGGACAGATGTTGCAGGATTCATTATTTTGGGGGTCATAAAACCTGCATAGAGCGCAAGAGCAATGATTTCAAGCCAACCAAATCCTGGAAAAAATCGTTCCACCAGAAGCATTGGTCGATCAACCATGACCTGCACAACACACAACATTCCACCGGTAAGAAAAACCGTTGCAAGACTTGCTCGCCAATGGGTAAAGCTCTTCATTATTTTCATTTTACCAAACCTTTAACTTCATCGTGATATTCAAAATATCATTTTGGTGTAATACCATTTCCCCCTATTGAAGAGTATCCGAAAGAAATTCCTTGCCCTTCAAGATCCCCCCCCTCTGGAGACGCTTCATTGTCAATAAAAATACGCATACAAAACGTCAGTGCCATTGTACCTCGCATCTCTGAAAGGTTAGCGTAGTAGGCCTACGAATTTGTCAATTGCAGGACTAAGGTACAACAAGAAATAGCGTACAGTGCTTTTTCAGAAACCTGTATGGTTTTCTTTTTATTTACAGCTGTATTTCCAACATGCGAAAGGCACCAAAAGTACTGGTGCAATAGCGCTGTGATTTTTTTTTACCTCTGTATTCCCTATCAAAAACAACGGTGGCCCCTCCATCTATTAGTTTTACTGAACATTCCCAACACTGTTATTGAATTACCTTGATTTTATCCTCCCTTTTGTGTATAAATCGTCTCCCAGTAAAAAATAAATATTGAGTGGAGCACACAAAAAATATGTCAGTCAGCTATCATGATATACAATGAAAATTATGACTGCATACAAAGCTCCTGGCTGCATATTTACAGCCAACCTTCTGCTAAGCTTTCTGCTTTTGGAAACAAAGTGCGATAAGACGAGATTGCCGAAGGAGTACTGTACTCTTGGTGATGTCTCCTTTTTTCGCAAAAGCCAGAAGTATTCTTTCCGCTTTATCGTCAAAGAAATCAGGTCGTCGGTTACTTGGTATGTGAGATCCTGTCCATTAAATATCCAAAAACAACAGAATCCCTTGAAAAACATCGTACCCCTGCAGATTGGTAAACAAACCTGAACGATTACTTAACGGGCAGATATAAAAAAAACAATACACAAAAGGACTTTTAAAAGTCAAAACAACCATAAGGAGAAACAACATGTCACGAAAAATGGTCACCGTTGATGGTAATCAGGCTTGTACTCATGTCGCCTACAGCACCAGTGAAATCATAACTATCTATCCCATCACCCCTTCCACGTCACTTGCTGCAGAATCAGACTCGAAATATGCCGCAGGGCAAAAAAATATTTGGGGTTCTGTTCCCCTGGTCAGCCAAATGCAATCGGAAGCTGGGGTTGCAGGGGCGCTGCATGGTTCTCTTACCACAGGTTCACTTTGTACCACTTTCACCGCATCTCAAGGTTTAATGCTGCTCCTACCAAATATGAACAAGATCGCAGGTGAACTCACCCCCACAGTCTTTCATATCACCGCACGTTCCCTTGCGTACCAAGGTCTTTCAATTTTTGGCGACCATAGCGATATTATGGCAGCTCGCCAAA
>CAMZKT010000056.1 GCA_947311435.1 uncultured Desulfocapsa sp.
AGGGGGGAGTTGATAAAGAAAATACAGTCGGTGGTTAAATTTACCCACAGATTCGTCTGAAGAACCTTATTCCTGACAATTAAAGGTGTTGTTAAAATTTTATTAAGTATTATAGTAGTTCCTCGTATTTTCCGTAGTCACGCTGGCTTTTGTATGATAAATATGCGGTGTCATCCTGACTGGGAAAAGCACCATCATCCTCGTACTCAGTTATAAAATCGGTGACTTTCGGATGTAAGTCGTTTGTCCCCGTGAATGGTTACACAAAAAACAAAATTTTTAGGAGAAGAATATGCCTGCAAAGATAAAAACAATTGAAGAAATGAGTATCTGGGAAGATGCCCATCAAATGTTGAGAAAAGCGAAAAAAGATGGTGTGGAAACGGCCTGGGACAGACTGGAAAAACAGACCCCGCACTGTAAATTTGGAGAAACTGGTGTTTGTTGTCGTATTTGTACCATGGGGCCGTGTCGCATAAGTAAGAAAGCTCCCTTGGGTGTTTGTGGAGCTGATGCCGATGTCATAGTGTCACGTAACTTCGGACGGTTTCTGGCTGGTGGCGCCGCCGGACACTCCGATCATGGGCGTGATTGCATCGAGGCCTTCCATGCTGTTGCCCATGGTGAGACTAAGGACTACACAATAAAAGATGAACAGAAGATGCTGCGTATCGCTCAGGAGCTTGGTGTCGAGACAGAAGGGCGTGAGTTGCTGGATGTTGCAAAAGATCTGGCGGATGAATTTTTTGAAAGTTTTGGCAGCAAACGTGATGAGGTCGGCTTTATTTGCAGGGTTCCGGAAAAACAAAAAGAAAACTGGAAAAAACTGGGTCTTATGCCCCGTGGTGTGGATCGTGAAATAACTGAAATGATGCACCGCACCCATATGGGCTGTGATAACGATGCCGCAAATACATTAATTCACGGGGCGCGAATGTGTCTTGGGGATGGCTGGGCAGGATCCATGATTGCCACGGAGATCTCTGATATACTTTTTGGGACACCATCACCGCGTAAGGCGAAGGTGAATCTTGGCGTATTAAAAGAGGATCAAATTAATATCCTGGTACATGGTCACAACCCCATTGTTTCCGAGATGATTCTCGAAGCTGTTAATGAACAGGAAATGATTGATCTGGCAAAAGAAAAAGGTGCTGCCGGTATTAACCTCGCGGGTCTTTGCTGTACCGGAAACGAATTGATGATGCGGAAGGGAATTCCCATGGCCGGTAACCATCTGATGACCGAGCTTGCCATTGTTACCGGAGCGGTTGAACTTATTGTCGTCGATTATCAATGTATTATGCCCAGTCTGGTTCAGGTTGGAAAGTGCTATCATACCAAAATGATAACCACCGCCGATAAGGCGAAATTCACCGGGGCAGATCATGTGAAATTTGAAATGCATAATGGCAAGGAACAAGCGAGAAAGGTTGTGCGAATGGCTATAGATCGCTTTGCCATGCGAAATCCGGATCGTGTGGAAATCCCCTGTGAACCTGTGGATATCGT
The DNA here is from genome assembly GCA_947311435.1 of uncultured Desulfocapsa sp. Taxonomy (GTDB): domain Bacteria; phylum Desulfobacterota; class Desulfobulbia; order Desulfobulbales; family Desulfocapsaceae; genus Desulfocapsa. The sequence goes on from CAMZKT010000056.1 coordinate 1,513, forward strand.
CACCGGATTTTCCAATGAGGCTCTGTTGGATGCAATGGGTGGTTCTCTTACGCCACTTGTTGATGCAATAAAGGCTGGTAAAGTTCGTGGTGCGGTTGGGATTGTAGGCTGTAATAATCCGAAGTATAAACATGACTACTGCAATGTGAATCTTGCCCGTGAACTCATTAAGAAAGACATCCTGGTGATAGTGACCGGTTGTGTTACAACGGCTGCCGGAAAAGCCGGGCTGCTTGTTCCGGAAGCTATCGAACAGGCCGGGCCGGGACTTAAAGAAATATGTGGCGCGCTGGGAATCCCGCCTGTTATCCATATGGGGAGCTGTGTTGACAATGCACGGATTCTGCAACTGGCAGCACTTTTGGCAAATGAGATTGGTGTTTCCATTTCTGACCTGCCGCTGGCAACGTCATCACCGGAATGGTATTCCGAAAAAGCTGCCACCATTGGAGCCTATGCGGTAGCTTCAGGAATTTACACCCACCTTGGTCATCCACCCAATATTACCGGGTCTCCCATTGTTACCAATCTGGCATTGGAAGGACTGGACGATTTGGTTGGAGCCTGTTTTGGCATAGAGCCGGATCCTTTTAAAGCGGCAGAACTCATTGATGAACGTATCAAACTTAAGCGTAAGGGGCTTGGCCTGGAAGAGTAACGGTTTGTTGTGATGGACACCAGTGTAATGCAGGTGCGGTATTAGTTGTTGCACGACGATAGCAGAAGAGGGTAGACGGCGGTTTCGTTTTGAGTATTTGTGAAATACCCAAAAGAAAAATTGTTGTCTACCCTTTTTTGTTCTATAAGGTTTTTTGATTTATATGAAATCCAAAGGACTCCTTACTCCCTTCCCGCCACGATTTAAGACGTGGGTGTAAATCATTGTTGTGGAAACATCAGCATGACCGAGTAACTCCTGCACCGTCCTGATATCATAACCGTTTTCTAGAAGGTGAGTAGCAAAACTGTGTCTCAGGGCATGGCAGTTTATCTTTTTTGGTATTCCGGTCAGTGAAGCGGCTTTTTTTACCGCTTTCTGTAATCCATTCTCATGGATATGGTGACGGCGAATCTTCTGGGTTCTCGGGTCAACGGAAAGGCGGGCACTGGGGAACACGTATTGCCATCCCCATTCCTTTGCAGCCTGCGGATATTTTCTGGCAAGGGCACCTGGAAGATACACCTCACCATGTCCATTGATTATATCATCGTTGTGTAGTGCCTGTACCTCTGTTAAGTGGGTTTTAAGCGGTTCTATTAAACGCTCGGGTAGCGGTACAACCCTGTCTTTTTGTCCTTTTCCGTCCCTTATCACAATTTGTTTGTATTCAAAATCAATATCCTGCACTCTCAATCGTACACAATCCATTAACCTCATTCCGGTTCCGTACAGCAGTGAGGTCATCAACCACTGCTTGCCCTTCATTTGTACCAGCAACCGCTGAACCTCTGATTGTGTAAGTACCACAGGCAACTTCCTCGGTTGTTTTGCGCGTATAAAGTTTCCCATGTCTCCCAGAGGCTGTTGAAGTACTTGGTTATAAAAAAAGACCAGAGCATTTAAGGCCTGGTTCTGGGTGGAAGTTGCAACGTTACGGCGTACAGCAAGATACTGAAGGAAAGAAACCACATCATTTGCTTTTAGGGTCAGGGGATTTCGGTTGTTGTTATAGGCTATAAATCTGCTGACCCAGGATTCATATGTTTGTTCGGTTCGAATGGAGTAGCCTCTTTGTCTAATTACCATCAGTAACTGTTTGAGTATTTCCTGATGTTGTTTTCTCACCTTCGACAACTCCCTGTTCGGGGCATTTGCCAGCCGGGAGATTGTTTCTGCTGCGGGGATTTCCCTGGCAATGGAAGCATGATTTGCTGGCAGAGAGGCGGCGGTCATCCAGTGCTGCCAATCCACGTCATTTAGCCATGGGGTTTCAAGCATTTCGAATACATTCTGTATAGCATCAACAATCTGTCGAAACTGCCAATCATTAAGGTGAGTGTTTCTACTTTGAGTTTCCAGATAATTAACTACGTCTTCAGGTGAATGGTTTTTTAGATTTTTAGATGAGTTGGCTTTAATGTATTGTTCAGCTCGGATTACATACCATCGCGTAACTGTGCCTTTAACGTCATTTTTGAGAAGATGTTTTATGTAGCGATCCCAGAATGAATGTATTGCTTCGGGCTTTCTTGTGTTCGAGTTTACCATGTGCTATAAGAATGAGGGTGAGTTTATGGAAATTGGAGTTTTAAAACTATATATAGGACATAGATGGAATATTGCTAGTACAATATTGGCTTGTTCTGTCTATTCCACTGATAGGACAGACCGCGTACCGCGGTCTGTCCTATCGGAGCAGAGTTGAGCTACGCTCGCCCGACTTGATAGCCGCCGCGCTACGCGCTCTGCCTATCA
>CAMZKT010000057.1 GCA_947311435.1 uncultured Desulfocapsa sp.
GATGATATCATTTTCCAGGCCATATCCGCCCAGGATGCCTACCTTCAGATGGATCAGAAATCCATAGACTGGATTGTAAGCAACATGGGGAGAGTTGGTGCTGCGAACCATCTGATTCTTGCAAAACAAGTTATGAGCGACACCGGCAGAGGCATTACTGAAGACATAGCAGTTACAAATATATTTGCAAGCAGTCGTTTAGAACAAAAACTCCGCGATGTACAAACGGTTGGATGTGTAGAGGAGAATGAGATTAGTGGCATCAGTCTCTTAGCTGAACCTGTGGGAATTGTCGCGGCCTTTACAGACCCCAATCATCCAACGGCCAGCATATTATCTCAGGCTATACTCAGCATTAAGACTCGTAACCCAGTCGTTTTCTGTTTTCACCCTTCGGTTCAAAAATCTTCAGTAGCCGCAGTCACCCTCATGCGGGATGCCGCACTCGATGCCGGTGCTCCAGCAAATGCTATTCAGTGGTTACCGACCTGTTCTACGGAAACCATCCAGGCACTGGCCGGGAATCCTGAAATTAGTCTTGTTTTAATGGATGAAGAGCATTTTTTCTCCTTACCTCAACAGTTTCAGGGGGTGACACCTGTGCTAGGTCTGGGGCGGTTGAATACGCCTTGTTTTGTTGATCGATCAGCCGATATAGAACAAGCTGCAACGGATATCGTTTCCTCAAAATATTTTGATAACGGCCTTGTTGCACGAGCGGAACAAACTGTCATAATTACCAGGCAGGTCTATTTCCAAACCCTTGACCTGATGATGCAGCAGCACTGCCATCGGGTTTCAGAAGCTGAAAAAGGGCTCCTGGCAGATCTTCTTTTTGATAAAGAAAGCGGGGAACCCAATCCTGAATGCACTGGCCTAAATGCCTCTGTAATCGCAGAAATGGCTGGCTTTACGGTTCCGGCAAACACTAAACTTCTCTTAACTGAAATTGGTGGAATAGGTGGGGCTCATCCTCTGTCAAGAACGAAACGTGTCCCCGTTCTTTCTATTATTGCTGCTGAAAGCTGGTATGAAGGTCTTTGTATCTGTGAGGCTCTGCTGGAATTTGGATCGGCTTCCGACACTGCTGTTCTCCATGCCAGGAATAAAAGCTTAATTGGTGAATTTGCCACAAGGCTTAAAGTGAAGCAGGCCATTCTGAATCAACCTGCAACACGGGGTGATATATGTAGTTTATCCGTAACAACAGTAAGCAATATATGTCCTGCAAAAGACAAACAGGCAGGAAACCCCACCACCGCACTGCCCTCATTAGACATGTTCATTCATCGTCAACTGGTTCAGAAACCACAGCTTCGGCTTCGAGAATGGAAAACACCGGAGAAAATCATTTTTTCCAAAGGGTGTGTAGCGTACCTGCAGACCATGACAGAGCTTGATCGAACGTTGATTATTATTGAAAAAAATCTGCTAAACAAAACTTGCTTTGAAATAATTTCCAAATACCTGAAGAATCGGCAGCAATTAATAAAAACCGAGCTCTTTAGTATTGGCAGTAAGGTGGCCAGTATCGCAATAATCGAGGAAGGAATCAGAAGGATGGAAAAATTCAGGCCAACAAGTGTTATTGCAGTAGGTACTGGAGCCATCATAGATACAGCGAAATCTATTTGCTATTTCTATCGACGTCCTGACAAGGATTTCTCAGATGCATCACCGGATCTTTACAAGGCGGATTTACCCAACTGTCCAGATTCCCCTCCTCGTCGAAATGTTAATCTGCTCACTATTCCTGTTACACCTGGAGCTGTTTTTGCTGTCAACCCATTCGTGACCATTTTTAACGATAGCTGTGCAAAACGATTAACTCTTCATTCCTGTGAACTGTTGCCTGACAGGGCTCTTATTGATCCCGACTTCTCCATAGATTTTGATGTTCAGGAGCTGGTTCTCAGCGGCTTAACAATTCTCAGCCATGCCATCGAAGCCTATGTGTCTCCTTTAGCATCAGAATATTCAGACTCCATGGCCATGAAAGCTATAAGGATATTAGTTGGAAGCTTACCCGAAGCTGAAACTTCAAAAACTGTTACAAAAGATAAGATATACAGTGCTGCAAGTATGGCTGGTATGGCTGCAGGCCATAGTAAGCTTGGCCTCAATCACGTTATGGCCCATAGTGTCAGCGGTCTATTCACCTTGCACTACGACCATGCCAACAGCGTGTTGCTTCCCGGGACCATTCAATATAATGGCGAGGAAATCCCCAGTCGGTTCAATTCTCTTATGCCCGGTAACAGACATATTGCACATGAACGATACCAGGATATCGCCAGGAATCTTGGACTTCCATGTAAAAGCCCGGAACAGGGAATAGAATCGTTAACGGATGTTATAATAAATCTGCAAAGAGATTTTAATTTGCCTCAATCATTTCGTGACTGTGACATAGACAGAGATGAGTATATGGCAAAAACGGAGCAAATGGCAGAACAGGTTTTTGAAGATCATTCTCTTGCCACCAACCCCAGGAATCCTTTAATAAGAGAACTCATTGAGCTATACGTCGGGTTTTATTAATGGAAAAAGAGCATCTCAGGATGAAATATAGCAATACGGATCTTTATGTAAGCTTATATCCAAGCCACTTGACTGGATCACCGCCTGACATCCACCGCAAACCGGGCGGATTTTACATCCTCGGCATTCCCCAGGGCCCAATCGATACTTTTCTGCAGTTTTAGAGCGGTACAGTTCCAGCAGTGAATATTCCAGGA
>CAMZKT010000058.1 GCA_947311435.1 uncultured Desulfocapsa sp.
CTTTGAATTACAAAGTTTGCCCATGTGATATCTGAATATCACGTTTGGGCCCGTTTGCTTTTGTATTGTTATTCAGTTTTCAAGGATCGTTCCAGCACCTTTCGTAAAGTGCTGTGCGGGATAACCCGCGACGAAGCCGCCAATATAGTCGAACAAATTGTTTGTGTCAAGAACTAAATTGACCCAATCCGTCGATTGTTGAAAGTCGATGTTGCCATCTCCTCCCTCACTCAGCGACCGCGGCAAACTACACAAATCAGATGAGACTGTCAATGGAAAAGTCGTATAAAAAATATATTTCTATTTGTTTTCTGTCGAACAGTACTGTTCGTGTTGAATTATAATTGCTTTTCATAGAGCTAAAGCGTAGCATTGAATGATATGTTTTATAATTTTAAAAATCATTGTTGACTCAGCTTTGATATTACTGCTGGTTGTGTATGAACGAACAAAATAAACTTTTACGTAAATTACCCAAAATCGACATAGTTCTTGATAACTTTAAGGATACTCTTGGAGGCGCTGTCCCAAAAACAATTTTGAAGTTTGCCATAAGGGAAACTTTGGATATGTTTCGTGAACAGATACTCACAGGAGAAAGAAATGAGTTACCTGAGGATGAAGCCGAGTGGAATGCCCTTTTTACTAAAGCTGTTAAATTAAAAAACAGCCTTAATCTCAAAAGAGTTATAAATGGTACCGGGATTGTTGTTCATACTAATCTTGGTCGGTCGCTGCTTGGGCAAGAATCTATTGCATCTCTTCAGAAAGCAGGAACGTATTTCACGAACCTCGAGTTTGATCTTATAACCGGAAAACGAGGAAGCCGGTATAGTCTTGTCGAAGATATCATTTGTGACTTAACTGGTGCTGAAGCTGCTATCGTCGTAAACAATAATGCTGCAGCTGTTCTACTCTCGTTGAATACGTTGTCTTTTAATAAAGAGACCATTGTCTCTCGTGGACAACTCGTCGAAATAGGAGGGTCATTTCGTATTCCGGATGTTATGGAAAGGAGTGGGGCCTCAATGGTGGAAGTTGGTGCTACAAATCGAACACACCAGTTTGACTACGAAAACGCAATTGGGGTAGAAACGGCCCTGCTTTTAAAAGTTCATACATCTAATTTTCGGGTAATTGGATTTACGTCGGAGGTCTCCGCTGTAGATCTTGCGACTCTTGGTGTAAAGCATAATATTCCTGTTATGGAAGATTTAGGAAGTGGATCTTTGATTGATCTTTCCCCCTGGGGGTTACCTAAGGAACCCACTGTACAGGAAATCGTAAAGGCTGGAGTTGATGTAGTAACATTCAGCGGCGACAAGTTGTTGGGAGGGCCTCAGGCCGGTATAATTGTAGGGAAAAAAGATATCATAGCGCGTATTAAATCGAACCCTATGAATCGTGCTCTTCGAATAGATAAGTTTACTTTGGCAACGTTAGAAACCGTATTACGTGAATACTATGACTTTGATCGGGCGTTGAAATCTCTTCCTACTCTTTCTATGCTTACGAGCGATCCGGAAAGCATAAAAAAGAAGGGTAAGAAAATTCTAAGAAGCCTTGGTGGAGCTGTTAAACTTCAAGGAATAATCAAGCTTCTTCCTACTGTATCAAAAGTTGGCGGTGGTGCAATGCCGGAGCATGGTCTTGAGAGTTGGGCTCTTGTTGTTGATCCCGGAAAAAGTAGTGCCAGTCGTTGTGAAAGGTGGTTCCGTAGTCGTACTACACCCCTTATTGTTCGTATAGAAGATAATGGTATGATAGTGGATCTCAGAACAATACTTGAGGATGATATTCCATTGTTACTAGCTATATTAAAAGACTTTCTCATGTTAGGAAAGAACAACTGATGTTTGGCTATTTTCGACATGACACATGTAGGTGCTTGGAAAGGAACGACTTTTTTAGATTTACAAGGGAGTTTGAAAAAGTTGTTTTCGCCAATATACCGACAATTAAAGAGTTGGAATTTGTTGATCCTCCTATTTCTCTACCAGCGTTACCTTTAGAAGACCCTGGGGCTGGTGAGCTATATAAGGCCATGGAAAGGGCTGTGAAGTCAGAAACTTCCGTGGTATTTCAAGACACGTTGATTCTCCCTTTTAAAACAAGTGATGGGGCTGTTGTCGCAAAAGTCAGTGGGCTTGATGATTACCTGCTCAGGAAAGTCGGAAAAGACTGGTTGGACGGCCTCGGATTACTGTTGTCTCGTGAATTTATGCTGGTCAAACGATCCTGTGTTGATTCTCTTACGGGATTGTTGAGCAGCCTGTATCTGGAGGAGTCTCTGGATTCACTTGTTGCTGATACGGAGGGCTTGATAGTTCTGGTTTCTTTGTACCCTAAAGGAGGTAGTGCTTTTCAAGCAAAGAAATATCAACATAAGAATATCTCTCTTTTAAAAAGATTTCTCGAAAACCGCTTTCCTCTATACTATTTGGGACAGTCCTGTTTTGCTCTGGTAATTGAGGATCAGGGGGCAGATTTTATTGCAGAGTTCGCTCCGGCATTTGTAAACTTTTTAAAAAGAGAGCGTTGTGTACGAGTACATGTCGCAAGTGTTCCATTTTCTACTGTCTCCGAATCGTCTTCAGCATCGTTTTCTGATACCTTGATGCAAAAAGCATGGATGGCATTGCATGTTGCCAGTAGACGAGGCCCATTTGCTTTTTGCAATTACGATTCTATTGAGGGTGCCGCTCACCACCCTTTGGCCGTATCGGAAAAATCCGTCGTACGTTGGTTTCGAAAACAATCACGCAGCTGTGGTCGATTTGGTCTTCTACAATTCGATTCTAAAAGTGAGGTGCTGCTTGCTTGTATTCAGGCTGTCATGGAAAAACATGCGTCTCTTTTTTCCGATGACTGTTCCTTCTACCTGTTTTTACCAGAAAAAGACTCGAAGCATTGTTTGGAGATTGGCAAGGAGATATTAGGAGCCCTCAAAGAAAAACAGAAAACGGAGGAAACTGTTCATCGTTGTGGCATTAGTTCTTTTCCCTTTTCAGTCACTTCGATTGGCAAGAGAGATATTCTTCTGAATTGCCGAAAAGCTCTTTGCCACGCCGCATTTCTGACATCTGGTTCACTGGTTATTTGTGATGCCGTGAGTTTTAATATTAGTGGTGATATTTACTACGGTGATGGCGATTTGGTGCTTGCGGTAAAAGAATACAAACGTGGCTTGTCTCTTGATCCGGCCAATGGGAATCTTTTAAACAGCCTTGGTGTGTGCTATGCACAGATGAATCGTCATTCGCTTGCCGTTGACTGTTTCCAGAAGGCCTGTAAAAGTGAAGATGATAAGTTTATGGCTTTGTATAATCTCGGCATAGAGCAGCAAATAAAAAACGAAAATCAAGGGGCCATGGCTTCATTTTGTGAAGCACTTAAGAGTGAGGAAAAGGAGGGCGAAGAGAAAGCGCGACAGGATATGCGTTTTCAGCTTGGTGTACTTAGTCTTCAAGGAAATTTACATAAGCAGGCTCTTGACTATCTTGTGCCGTGGTATTCGACTCAACAAAAAAGAGGTTCTGCAGACAAAGGGCTTCGGTTTCTTGGGGAAGCCTATTACGGAGTCGGCATGTTTCGAGATGCGATGAAATATTTACAGCAGGCTCTGCGTTTTGATGAATACGATGCAGAAGTTCTTAGTCTTCTGGGCGAGGTATATTTGCGAGAAAATGAAGGAGATGATATCGGACTTCGTCTTTGTGAAAAAGCTGTTGAGCTAAATCCAGACTCTCTCATCCTGAAAGTGCGATTGGCCGGTGCACAAATCAAATGTGGAGATTTCCACTCCGCTGGAAAAAACTTACAGTCTGCTCTTCGAAGTAAAAAATCCAGACCTGCAGCTCTTGTGCAAAAGGGACTTCTTGCACGAGAAGCAGGTGAATTCCATGATGCTGAAAAGTGGTTGTTAAAAGTTGAATCCTGCTCTGATAGAGATCTCAAGGCAGAAACTGATGCACGTAGTTATTTAAAAAAGTGGAAAACTCAAAGGATCAATAATGGATGAGCAGAGAAAGATTGCCAGGGAGTCTAAGTATTGCCTGGACAATGGTGTGGTTGGCGATTCATGGAGAATGTTTCGCATAATGGGAGAGTTTACTGAGGGGTTTGACAGCATGTCATCCATAAATGTTCCTGCTGTGACCATTTATGGTTCCGCAAGAACAGCCAATGACCACCCATGGTATGCAATGACAGAAGAGATCGCGGCAGCACTTGTAAGGGAAGGCTACGGTGTGATTACCGGCGGCGGGCCCGGGGTGATGGAGGCCGCAAATAAAGGGGCCCTGGAAGCTGGGGGGATTTCAGTGGGATTGAACATTGCTCTTCCCCACGAACAGGAATCAAATCCATATTGCAACCTTTCCATACAGTTTAAATACTTTTTTATTCGGAAGGTAATGTTTATGAAGTATTCCATGGCTTTTATCTGTATGCCTGGTGGGTTTGGCTCCATGGATGAGCTTTTTGAGTCGTTGACTTTGATTCAAACTCAGCGTATCAAACCTTTCCCCATAATTCTTGTTGGCAGTTCCTTTTGGGGAGGGCTGATTGATTGGATGAAAGAGCAATTCTTAACAAATGGAACAATAAGCGAGGACGATCTTGGATTAATAACCATGATTGATGATAAGGAGGAAATTGTTGATTTTATTAAGCGAAGAGTTGTTCTTTAAATTCGTATCACTCTGGTGGCGTTGAAAATAAAGCTTATCTGCCCCTATTATTTCGATGTGTTCTGGTACACTGACATAAAAACAACATGTGTGATGTGCATATAAAAAGTAAATTTAACCACTGAAATGTTCGCTTTTTCACGGGTTTCTCAATTTTAAATATTAAAGGAGTACGGTAATGGCCCAGATTGACGCGTTTTTTAAGTTGATGAATGATGAGGGTGCTTCGGATTTACATATGGTAGCAGAACAGCAACCTCTTCTGCGAATTCGTGGAGATATGGAGCGTGTCAAGTTTAAAAAAATGGAAAATGAAGAGCTAAAAGCCATGCTCTATGAGATTTGCCCAGAGGATAAAATTAAGATTTTTGAAGAAAAGGGCGACGTTGATTTTGGCTATGAAATTCAAGGGCTTGCTCGTTATCGTTGTAATTTTTTTCGTCAGAAATATGGAATAGGAGCAGTTTTTCGTGAGATTCCTAGTGAAATCCTTACCTGTGAACAGCTTGGGCTACCAAAGGTGATTTCTCGCTTGGCGTATCTACCTAAGGGGTTGGTTTTGGTTACCGGTCCTACTGGATCTGGTAAGTCAACAACGCTTGCGGCCATCGTTGACGAGATCAATAGAAATAGAAAAGATCATATTCTGACCATTGAAGATCCCATCGAGTTTGTTCACCGCAGCCAAAAATGCATCGTGAATCATCGTGAAGTCGGACAGCACACTAAAAGTTTTTCAGCTGCTCTTCGTGGTGCCCTGCGTGAAGACCCTGATGTCATTATGATTGGTGAGATGCGAGACCTTGAAACCATATCTCTTGCCATGGAAGCCGCCATGACCGGGCATCTGGTGTTTGGAACACTCCATACTTTAAATGCCATGAAGACCGTTGATCGTGTTATTGAAATTTTTCCTGCAAATCAGCAGGGGCAGGTCAGGTCTACTTTGTCAGATGCCTTGAAAGCTGTTGTTTCCCAAACTTTGTTTAAAAGAGTGGATATAAAAGGACGTTGTGCGGCCCTGGAAGTATTGATTGCAACACCTGCGGTACGAAATCTTATCAGGGAAGGGAAAACATATCAGATAGCTTCGGTTATGCAAACCGGTAAGAAATATGGTATGCGTACACTGGATGACAGTATTATGGAATATCTGGATAAGCGTATGATCAGTGCGGATGATGCCTATTCCAATGCTGTTGAAAAATCAAAATTCCTGAAGTTTCTAAGAAACCCACCTTCTGATTTCACCGAAGTATAGTGCATATTAAATGTATCTATTCGACTGGCACTGAAACTTGCCATGGTGTCTACCAGTATACGTGTTTTTAACCAGAGTTTCCTTCAAGAGGCTGTGTTGTTTTTAGTTAGCCTGCAACATGGGACAGCGAGTATAAGATGAGTGATAATACAGAAAAAAATAGTGAATTTTATAAAATTGCGGATGAATTTATTGCAGTGGCAAATGAGCATGGCACGAAGACGGATCAGGGACAGGTCAGTGCCACCTTTTTGTATGGAGCTGCACGATTCAATACATACCTTGTCGCTTCTGCTTCAGGTTCCAGTGAAGAACTGAATTCTCGAAAGGACCAGGCGATCAAGTATTTTATGGGGGAGTATGAAAAAATGCTTGAGGAACACTTTGCTGATTACATTAATAATTATGATACCTATATGGGAAGTCCCCAAACTAAAAGTTGAGTCGAATTGATGAATAAACAAGTAGGCCTTCCTGGTTCTGTTGCGTAGCAATCACAGATTTTTTAAAAAAACGTGGCATATTCCATGCTTCCATCGTTTTGACGAAAGCTGATAGCCCCTTTCTGCGATGTTATTAAAAGAGGGATTTGCTTTTCCATACTGAGTGCCCGAAGCTGAGTTGAAGGAAAGAGAAGCGGCTTGAAACGTCCTGATGATACGACTATATAATCGGGGCTTACTGCGTCAATGAATTTGCTCGAATTGGACGTTTTTGAGCCATGATGGGCGGACAGCAGGATTGACGATTGTAGGTTTGTTTTTTCTTTCAGCAGTGCGTTTTCCACCCTGGCACTGATGTCACCCGTTAAGAGACAGGATAGGTTGTTAGCCATCATGTGTAGAATCAAACTCTTATCGTTGGAATTAACCGAATAATCAGGTGGGGTCTTATCGTGTATTAATGGATTCCTGATATTTAATAGCGTCAGACTGTTGGTTACCATGATGATTTCATTGGCCTGCGGTATTGATACTTTTGTTCCAAGAGTACGGGCAAGATTCAGCAACTTTTCGTATTTCCCGCCATGCCCGCTTTCACCATTTACCCAGAGAATATCAGGACGAAATTGTTTGAGAAGGAATGGTATGCCGTTATAATGATCTGCGTCCGGGTGAGTAATTACAATGGCGTCAAGACGAATTATTCCCCTGTGCCAAAGATATTTGGCAATAACACTTTCCCCCACATTGAACCTTTTCGATAAAGCTCCTCCGCCGTCCACCAGCACATTTTTTCCCCCTGGAAATTGAATAAGGGTGGAAGTTCCCTGTCCCACGTCAAGAAAAACTATTTCAGAAGCTGTGGAAAACCTTTGCAGGAGATGTTGTGGTGGATAAAAAAACAGCACAATTATTGTAACAAAGAGAGGGAGGGTTTTTTTGAGGGAATATTGTGAAAAACAGAACATGAGGCTTACATAGTAGAAAAGAATAAGAAAGGGCGCAGGAGTCGGGAGCCATACAGTGGAGCAATCATACTGCGCAAAGAAATGTGTAATATGTATGGCTGCTTTAATCCCAATGGCACCCGCCTGGAGGAAATAATACGCTGTATGTGGGTCGAAAAAATAAATACCCGTAGCCAGCAGGCCAAAGGGGAGACTCCAGAGGCAAAGGAGAGGTTCGATAAGGAGGTTTGCCACAGGGCTCACAATGGAAATCCGATTAAAACCTGCGAGCAGGAGTGGAGCAGTACCCGCGATTGCTGTCAGAGAAACAAGCAGGGCAGCCATGATCCAGCGCCCCAACCGCATCAGTATTGCTGTTATTTTGCTTCCTGCTGAACTGTCCTGGCTCTGTACTAAACGGGAGAATCTTGGGAAAAGAAGAATAAGAGCTGCAACAGCAGCAAAGGAAAGTTGGAAGGAGATGGTGAATAGGCTGAGCGGGTTGATGAAAAGGATAATGAGAGCTGCCAGAGAGAGGGTCGTAAAAGGGGAGCTTTGCCTGTTAATACAAAAAGAAAAAATAAACACAATGACCATTATAAGAGAACGAATAACAGGTGTTTGTGCGCCGGCCAGAAGTGCATAGAGACAAAGAGGAATTACGCTGGCAAGAAGTGCCAGTTTTTTGCAGGATATCCGTAGCATCAAATATTCTGATCTTTTGGCAAGAAAGTAAAACAACAGAAAAAGAAGGGAAGCGATAAGGGAGAGGTGCAGGCCTGAAATCGCGAGGATGTGCATGGTTCCCGATGCTTTAAATCCTTCAAGAGTTTCTTGATCCAGCCCGGAACGATCACCGATAAGGAGTGCCTTGTATATTCCAGATTCTTGGGACGAGAGGTTCTGGTCAAGAAAATCTTTTATGCGTGTTCGTATATTTTCTGTACAATATGCCGTGTCCTGTATCCATGATGCGTCTTGCTGCAGTGGGCTGATATGGACAATGGAGTTTATCCTGCCAATAACACGAATGTTTTGTGAAGCCAGATGGGCAGGATAATCAAAACCGCCAGGATTACCAAATCGATATGGACGTGAGAGCGTCACCCGAAAGACAAGTTCATCACCGGGTACAAGGTGTTCTGGCCAACGATCCTTGAGCCGGAGACGGACAAGCCCTTTTGTTGAAGAAAAGTGGTTTTCATGGCGCAGCCGAAGGGCGTGGCTTTTGACAATAAGCGTACTCTGTTCACCATCAAAGAGGACCATACGGTGCAGAGTGCCGATAAGAACAGCATCTTCTTCTTGAATGATTTTCCTGCTGATGTCTGTTGTATTGGCTTTTAATCTCGTATAATTCACTGAGTGCAGAGCACCAAGTGACAGAATTGCCGGAAGCAGAAAGAGTATCGTTAGGGAGGAATTCTTTCTATGGAATACCAGGGCAGTAACAAGGAAAATGGCGGCGGTTGCGGTGGCCGTTTCGGCAGAGATCGGAACAAATCGCTGCGCAGTAAGACCGGTAATGAAAGAAAGACTGAAGCTGATAAGAAAGTAGTGTCGAATACGCTCCCGGAGAGCTATTGCAGCATACATTGTATTAATCGGAGGTGACGTTGAACCACTCCCTGTTGACTCTGTACGAATGCTTGCGCTGCCTTGCCGGTTTTCAGCCTGTGCGTGTCGTCGGTAAAGAGTTGGGTCATGGTGGTGATGAGTTCATCCCCATTGTCTACCTTAATGGCTCCTCCAGTCTGGATAAGTTGCCTGCTTATCTCCCAAAAGTCATCCATATGAGGCCCAAAAATGACAGGGACTGCAAAGACTGCTGGTTCTATGGGATTATGGCCTCCACGTTTCACAAGACTTCCACCGACAAAGGCGCAGGAAGCATGGCTGTAGGTGGGGGTTAATTCGCCTATGGTATCAAGGATGAACAGGTCTCTCCCACCGGCATTGATTTGACTACGACAATTGGCCTGTAAGCCCATGTCGGCAGCAGTTGCTTGAATTTTCTTTCCTCTTTGGATGTCTCTCGGTGCGATGACCAGGTATACACCAGGATGTTGCTCTTTGATCTGCCGGTAACTTTTTAAGATGACCTCGTCTTCTCCTCCATGGGTGGAACCGGCAACAAAGAGTTTTGAATGATCGGGGAGTGTAAAAGAAAGAGGCTGATGCAGAGTGAAAGAGGAATGGAGGCTTGTGTCGTACTTCAGGTTTCCCAGTGTCTCTATTTGATTGTGTGTGATTCCAAGGTTGATGAGATTCTCTTTGTCTTTTTCATTTTGCACAGACAAGGTTTGAAAACTTGCGAACAAAGGCTTGAAGAAAAAAGGAAAGCGCATATAGGAACGCATGGATTTTTCAGAGATTCGTCCGTTAACGAGGAGTGAAGGGATACCTTTCTGTTGGAGCGAAGAGAGAATCCCCGGCCAGAAATCAGTTTCAACCAGGATAAAGAGATCAGGCCGCACCACGCGAATAAAACGCTTAACAATGGGGAGGAAGTCAAGGGGGAATGGGATAAAGCTGTCCACCTTGTTGTGAAATAATTTTTCAGCAAGATTTGCTCCTGCTTGAGTAGTGGAGGAAAAGCATATTTTCACATCGGGCATTTCTTTGCGTAATCCTGAAATCAAGGGAAGCGCAGAGCTTACCTCCCCCACAGAAAGTGCATGAATCCAAATAGTCTTCCCGTTTCTTTTGATTTCAGTATGTTGCAGGCCGAACCCCAAACGTCGCAAGGTACGTATTCGGTATTTGGGGACAAAAAGGACAACCAACAACAGAGGTAAAAAGAAAAAAGGCAGAAGAAACAGCTGGAAGAGGGTATAGAAAAATATCATTATTATTTGGAAGTCCTTGCAATGAAAAATGTGTAATGTATATTAAATTTGATTACTTATCCGTTTTTTTTAGTTTGGCTATGCACGTTCTGTTTTTCTCAGGGAACAGTAGCTGTGATGGACTCGTAAAAAACTAAAATTGTATTTTCTGCCGATTTGTGAAAATCAGCAGCAATGTTACCCAAAATGCGACAACAGTTTGGATTTGGCGCGAAA
>CAMZKT010000059.1 GCA_947311435.1 uncultured Desulfocapsa sp.
AATGCAAGTTGTACAGCCATATCCTACAATATGAAAACCTAAGGTTTCCAACGAATTTAACAGTCCAGCCTTTTCAAGATAGTTTCTCACAACCTTGGAACCTGGAGCCATACTGGTTTTCACCCATGGCTTTGCCTGTAGCCCATATTTTGCAGCATTACGAGCCAAAAGTGCAGCACTGATCATAACGGCAGGATTAGAGGTGTTTGTGCAACTGGTAATGGCTGCAATGACGACGGAACCATCTGTGATCTTTGCGACACTGCCTTTATAATCGAAAAAGCCTAAACACGTGGCTTTGTTCTGCTCGATTGGGCAGTCGTCAACAGATGCCTTCAATCGACAAGCTCCTCCGTCTTCATCCCAACAACTGCATTGAACTGGAGATTTGACGTCTTTATTATCTGTGTGCTTGACTTTATCTTTAAATACCTTTTTCATCCCTGCAACAGGGATTCGTTCCTGGGGTTTACGAGGTCCTGCGATACTTGGCTCTATTTGATCAAGAGCTATTTCGTAGGTTTTGCTGTAAATCGGAACCGGGCAGTCCTCTGAAAAAAACAGCCCCTGTTTTTTGTTATACTGTTCTACCAGTTGAACCAGGCTGTCATTTCTACCACTTTCCTGAAGATATTTAAGAGTTGTGTTGTCTACCGGGAAAAAACCCATAGTGGCACCGTACTCGGGTGCCATGTTTGCAATGGTAGCCCTGTCCGGCAAACTGAGATTTCTGCTGCCTGATCCAAAGAACTCAACAAAACGAGATACAACACCTTTAGTCCGCAAAAATTCAGTAATTGTCAAAACAAGATCGGTTGCAGTAACTCTTTCTTGCAATCTTCCAGTGAGCTTAACACCCACAACTTCTGGAATCTGCATATAATAAGGTTGCCCGAGAAGAACGGCTTCTGCCTCGATTCCACCGACCCCCCAACCCAACACGCCCAACCCATTAATCATAGTAGTGTGTGAATCAGTCCCAATAACAGTGTCGGGAAAAGCATAAAGGCTCGGACCTTTATTGGCTGTTCTCACAACGGAAGCAAGATATTCAAGATTGACCTGGTGAACAATTCCACTGCCTGGTGGAACTACACGTAAGTTTGCAAAGGCCTTCTGCCCCCAGTGCAACATGGTGTATCGTTCCCTGTTCCGTTCAAACTCTCGCTGTTCATTATAAAAAAAAGCCTCTTTATCTCCTGCGCGGTCAACTTGAATAGAGTGGTCGATTACAAGATCAGCAGGAATAAGCGGATTCATTCTTTCCGGTTCACCTCCAGCTCTAGCCATGGCTGAACGTAATGCTGCCAGATCAACAAGGGCAGGGACACCTGTAAAATCCTGCAAGACAACACGACTAGGCATAAAGGGAATAGTGTAAGGGACCTTCCCTTCAGGCTGCCAGGACGCAAGATTAATAATGTTCTCCTCAGTTACCATACTTGTATCGGCATGACGAAGCAGATTTTCCAACAGGATGCGGATTGAAAACGGAAGGAGATCAATGTTTGGGAAACCATGAGCTTTCACTACCTGAAGTGAATAAAAAGTATGCTCTTTACTCCCAATTGTGATTTGTTTTCGTACGTTGAGAGATGCTAAATCTGGATTTTTCACAGAGAGACCTTTTGAAGTAGTAGGTTTATTGAAAGTAATGAGTAGCCATTAAGAGACAAAGTTAGTGCGAAAGGGCACTTTTTTTTAAGACATCCCTAATAAAACGATGAACACTTTGGAAGATTTCGCTCTTTCCCTCTCCTGTGACAATGATATGGTTTTCTCTTGGTACCAAAACCAGTTTTTTCATAGAAGATTTTACATGATCATAGATTAACGTCGCACTCTTAGGGTTTATTCAAGTTAAGTTAATGCGATCGCCAAAACAAAAGATAGTCCACAGCAGACAACCAGACCACAAAAATACTGAATTGGATTCATAAATACAACTGGTAAGGTGCCAATGGCCAACATTATGAAAATTCCCCACCCCATTCTTTTTACTTTTTTTCTGTCCATACTTACCCCCCCTTTATTTGGCAAAAGACTTTTATACCAATATCTCCCTGCACATTGGTACAACCTCGAGACAAGAGAGTATTCCTGATATCTGCAATGAGTTTCCTGTGAAACCTTTTCTTGCTAGAATTACTTTTGCCATTCTCCGATTCTCCTTGTTCGTACAATAATCGACCAGGAAACCATGGTATCCCTGATGGTTACTAATGATAATCGGCTTGACTTTTTTCCAAGAGATTACAATGATGAGCTATGCAGACATTAACTCCTTCACCCTTTGCACTTTCAAATGTCAGGCGATTCATCGCTTTTCGAGCTTTTTTTAACTCACGTTTTTATTATCCGGTGTTTACAGTTTTATTTCTTGACTACGGATTGACCATTGAACAGTTTGCAATTCTGAACACCGTATGGGCTTTTACCATAGTTCTTGCTGAGGTTCCATCGGGTGCTCTTGCCGACCTTATTGGCAGAAAACAACTCCTCGTTACAACAAGCATTTTGATGATTCTTGAGATGGCGCTTCTTGCATTCGTCCCTCTTGGAAACAGCAGTTTGATTTTCTCTGCCTTTCTTGTAAATCGTATATTAAGCGGATTGGCCGAGGCGCTCGCCAGTGGAGCCGACGAGGCAATGGCATATGATACTTTGGTTGCTGAGGGGGATCCTGAAGATTGGCCTAGAGTACTAGACATTCAGATGCGGATACGGAACTTTTTTTACATGTTCACCATGACAATCGGAGCGATGATTTATGATCCTGTAACTGTCAATGGAGCCTTAAATTGGCTTGGTTTTTCTGTTGAACTGAATCAGCAGATAACCATGCGTTTCCCCGTCTACCTTACACTCCTCCTTGGTATCTTCTCTCTTGCAACCACACTTGGTATGCAGGATTCTGTTTCAAAAGAAGTTCAGGAAAAGAATAAAAAGCCCAAGAGAACAGGGGTATGGAGGAGGACAATAGATGTAACACGAATCACTATGAAATCGGGTGGCTGGATTCTCAAAACACCCATGGCACTGGCTGTTATCCTTTTTGGAATGAGCCTTGACCATTGCATGAGAATGCTTGTTACCATGACCAGTCAATATTACAGAGTCATAGATATCCCTGATGCAAGTTTTGGTTTGATCGGATCGGGCATTGCCATGGTCGGACTTATTGTTCCCAGGTTTGCCCGTGCAATGGTGGAACATTTTCCGCCCCTTACCAACCTTTGTTTTCTGATCACATTTGCACTGGTATCCCTGTGGGGCTTAACTCTTTTTTCCGGGTATATCGGTGTGGTGCCTATGGCGATGGTGTTTATTACCATGATGCTTACCTCATTTTTCACTTCTCATTATCTGAATAAAATAACAGCCCCGGAACAGCGAGCCACGGTTCTTAGTTATAAAGGACTTGCATTCAACGCGGCGTATGGTTTCATCGGTATTTTTTTTGCCGGGTTGATTGCCGGACTTCGGACACATATTAAAGAGATATCACCAAATTTTACCACAACGCTTCTTGAAAACGAATCTTTCAGATATTCTCTCACCTTTTTCCCCTGGTATTTAAGCTTTGTCTTGCTCTTAGTAAGTATCATTTGTATTTTTCATTTTCGACTTAAAAAGCATTTGTGTAAATGAATCTTACTGAAACAGGTTGTCACCCATGAATAAAGAATGTGCACTCCAAATAAGTCATGAAGACGATAAACTCTGTCTCACCTTTTTAGGTTTCTGGACCATCCAGGGAAATCAATGCAATACTCTCGAGGCAATCAAGACTATTCCGCCGCAAACAAAGGGCATCTATTTTGATACAGAAGGCATTAAAGACTGGGACAGCAGACTCCTGGTTGAACTTTCAAGAATCACAAAGATAGCTGACACCCATTCGGTTAAAGTCGATTTGACCGGACTGCCATCAGGAGTACAGGAGCTTATCAAACTAAGCCAAAAGAAGACTGGTCTCCCCCCGCCAAAAGAAGACTCTGATCTTGGAGTACTTGCTGAAATTGGGAAACATAGTCTACAAGCTTTTGATCAAGCTATAGGGATGCTTTCTTTCACCGGCGAAATATTTCTGGCCTATTTCAGATTGTTTTCCGGAAAAGCCCGGTTTAAAAAAAAAGATCTTGTTTCATTTTTTTACAGTTGCGGTCCTCAGGCTCTTCCCATTGTCAGCCTCATCTCCTTTCTTGTGGGCTTTACCCTCGCCTTCATTGGCGCTGTACAATTAAAAATGTTTGGAGCTGATATTTTTGTGGCAAACCTCGTCGGGCTTGCCATGACCCGTGAAATGGGTCCTATGATGGCAGCAGTCATCATGGCGGGACGTACCGGTGCCGCCTTTGCTGCACAGCTTGGAACCATGCAAGTCAATGAAGAGATTGATGCCCTACAGACCATGGGATTTAACCCTCTTGATTTTCTTGTCATTCCAAGGATGACAGCCCTTATAATCATGATGCCTTTTCTGGCAATTTGTGCCGATTTTATCGGTATCCTGGGTGGTTTCTTCATTGGGCGGCTTTCTTTGGATATCAGCCCGATAATGTATTACGAGCAAACCATTAAATCAGTCCACCTTAACCATTTTCTTGTTGGGGTCACAAAAGCAATTCTTTTTGGGTACATCGTTGCCTTTTGTGGCTGTATTAAGGGAATGCAATGTAAACGAAGTGCCGGTGCTGTTGGGCAAGCCACCACATCTGCCGTAGTTACTTCAATTGTTCTTATCGTATTTACAGACGCAGCATTCACCTTCTTTTTCAATCTCATTGGGGTATAGGGCTGTTATGGAAGACAAATCTACCATCATTAATGTTAAAAACCTTACCATGGCCTATGGGGATTTCAAATTACAGGAAAAACTCACTTTCAATGTTAGAGAAGGGTCTATCTTTGCCATTATGGGAGAGTCTGGCTGCGGTAAATCAACACTTCTCAGGATCCTTACCGGATTAAAAAGGCCATCTTGTGGAACAGTCTTATACTCTTCAACGAACTTTTGGGAATCCAGTGAAAAAGAAAGATTTCAGCGCATGCAACGTTGTGGGGTTCTCTACCAATCTGGTGCTCTGTGGAGTTCCATGACGATTGGAGAAAATATTTCTTTGCCCCTCCAACAATTCACGACCTTAAGACCCAATATTATTCAGGAGATTGTTGAAATTAAACTTGCACTGGTAGGACTCAAGGGATTTGCCGACTACCTTCCTTCAGCTATCAGCGGTGGAATGAGAAAAAGGGCGGGTCTTGCCCGTGCGATAGCACTTGATCCGGATATCCTTTTTTTTGATGAACCATCGGCTGGTCTTGACCCCATTAGTTCAAGAATGTTAGATGATTTGATCCTGGAACTAAGAGACAGCCTCGGAGCCACCATTGTTATTGTCACCCACGAACTTGCATCTATCTTTGCCATTGCTGACGATTCAATATTTCTTGATACAGAAACACGAACCATGTTGGCCACAGGAAACCCCAAAGTACTAGCTAAAGAAAGTAACAGCACTAAAGTAAGAAATTTTCTTAGTCGTACCTCTTCTGTAGCAAAAGACGATAATAAGGAAAAGGTAGGAATATGAACAAAAAAACTCAACCAGTATTAATTGGAATATTTGTTATTTTTTCAGTCCTTCTTTTTATGATTGCAGTTGTTATTTTTGGCAGCAATCGATTTTTTGAGAAAGAAAACCTGGTGATCGCTTATTTTGAAGGATCACTCCAGGGCTTGAGTGTCGGAGCGCCGGTTACCTATCGCGGAGTAAGCATAGGCCAGGTGAAAGAAGTTAAAATCCACATAACAACAAATAACGGAGAAACGAATCGAAAGTTGATCATTCCTGTTATAATTTCACTATCTGCCGGTAAAGCCCTGGCTATCGACAATTTGACCACAGGCAAAGATGTTAAAGTGAACAATTTCCTGCGGGAAATGTGTCAGGATGGCCTGAGGGCCAAGTTGAAAGTTGTCAGTATAGTAACAGGAAAACGTTATATTGACCTTGCTTTTTACGAAAACAGCACTCCCGTATACAGAGATACCATCGGTCAATATTTTGAGATTCCCACTCTCCCGTCAGAAATGCAGCAACTTGGTAAAATGATAGAAAACATTGACATTGGTTTGCTCTACCAAAGGGCCATCGGAACGTTAACTTCCCTGGAACAACTTACAAGCGGACTTGCAAAGACGCTTAACAGTGATACAACCGAGAACCTTATTAATGAAATTTCAAGTACCACCAGCAACCTCAATCAAATTCTAGTACAGCTTAATTCGACATTCCCGTCAATACTTACCAAGATGGACACAGGACTTGACCAAATCAATGCACTTAGCTCCAATGCAGATAACATTGTAGTCTCTTTGGATGAACACCTTCCACCGATTGTCAACAGCATTGAGACCGCATTGATTGGAATTAATTCGACAATCTCACAAGCCAATAGATTTATCACTCAAGCGGATACAGTACTAAAGCCATCCTCTCCACTCCAACGTAATCTCTCAGTAACTCTCCGCCAACTCCAAAACACAGCCGCTTCCATTGAAAGACTCAGCGATTATATACATCGTAATCCAAATACACTGATCTTCGGACTCCAGAATTCAGGAGAGAAAAATAATGATTAACCAGTCCCGTCATACCCGTTATTTCCTTTCTTCTCTTTATTTTTTCCTGCTGTTGTTTCTCACGGGGTGCGTTGGCAACCATCTTCCGTTTTACTATTATACGCTTGAGAGTTCAAAGCAGACTGAAAGAGGCACCGACAAATCCATTCCTGATATCATGGTGGGCCCTGTCAAAATTGCCTCTTTCCTGACTAAGGGACAGTTAGTAAAACAACACTCTCCATATACTATTTCAATAGAAGAGCAACATCGCTGGGCAGGTGATTTGCACGAGATGTTTTCAAATGCCCTTATCGAGAACCTGGCAGTGGCTCTCGGTTCTGGTTCTATTTATTCGTATCTGGATAATCGGGAACCCGGTGCTGTACAAGTTGATATAGCACTGCTTCATTTTGAAAAGGATTTCAACGGACAGGCATTTCTTCAAGCACGATGGAAGATCATTGATACAAATCAGGTTCTGCTCTACTCAAAAACCTCTTCTTTTAGCAGACAGCCCCAAAATTCCGAATATAGTGCACTTGTTCAGGCGCTGAGCATCAATCTGTCCAATCTTTCAAAAGAAATCGCTGATACTATCCGCACAACAACTTTTCCAAAGAACAGAAGATGAAGCTCTCTGCCTCATTGGTGTAAGTGACGATGGAGAACTTCTAGGCACGGCAGCTGACAATTTTGCCAATGAAGACAAGTGCAGGCTACATTTTAAGAATAT
>CAMZKT010000060.1 GCA_947311435.1 uncultured Desulfocapsa sp.
GAGCGCAGGCCGTATGTGCCCATTGCTTCCTTTGATGTTACAGTTTATAAACGTTGTGGAACCCACCTTCCATATTCCGTTATGGTTGTGGATATGCCCGAATATGTGGTATTTGGGCGCAATACGCTTAACTTCTTTCAGGAGGTCAGAGCAGCCATGGCTCACTCCTCCATCTTCGTCCATTATTCCACAGGGCGGGCAGTGGGTAAGGAGAATGTCTGTATCTTCAGGAATAAGGCTCCATTTTTCCCGTATCACTTTGCCTCTGGACAGTGCAAAGGCGTCGCAGGCATTGGTATTGAAAATCGGCTGCCATGGGCTTCCGTAAATTTTAATTCCTTCAATAACAACACTCTCATCCTGAAGATAAATAACATCCTTGAGCAATTTTCTGCCGAGATCAGGTGCTGTGGCCAAGAGGTGGTCATGGTTACCCCCGACAACCACCTTGTATGTGTGGGGGAGGCTTTGCAGGAAACTGTTGAAACCGGCCACATCCTGTACGGTTCTGCATATGGACATGTCACCTGCAAAAAGAAGGATGTCTGCTTCAGGGATTTCTACCCTTTCGTGGAGTGAATGAGTATCACTGAATGCAGTAATTTTCATGGAATTTCAAGGGAGATGGTCAGTTTAAGAGGAGTTGCAGCCAGGAAAGGACGGCTGTGTCGCTGGCAGAAGTGAATTGGGCATCTGGTACATATTGCTTAATAAAAGAAACAAAAGATGATGTACGGGTATAGACACCATACCATCCACCATAATCAGAACATGTGCTGCCATAGGATACCAGGCCGGTATGCACCCAGGCACCATCAATTTGGCTGACCAGTGGCCCACCACTATCTCCATTACAGGCATCTTTTCCTTCGTAATACCCCGCACAAATCTGTGATGAGAGAAGGGACGTTGAGTAAATATTTTCGCAGTACCTGTTTGCCACCACTGGAAGAGTAACTTGTCGGAGTTTTTTAGGGTAATAAAATCCTGAGCTGCTGTCTGCATGTCCCCAACCTATTGCTGTTAATGGCTTTCCTAATAGCGAAGGGGGAGCATCTTCCTTTGATTCACCGGAGAAGAGCTGAAGTGTCGGCTGAGTGCTGGAAGAAGCCAGGTTCAGCAAAGCAATATCATTTTGAATGCGATTGCTATTGTACTGTGGGTGAATATGTATTTGTTTGACCCCTATACGGGAACCTGAGTAACTACTCAGGTCAAATACTCCGACAGCAACATTAATTGAAGTCGTGGTTTTATTCTCCACACAATGAGCTGCAGTGAGAACCCAATCTTTGTCGATAAGTACTCCACCACAAAATTGAGCCTGGTACATATCAGGTTCATTGGCCTTCAGTATGGCTGCAATCCATGGCCAGTCGCCTGCTTTACTCTCCGTGCCACCAAGGATTTTGATGGATGCGGATTGGGTGTCCGGTAAAGGGAGTAACTGCTCTCCAGCATTGGCCTGTGGAGTTGCCAGTAAGAGTATGCAAACGAGGAACTGTATTGTTTTCATGAGTTTCACTCCTGTTTGGTGTGAGTTGTGGAGATCTCTTGCAGATTTTTCGCAGGAGGCCTTTTCTGTGACTTCTTAGCGTAGATCATGGCTGGATCTCATCAATGGAAAAAATATTTCGAGCTTCAGTCTTGTCGTTATCTTCATGCTTTGCAACAACTTTGAATTCAAAAATATTATCGGAATCTAAAAACATACTGTCAGAGCTCACAGTTGACTGGGAGCAGTGGAAAAATACGCTTTCTTCCCGCAGTCCATCGTCCTGAAGAGAAAAATAACGCATAAAGCCAAATCCGCGCTCAGCATTATAATTAATGGGAAATCCCCGGTGCCACTCCCCACCATCATTTTGAATGGGGAGGAGTCCTGGAACAAGAAATCCTGAGAGGAAGCTGTCTGCTTCTTCCTTCAGTTCGCAGCTCACGTTGTTAAAAGCGATAACATCCACACGGCAGCCCATGTTTTGCAGTGCCTGAACAAGCCGGATAAAATCACCATCTCCAGTGAGAAGAATGATTCTATCAAGATTCCTGGCCTGCAGCAGTGCGTCAATCGCAAGATCCATATCCGCATTGGCCTTGGTGGTAAGAATACCTTCGTCGTCAACGAAGTGTTTTACATACTTTTTGATTACCTTGAAACCGCATTGGCGTAAAATATTGTGGTACCGGTATAGCTTTAATCTATAATCGCGGTCTTCTTTGGTGCGTTCTCGGTTCTCTGCAAGGTAACAGTTTGCCCGGAGCATGTGAGAGTTTCCCCGATTTGCAATATCAACCAGTACGTCATAGCGCATTCCGTATCCGCCGCAGAGTCTGATGTTCTCAGCATCAACATATATTCCTGTTTTGAGTGTCATGGCGTAGCGGACTACTCCTCCCACTCACGTCCATCGCGGGCAAGCAGTGCGACTGAGGCCACGGGGCCTCCAGATCCTGCCGGATAACTTTTGGGTGGCTCATTGGAGCTCTCCCAGGCATCCTGAATAGAATCGATCCATGCCCAGGAACGCTCCACCTCATCACGACGAATAAACAGGGATTGGTTACCAAGCATGGATTCCAGGATGAGTCGTTCGTAGGCATTTGCGACATGACCCTCCCTGAAGGCATCGCAAAAGGAGAGATCAAGCATGGTCTTTTGCAGTTTGATACCTTTGCCAATTCCTGGAACTTTATTGAGCATGACGATTTCCACGCCCTCATCCGGTTGCAGGCGAATAATCAGTTTGTTTTGGGGAAGAGTGCGGTAACTGTCCTTGAATATATTATGTGGAAGTTGTTTGAAATATATTACAACTTCAGAGCGTTTGGTGGTCATTCGTTTCCCTGTGCGGAGGTAAAACGGGACTCCCGCCCAGCGCCAGTTGTCTATGTCCACTCGCAGGGCCACAAAAGTCTCTGTGTTAGAATTGGGATTGCCGCCTGTTTCCCCAGTGTATCCAGGAACCGCTTCTCCTCTTATGAAACCCGATGAGTATTGTCCCCTGACCGTTGCTTCGCTAGCATTGTCACGAGTAATCGGACGCAGGGCTTTTAATACTTTAAGTTTCTCGTTGCGAATGGAGTCACCGTCCATATTCACAGGGGGTTCCATTGCGACGAGTGTGAGTATCTGCATTAGGTGATTTTGCACCATGTCACGGAGTTGACCGGATTTGTCAAAGTATCCCCAGCGTCCTTCAATCCCAACTTCTTCTGCAACAGTGATCTGCACATGGTCGATGGTGTTGTGATCCCAGTTGGTGGTGAAAATTGAGTTGGCAAAACGCAGAGCCAACAGGTTCATAACGGTTTCTTTACCAAGGTAGTGATCAATCCTGTAGATTTGTTCCTCCGCAAACACTCTTGAGACCACGTTATTTATTTCCTGAGAAGATGCAAGATCATGACCAATGGGTTTTTCCAGAACCACCCGAACACGTTTATCGGTGAGACCTGCATGAGCAAGTCCTCTGCAAATATCATCAAAGAGAGAGGGGGCGACGGAGAAATAGTTAACAAGAACTTGATCACTGTTATCCGAAATCTCCGCGAGCTTGTTGTAGTCCTCTTCCTTGTCAATATTTATCAATACATACTGTAAACGAGCCAGGAGACGTTCCTTAACATCGGGGAGAAGAGTATCTTTACAGAACGTGGCAAGTGCCTCATCCATTTTGCCAACAAACTCCTCCTGACTGATGTCATGGCGGGCAATACCGAGAATTCTGGTGTCATCGTGAAGATGTCCTGCCTTGTCAAGTTCGTAGAGAGAGGGGATAAGCTTTCTCCTGGAGAGATCTCCCAGTACACCAAAAATGGCAAAGTCACACGGCGTATTGTTTTGCTCTGTCATGCTTGTCTCCTTGAGTAAAATATATTTATTAAATCACAGGTAGCCACGGGCTTTTCGGTCACTGTTGAATGGATTGTGCCTGGATTGCCGTGATGGCCACGGTGTTAATAATATCTGGGATAAGGCAACCGCGGCTGAGATCATTGACCGGTTTATTGAGCCCCTGGAGGATTGGGCCGATTGCTATTGCCCCGGAGGATCGCTGTACGGCTTTGTAGGTATTGTTACCGGTATTAAGGTCGGGGAAGATAAAGACGGTGGCACGTCCGGCAACCTTGCTGTCTGGCATTTTGGTTTTGGCCACTGCGGGGTCGATTGCGGCGTCATATTGAATGGGGCCTTCAATAAGCAGGTCCGGTCGTTTCTCCCTCGCAATTGCTGTGGCTTCGCGAACCTTTTCCACGTCTGCACCTTTGCCTGAGGCACCAGTTGAGTAGGAGAGCATGGCCACCCGTGGCTCGATGCCAAAGGTTGCCGCAGTATCGGCTGAGGATATTCCTATTTCAGCAAGCTGTGTCGCGGTGGGAGCGGGGTTCACCGCACAATCTCCATAGACAAGAACCCGAGTATCAAGGCACATGAGAAATACCGATGAGACAACGGATATTCCGGGGCTTGTTTTGATGATCTGCAAGGCTGGCCGAATGGTATCGGCAGTGGTGTGAACAGCGCCTGATACCATGCCATCTGCCAGCCCTTTGTAAACCATCATGGTGCCGAAACAGGAGAAGTTACTTAACGCGTCATGGGCGCCAGCCAGTGTCATATTTTTATGCTTTCGTAATTGGTAGAAGGTGTGGACAAAACTTGCAGTGTATTTCGAGTCTGATGGATCAATAATTGCGGCGTCACTGATATCCAGGCCATGTGAGGCAGCATGTGCCAGGATTTCCGTCGGGTTTCCTAACAGTGTGATATCAACAACGTTACGTCTTAGAAGGATCTCGGTTGCCCGTAAGATTCGGTCGTCGTCGGCTTCGGGGAGAACAATATGTTTTTTTACCTGGCGTGCTCGCTCGAAGAGACCGTACTCAAACATGACAGGAGTTACAGTTTGGGGGGTGCTGGTGAGTTCTGCCATTTTTCGGATCTGTTCACTGTCCACATGCTCTTCGAAGAGTCCCAGTGCCAGTGCTATTTTTCGTTCATCTCCAGGGTTGATCAGGGCCGGAACTGCAGCAACATTTTTGGTAGTTGTGTATGTATCACTTTTCACGCTGAGAAGAGGGATGCCATCATCCCGTCCAGCGAGTAGGCGCATGGTGTTTTCTCCTGGATAAAAACCACCAGAGAGCAGAATGCCGGCAATGTTTGGGTAGTCTTTGGAAAGAAGTGTTGAGAAAGATGCCAGCACGACGTCATTGCGATCACCTGGGACAATAATCAGGTCACCGTCTTCAACATGGGAGAGGAAATGTTCCATGGTCATGGCTGCAATTTTAAATCTCTTGACGATTTTATCCATACCGTCATCCTGACCCAGAACATTTTTGCACCCAAGAGCTTCATTGATATCAGCAAGGGACGGTTTGTCGAGTTCTTCATTCTCAGGGAGAAGGAAAACTGGTGTCCCGAGTGTTTCGTCCGGGTCATCAAGTTCAACCTCAAGAACCCCCAGAGTGTCTTCAGACATTCGGTTTACAAATGTGGCAAAGTGGCTGCAACCAGACTCCTTGATGGCATCTGCAGAAATTTGGATTTCCTTTGCAATATCGCGTGGCGTCTGATTCATGCCATTAATAACTCCTACAAACGGGCAGCCAAGGTTCTTGGCTATTTCCATATTGATGTCCTGTTCAAAAGCTGAAAGGAAGGACGTGGAGTTTAGGCCCTGACAAAGGACGAATTCATATTTTTCTTTGAGCGTGTTGAGTCTATTGATTAACTCTTCAAGAAAATATTTGAACCGTCCTTCTGCGACAAAGGTTTTGACCTCTGATGCTTCAAAACCGTAACATTCCTCGTAGCTCAT
This sequence comes from uncultured Desulfocapsa sp., assembly GCA_947311435.1. Taxonomy (GTDB): domain Bacteria; phylum Desulfobacterota; class Desulfobulbia; order Desulfobulbales; family Desulfocapsaceae; genus Desulfocapsa. The sequence continues at coordinate 5,826 of CAMZKT010000060.1, forward strand.
TGCAGGACAGTATCGTCCGCGAATGAGGTCTATGTCCGGGTCTGTAGCCCTATCTGTATCGATAACTGGGCGAAAAAAAGCGACATTGCCAATGGTACGGGTGAGAAACTCCATAACTCCCAGAGTGACAACAAGTTTACCGGCCTCTGGTTCGAGGGAGGCAATATACAGGGTGTTCGATTGCATGAGAGACCTATCCTTGGCAATTAAATGTAACTGTTCAGCAGCACTTCCTCTGTGTCCGATCAGGCTTACTCACAGAGAACCACTCAAGTTCGCAAGCCTGTTTGAACACATATAAAGCACTGCTGAACAGTTACAGTTCGGTGGTTTTGTTAATTTGGCAGTCCCACCTGAATAGTAACAATTAAATAAGGTTTTGTTGAGAATTTACTCCCACTCAATGGTAGCTGGAGGTTTGGATGAAATATCAAACACGACTCTGTTGACACCACGTACTTCATTAATAATTCTTCCGGAGATGACCCCCAAAAGGTCGTAGGGTATTTTGGACCAGTCTGCTGTCATGGCATCCTTGGAATCAACAGAACGAAGTGCAATAACATTTTCATATGTACGCCCGTCTCCCATGACTCCAACGGTCTGGATGGGGAGGAGTACTGCAAAGGACTGCCATACTTTTCTATACCAGTCGCTTTTTTTCATTTCCTCAAGCACAATCACATCGGCCTGACGAACGATGTTAAGCCGCTCCCTGGTTACAGCACCCATGATCCTTATTCCCAGACCAGGGCCAGGGAAGGGTTGTCGGAAAATAGCCTCTTCGGGTAAACCGAGTTCCAGTCCAAGTTCGCGTACCTCATCTTTAAAAAGTTCGCGGAGTGGTTCGATGAGGTCGAGTTTCATAACCTCAGGGAGGCCGCCGACATTATGATGGGATTTGATTGGTGCTTCTCCCATGAATGATACAGATTCGATCACATCGGGGTAGAGTGTCCCCTGGGCGAGAAAATTAACGTGACCAAGCTTGGCAGCTTCTTCTTCAAATATTTTGATAAAGCCAAGGCCGATCCGCTGCCGTTTTATTTCTGGATCAAGAACATTATCAAGTTCATTTAAAAAGAAATCAACGGCGTCCACAGCAATGACTTTTAGTTGACTTTTTTCCCGGAAAAAACGGAGGATTGATTCACTTTCTCCAATACGCATAAGCCCGTTGTCGACATAGATACAGGTGAGTTGATCCCCTATTGCTTTGTGAACAAGTGCCGCTGTCACCGAAGAGTCAACTCCGCCTGACAGGGCGCAGATAACCTTGTTCGTGCCAACCTGAGCCTGGATTGCAGCAACTGTTGAATCGATAAAGGAGGCCATTGTCCAATCTGCTTTGCATTTGCAGATACCAAAAACAAAGTTACGGAGAACGTCTGTTCCGATAAGTGTATGAACAACCTCCGGATGAAACTGTACGGCAAAAAATGGTTTTGAGGTGTGACGCAAAGCTGCGTGTGGTGAATGATCGCTTTCTGCAGTGGTTTGGAATCCATCGGGTACTTTCTTTATGCGATCTCCATGACTCATCCATACTTGATGTTGAGGAACCCCTGGTTCAAGACCTGCAAAGAGACCATCAGTGGCTTGGATGATGAGGTTAGCTTTCCCGAATTCACGTTTGTCTGTGTTTTCAACTTCACCTCCTAGTTGCTGAATCATGAGTTGAGCTCCATAGCAAATTCCAAGGACCGGAAGGCCAAGGTCAAAAACGGCCGGATGGGAATGGGGGGCATCGGAGTCATAGACTGAGCGGGGGCCACCGGAGAGGATGATGCCAGTGGGCTGCATTGCCTTGATTTTTTCAATGGATGTTGAGAAAGGATGGATCTCACAATAGACCTTTTGTTCGCGAATACGTCTGGCGATCAGTTGGGTGGTTTGAGAACCAAAGTCAAGGATTACTATTTTTTCGTTATGTAGATTCATGAAATCGTATCTCTATGCTGTGCGATAGTTAGGTGCTTCTTTTGTTATAATAACATCATGGACATGGGACTCACGGAGGCCTGACGCGGAAATTTTTACGAATTTTGCTTTTTCCCGCAACTCTTCAATATCTGCAGCTCCCACGTAGCCCATACCTGATCGCAGCCCGCCAAGGAGTTGGTAGATAACATTGCTGAGAGGGCCGCGATAGGGAACCTTTCCTTCAATGCCTTCAGGTACCAGTTTGGATTGGCTGGAAACTTCGGACTGAAAGTAACGATCCGATGACCCTTTACGCATGGCACCCAAGGATCCCATGCCACGGTAGCCTTTGTAGGTTCGTCCCTGGTAGAGAAATGTTTCTCCAGGTGTCTCGTCAGTTCCGGCAAAGAGAGAGCCGATCATGATGGTATGGGCACCGGCGCCAATGGCCTTTGCAAGTTCACCGGAATGTTTGATCCCTCCGTCAGAGATGATGGGAACGCCATATTTAGCTGCCACAGCCACCGCTTTCTGGATAGCTGTCATTTGTGGAACTCCCACACCGGCGACAATACGAGTGGTACAGATGGATCCGGGGCCCACACCTACTTTTACGCAGTTTGCTCCGGCTTTAATCAGAGCTTCTGTTCCTTCTCCGGTGGCTACGTTACCAGCTATAATTTGTAAATCGGGGAACGTGGCTCTGGTTTTTCCGACGGCCCGGAGAACTCCTTCGGAGTGACCGTGGGCAGAATCAAGCACCACCACATCAACACCGGCATCCACCAGCATTTGTGCATTGCTCTCAATATCGTCTCCAACGCCCAGGGCTGCACCAACCAGCAGCCTGCCAAGGTCATCTTTAGCAGCCAGCGGGTATTTTTTGATTTTTTCAAGATCCTTGATGGTAATCAGCCCTTTAAGTTCTCCGTTGTCATCTACAACCAGAAGTTTTTCAATTCGATGTTCGTGGAGCAGCGCTTTTGAATGTTCCAGGCTGATTCCAACTTCAGCTGTTACAAGATTTTTAGATGTCATAACATCGCCCACCCGTAGATCCTCATCGGAAACAAAACGAAGGTCACGATTGGTGACGATGCCCACAAGCTTTCCTTCACGGAGGACAGGTAAACCGGAAATCTTGTATTTTGCCATGATTTTTTCGACTTCGCCAACAGAGTGCGTTTCTTTTACGGTGATCGGGTCAATAATCATCCCCGACTCGGACTTCTTTACACGCTCGACTTCTTTGGCCTGGGATTCAATGGACATATTTTTGTGAATAATACCAAGGCCACCTTCACGAGCCATGGCGATGGCTGTGCGATGTTCAGTTACCGAATCCATTGCAGCACTGATCAACGGTGCATTAAGGCCTATGGTTTTGGTAAGCCTGGTCGCTAGTGATACTTCGTTGGGGAGAACCTGTGAGGCTGAAGGACAGAGAAGCAGGTCGTCAAAGGTGAGGGCGGTTTCTATTATTTCAGGTAACATGGTAACTCCTAAACAAATATGGCTGTGGGGTTGTCTGTGGTGGCAGCAATCCGGTCAGGCGGACAACCCCATCCATGCAGAATATATAACGGTCTTATTTTAGCATTGAACCAGGAAAGGTCAAACTTTATTAGGTTTTGCCTTCCAAACACATATATGCTCTATTGTGAGAAATGAAAGGAGAAAAAAATGTTGTTTGCAATTAATCCACATAATCCACAACAGAGGCTCATTCAACAGGTTGTTGACAAAATGAAACGTGGAGCTGTTATCTGCTATCCCACAGATACCGGCTATGGAATTGGCTGTGATTTCTCCAATCGAGAGGCCGTGAAAAGGATTGTCAGGATTAAGCAAAGACCAAAGGGGAAACCTTTTTCTTTTATGTGCTCAGACCTGAAGCATATCAGTAAATTTGCCCATGTTTCCAATATTGCCTACAGGCTTCTGAAAAAGAATCTTCCCGGGCCATACACTTTTGTGCTTCCTGGAACAAAACTTGTTCCCAAGGCCATGTTCACCAAACAAAAAACAGTAGGTATTAGAGTACCTGAGAACCCGATTTGCATAATGCTTCTTGACACACTGGGAAATCCTATTATCACCACATCTATTCCTGCTGATGCGGAGGAAAATGTCGCATCAGACCCCTATGATATAGATTGTTTGTATGGAAAATTGGTGGATCTGGTAATCGATGGAGGAAATGTCTTCTCAGATCCTTCTTCTCTTATTGACCTCACTGGTGATTTTCCCATAGTGCTTCGTGAGGGAAAGGGGGATGTAAGCCCTTTTCTCTAATGTTATTTCAGGATGCCGTTATGGCGTCCTTTCTAGCAAGATAAGCATGGGGTTGCCAAGCTGTTGAGTCTCAAGAGTATTTACGGTTTTTGGGCTTATGTTACAGCTTTAAAAAAGTAAGGTAACTAAATAACAATGAGGATTCAAACAGTTTGGTGCTGTGTGAATCCTCAACATTGAAAGCAAAAAAACGTATTAAGTTGTTATTTTCAGTCTCAGTCTTTGATGAGCGCCTCTTTCAACGATTTACTCATGGTAAAATGAATGGTTTTTCGTTCCGGGATATTCATGATTGTCCCGGTCTTTGGGTTCTTGGTACTGCGAGCCTTCCTTTTTCTGACGGCAAAGCTACCAAAACCCCTAAGCTCTATACGCCGCTCATTCCTTAAGGCTTCTTCCATGGTTGCAAGCATGATATCGAGAGCAGAGCCCACATCATGTTTACTGAGGTCAAGGTCGGTGCTCACTTCATTAACAAGTTCTTTTTTAAGCATATCTAAACGTATCTGCCCGGCATAGGCGAAAAATAAACAAAATAAAAAAAGTTGTTGTACCGAAAAAGAATTGTTTTTGGGTACAACAACCTGTGAGGGGAGAGGAGCAAGTGTTTACCTGCTACTTATCAGTTGCTGCTTCCTCGTCATTACCATCGCTGGCTGCGGCCTTCAGCAGGTCACCAAAAGTAGAAGGTGCAGCAGCAGCTGCTTCCTCTTTTTTCTTGGCGTAGTTTTCAGCTGCACCCTCTTCTCCATCTTCTTCCAGGGTTTTGATGGAGAGACCGATTTTTCTGTCTTTAGCGGAGACATTGATAACAATGGCTTTCAGGGTGTCACCCACTTCATACATCCCAACGGGAGTTTTTATTTTATCCTTTGAAATTTCAGAGACATGAACTAAACCCTCTATTCCTTCTTCCAACTGGACAAAAACACCAAAATCAGTAACATTGGTGATTTTTCCTTCAATGACTGTCCCAGAAGGGAAATTGTTGTATGCTGCCTGCCATGGATCCGGTTCAAGTTGTTTTATTCCCAGAGAGAACCGTTCGTGTTCTTTGTCGATTTTCAGCACAACTGCCTGGATGGTCTCACCCTTTGCATATTTTTCAGAAGGGTGCTTGATTCGTTCGGTCCATGAAAGATCAGAAACATGAATAAGACCGTCGATTCCTTCTTCGATGCCGATGAAAATTCCAAAGTCAGTGATGTTCTTCACCTTTCCTTCAATGACAGAACCAACGGGATAGTTGTCTGTAACAAGATCCCATGGGTTGGGAAGGAGTTGTTTCATTCCAAGTGAGATACGTTTGGTTTCTGGCTCGATGTTGAGCACCATAATCTCAAGTTCATCACCAACGGCAACCATTTTGGATGGATGACGAGGTTTCTTGGACCATGTCATTTCGGAGACATGAATCAGCCCTTCAACACCTTCTTCAAGCTCAACAAAAA